>ONHE01000075.1 GCA_900317545.1 uncultured Prevotella sp. | reverse complement strand
TGACAGATGATTTTTTGCGTATCTAATAAGCGATGGTCGAATGGACCAAACAGTGTCTCCAATTGTGAAATGTGAAGGTAAAATCTCTGAATGGATCGCTGCTTTCCCGTCTTGGTCTTTGAGGAATCTTGTGTCGACTGACAGCTTCCCGGTGATCTTCTGTTTGGCGCTGTGATTGTTGAAAGTGAGGTCTGTATTGAGCACATCGCGGAATGCCGAGGCTTCCAGATCATAGATGGTATCTTCGCCATCGTCTGTTGTAGTCTTGGCATGAGCGGTCATCCGGAGTGAGTCATTAGGCGAGGTGATTCTGATCGCACCTTCCTTGAAGCGTTTGCCGTTATATGCAAATTCGGGCATTTGTAAGGTCATGTCGATCCTTTTCTTGCTTTCGTCCATGCTGCCTTCTATATGAAAAGGCTGGTTAAGTTCAACGGGGATATTTAACAGCTTTTGAAGCCAGTCCGAACGGTATATGGTCCCGTTGAGTGAAAAAATGTTCTTCTGGGGCAACGGGTGATAGCGGAGGCCCAAGGAGGGGAATTTATATCGGATCATATTGGTGATGCTCTGGACGATCGTGCGGTAATCGAACTTGCCGCGGACCTGCATGTCGCCGAAGTCGCTCGTCATTGTCATGATCCGCTCGGCACCTTGCTGGTTTGCTTTGAGCTGCAACGCATTGAGATAATAATCATTTTCTGCCGATTTCATCGAAAAATCTGTGATTTTCATGTTACCTTCAATGGTGTTGATCTGGCTTCCTTGAAAGTCCGCAGAGGCATTGAGGGAGAACGAAGCGTCCGGCCATTGGCTTGAGATTCGCAGCGCAGAAGGATTCAGATGCTCAATAGCGGCCGTGACCCTTGCTGATAGGTTTCGGCGATCGGTGGTGAATGTTCCTTTGATATCAATTTTCCCGTTCGGGTCATCCATGCCGATGATTCCGTTGAAGGTCTCATTCAGATAAGTCCCATTGACGTAGAGGTTCTTGTAGGAATAGTCATTATAGTCAAATTGTGTTACGACTCCGTTGGCCTGAAGGTCCGGGACGGGACGTCCCGTGAATCTTCCTTTGACATCAAGGTGAGTGGCAATGATGCCGAAATGATTGTCATCTAAGATCCGTCGCAGGTTTATTCCGGACGTTTCGATCTTCCCCCTGAATGTCTGATGCCTTTTCTCGAAGACTATTTCGGCATTTCCGGCTTCCGTGCGGAGGGTCCCGGCCGCATTGATGACGGTGCCCGTCCCGCCCAATTTGCCACGGTAGTTGATGTCGCCCAATCGGGTTACTTCGGCCGGAATATCAAATTTCTTGCCTAAGTTGTCTGCGATGAACTTGATGCCCGATCCTTTCAGCGTAAGATGATTGATAGTAACGGTCCAGCGAGGGGTAGACTGCCAGTTGCTGACGGATCCGAAAGCATTCATGTTGATGCTCCTTTTGTCGGACGTGACCTCAAGTTCTTTGATCAGCAAGGCTGTACTCGTGCCGGAGAAAGAGGTTCTGATCTGGATGCTGTTCGTGAAGTTTTTCAGACCGGATTCCACACATGCCAGATCCCCTGGTGTGATCTGCGAAGGCAGGATGCTTCCTTCGTATTGTAAGGAAGGCCATTCCACACCTCGCGCTCCGATGCGGCAGGCCACCCTGATGTCTCCCAACTGCAGATCAGTCCTTGGCAATTGGAGTCTGAAATTCGTAACCTCGGTTCCTGATTTGTTGGCTACAAGACGGAAAGAAAGGGAACGTATGTCCAGGCCTTTTGATTCTTTCAGAGCCAGCTTCTTAACGTTCAGATTGAGCGAATCATTGGTTAAGGCGTTGACGATGAAATGTGCGCTGATCTCCCGCAGGTCAAGATGCCGGGGCGAGACTTGTGATGTGGAGGAAGGACTGTCTATCTGATCGTAACGGACTCGGCCGTTCCGGATGATGAGCGAATTGATGGCGAGATCAAGCGTTGAAGACTTTGTCGTGTCCTTGGAAGCCAACGAGTCGAGGATGAACTGAAAGTTTGGCTTTGAGGATGCGGTTTCTTTATAAAATACAGCATTCATTCCAAAAAGCTGAGCACTTGAAATGGAGATGCGTCCGCGGACCAATTCGGGATAGGCAAACTTCGCGGAGACACGTGTGGCTATCAGCATGTGCTTTCCCTTTTGATCTTCGATGGCCACGTCATCAATGATGATGCGATTGAGGAAACCGAGGTCGACACGCCCGATTCTTACCTTTGTGCCCAACTTCTGCGATAGGCTCTCACTCACTTGTGTACCGATCAGCCGCTGTACTGACGGTATATGGGTCAGTATGATGATGCCGAAATAGAGCGCGACGACCGTCCAAATGGCAATGCTGATAATGTGCTTCAGTCGCTTCATGCAATATAGGACACAAATTTACAGAATTTTTGTTGAATGTGAAATAAAACTTTCATTTTTATTAACTTTGCCTATGGATTGGAAAGTGGATTGTGCACGGACTTTCTCCATTGCTTCATGACCAGAACTGAAGTTGGAATTGGGTTGAAAGCAGTTTGTTGCCAGCGAGGCTTAGTGAAGCGTTCTTACGTCGGATATAGTACGTAGAATATGCCCGCGATCATCGTAAAGTGGCAGGTATGATCACTCAAGCATGGATCTCACAGGCCACATGAGGGGCAGCCCGGCGTTTCAAGGCGATTGTATGTCATATAACAACGGAGACCCAGCCGTAGGCCGAGTCCCCGTTTATGTATGATTAAGTTCTGACTTACAGTCCCCTTGCCTTCATCAGCGCTTTGGCATCGGGTGTCTTCAACCCCGTGAAGCTGTCGAACATCTGCATCAGATCGCCTGTATTGCCACGGCTCAGTACCTTGTCCCTGAAAGCCTGGCCGACAGCAGGGTCCAATGATCCATGTGCCTTGAAATAGTCGGCGACATTGGCAGCCAATACTTCGCTCCAAAGGTAGCTGTAATAGCCGGCTGCGTAACCTCCGCCCCAGACATGGTTGAAATAAGATGTATGATAACGAGGTGGAATTTGATCGTCCAACAGACCTATCTGCCGAAGGGCTGAGCTCTCAAAGTCTTTTGCCTTATCGGCCGTCGGAACCTGTGATGAAGACAGGCTATGCCATGCGAGGTCGGCACAGGTGGCAGCCAGGTTCTCACCTAAGGCGTAAGCCGAATGGAAGTTGAGCGACCCGAGCATCTTTGCCTTCAAGGCTTCGGGCATTGGTTCTCCGGTCTTGAAATGCTTGGCATAGTGGTTGAAAACTTCCGGTACGCTGGCGAAGAACTCATTAAACTGCGATGGCATTTCAACAAAATCGCGGGCCACGGCCGTACCACTCAGCATGTTGTAACGGCAGTTGGAGAGCATGCCGTGCAGTGCATGGCCGAATTCATGAAACATCGTTGACACTTCGTCCCATGTGAGGAGGGTAGGCTGGCCATCAGGTGCCTTGGCGTAATTGCAAACGTTATAGATGATCGGAAGCTGCTGCCGCATTCTGCTTTGCTTGACAAAGGCGTCCATCCACGCTCCGCCTCGTTTCGCCGGACGGCGGAAATAGTCACAATAGAAGAGAGCGAGTGGTTTGCCGTTCTTGTCAATCACGTCAAAAACCTTCATGTCAGGATGATAAGTCGGGATGTCATGGCGCTGTCTGAATGTCAGGCCGTAAACCTGGTGGGCTGCATAGAACACGCCGTTGACGAGCACGCTGTCAATATTGAAATACGGCTTTACTTCCTCATCGCTGAAATTGAACTGTTCCTTTTTCATCTTTGTCGAGAAATAGAACCGATCGTAAGGTTGGAGCTTGAAATCCTCGCCCATGGTCTTGCGTGCATAAGCCTCGATGGCCTTGGTCTCCTCTGCGGCTTTCGGTGAATAGGCTGCGATCAGTTGTTTCAGAAAGGCGTATACATTGTCTGTGTTTTTTGCCATTGCGTCATCAAGCGAATAGGACGCGTAGTTTTTGAATCCCATGATTTCGGCTTTCTCTGCACGAAGCTTGGCAATCTCTGCAATGAGCGCGAATGTGTTGAATCGGTTTGTTCCGTCAGCTCGATGTACGGATGCATTGTATACCTTCTCCCGTAGTGCCCTATTGTCTAAACTGGCCAGAATTGGTTGTTGTGTCGTGTTGATGATGACTATACAGTAGGGTGCTTTGCCCCCCAGATTCTCCGCATCTTTCTGACATTGCGCGATGTCTGCATCACTCAGTCCGGCGAGCTCTTCCTTTGAGGACACCCAAACTGCCGCGGCATTCGTTGACTCCGGCAGCAAGTTACCGAACTGTTGCTCAAGATTGGCTAACCGGTTGTTAATTTGTTCCATGCGCGCTTTTTTATCGGCAGGCAGCAGAGCTCCGGCTCTGACAAATCCTTTATATACCTCTTCCAGAAGCTTCTTGTCCTCGCCGGTGAGTTTGTTGTATTCATGGTCGTAGACATATTTGACCAAGTTGAAGAACGGCTGGTTGAAACTGATTTCGTTTTGCCATGCAGTGAGCAGGGCTATGGCCTCTTCTTCGGCCTTCCCCAATGCCGGTGTCTTGTTCGCATTGGTCAATCCAAACAGAATGTTTGATACGCGATTGAGTAGCTGTCCGCTTTTCTCGTAAGCCAGAATGACGTTAGCGAAAGTAGGCTTCTGCTTGTTATTGACGATGCGGTTGATCTCTTGACGTTGCTGTTCGATACCTGCCTTCAGCGCAGGCATATAATCTGTGTCCTTGATCTTGCTGAAATCAGGTGCGCCATAGGGTAAAGTGCTCGGACGCAAAAGCGGGTTAACAACCATTTGACTTCTTTTTTGTTTGTTGACCTGTGTCGTCGCTGAAACGCATAGCACCGTCATTGCCAAACAGGATGTCAGTACAGATTTTCTTAAATTGTTTTTCATATTATGATAGGTGTTACAGATGTCCGGACTATGACTGTGTTTCGGGCCGTCCATACGATGGTCTTATTCCGGTTAGGTTTGGCAAATATACTCATTATTACGGTAACACCATATACGCATAAGTAAATTTAACGTATTTCCACATGATTTTTTTGTTAGCGCAACATCAGGAAGACCTTTCCCGAAAGCGGCTGCCCTATTGCGGGGGACAGCTGCCCGGTCTGTTTTACCTCTGAAGATGAACAACTGTGGCGTAAGGGCTGGATCTTTGATCCCGACAGCCTGCCATGCGGATTGGATCCTTCAAGGACGTGCATCGATTTTTAATGTAGAAAATGAAATACCTATTTTTAAGGATTGCATTTCTCACATTTATTTCCTATTTTTGCAAACAAAAGCAACAAAAGCACGCAGGTGACAGATGAAAAATCAAAAGATGTATGAAGCTGATGATAAAATGATCTCTATCATCAAGGACAATTATAACATATTGCAGAGCTTGGGGTCATTTGGCATAAGCCTCGGATTTGGCGACAAGACAGTGAGGGAAGTATGCGAGGATCAGAATGTTGACACCTACACATTTCTCGCGGTCGTCAACTTCACCATCAATGGCTATCGTGACTATGATGACGCCGACAGGCTTTCCATCCCCACCTTGATCCAATATTTGCGTGCTTCGCATGAATATTATCTTGGTTTTGAACTTCCTTACATACGTAAAGGCTTGGAGAATGCCTTGGATGAGAGTCACAATCTTGCCCGTTTGATCATGAAGTTATATGATGAGTACGCCCACGATATCAGGAATCACATGCAGTATGAAGAGAAGACTGTCTTCCCATACGTGGACAATCTGCTTAACAATAAGGTTACGGGTAAGTACGACATAGAAACCTTCTCGAAACACCATACGCAGACGGACCGAAAACTCCATGAACTGAAAAACATCATCATCAAGTATCTGCCGTCGGACGGCTTGCGTAATAATCAGCTGTCGGCCACCTTATATAATATATATAACTGTGAGGAATGGTTGGCGCAACATGCTCAGGTCGAAGAAGAAATCTTTATTCCCGTTATACGCAGACTGGAAAAGCGGTTGAAACAGAGCGATGTTTCGGCGAAGATTTCCAATATGATCAATCAGGGTTCTAACGCCGTGGATCCGCTCAGTGATCGCGAAAAAGATGTTATAGTGAGCCTCGTGCAGGGAATGACGAATAAAGAAATTGCAGATCATCTCTGCATTGCAATCAACACGGTTATCACACACCGTCGCAACATCGCTCGCAAATTGCAGATACATTCGCCCGCAGGACTGACAATATATGCCATCGTAAACAACTTGGTTGATATCTCGAGCGTAAAATTATAAGTACTTGATTTATAATTTCTTTTATCTTTTTACAGCATAAAAGATCTATCCTTTTATGTAAAAAACTAATTGCTAAAAAAGATAAATCGCTGTTTTTTAGATGTCGTATGTGGTATATGATATGGGAATTTTGTTCTATCTTTGCACGGAGAATGGTAGTACAAAATGAATAAATTAATAATCTAAATATAAAGCATTAGTTATACAAAATGGAAAACTTTTATCTTTTAAATGCAGATAAAGTTTTCTAAAAAGGGAAACAATATAATGGAAATTAAGAATTTTACGATCACAAAACGCGACGGAACAACAGACCGCTTTTCGCTTGACAAAATTATGAATGCGATAATCAAGGCATTCGAATCCGTTGATGAACCTGCCGATTTAGGCTCTATCTCCAAGATCATCAGCCATCTCGATATTCATGAGGGTATCACCGTTGAGGAAATCCAGAATCAGGTGGAAGAGGCACTGATGCGGGAGAATTATTACAAGGTGGCGAAAAGTTTTATGCTCTATCGCCAACAGCATACGGAGGACCGGGAAACGATAGAGAAACTGAAGTTTCTGACCGAATACTGCGCAGCCTCGAATGCAGCAACTGGATCGAAGTATGATGCCAATGCCAACGTTGAACATAAGAATATCGCAACCTTGATAGGCGAATTGCCCAAAGCAAGCTTCATCCGCCTGAACCGCAGACTGTTGATCGACCGCATCAAGAAGATGTATGGCAAGGAGTTGGCGGATGATTATATCGACAAGTTGACCCATCACTTCATTTACAAAAACGATGAGACGTCATTGGCCAATTATTGTGCTTCGATCACGATGTATCCCTGGCTGATCGGAGGAACCATCTCTATCGGCGGCAATTCAACGGCACCCACCAATCTCAAAAGTTTCTGCGGCGGATTCATCAACATGGTTTTCATGGTGAGCAGCATGTTATCCGGTGCTTGTGCCACGCCCGAATTCCTGATGTATATGAACTATTTCATCGGAAAAGAGTATGGTCCCGACTATTATAAACATGTGGATGACATTGTAGATCTTTCACTAAAAAAGCGCTCCATAGATAAGGTGATCTCCGATTGTTTTGAGCAAATAGTCTACTCTCTCAATCAACCTACAGGGGCCAGAAATTATCAGGCCGTGTTCTGGAACATATCTTATTATGACCGATATTATTTTGACAGCCTGTTCAGCAACTTCTATTTCCCGGACGGGACACAACCCGACTGGGAAGGATTGTCATGGCTACAGAAGCGTTTCATGAAATGGTTCAACCATGAGAGAACAAAGACGGTGCTGACTTTTCCCGTCGAGACCATGGCCATGCTGACCGAGAACGGTGAATGCAGAGATGAGGAATGGGCGGATTTTGCGGCAGAGATGTATGCGGAAGGACACAGCTTCTTCACCTATTTGAGTGACAATGCAGACTCATTGTCATCTTGCTGCAGGCTTCGGAACGAGATCCAGGACAACGGGTTCAGTTACACATTGGGTGCAGGTGGTGTCTCGACAGGGTCAAAGAGCGTGCTGACGATCAATCTGAATCGCTGCATCCAGTATGCCGTCAATCATCAACTCGATTATAAGACCTATCTGGGCAAGATCATCGATCTATGCCACAAGGTGCAGATGGCTTACAATGAGAATCTTAAAGAGTTGCAGAAGCATGGCATGTTGCCATTGTTTGATGCCGGCTACATCAACATGGGCAGGCAGTATCTGACTATCGGGATCAACGGATTGGTGGAGTCTGCCGAATTCATAGGACTCCGGATCAATGACAATCCGGAATATCTGAAATATGTGCAAGGCATATTGGGATTGATTGAACAGTACAATCGAAAATACCGCACAAAAGATGTAATGTTCAATTGCGAGATGATTCCGGCTGAGAATGTTGGTGTAAAGCACGCGAAGTGGGATAGGGAGGATGGCTATTTCGTGCCGAGAGACTGCTATAACAGTTATTTCTACATCGTTGAAGATCAGTCATTGACCGCGGTGGATAAGTTCAAGCTGCATGGTGCACCATATATCCGGCACCTCACCGGGGGATCTGCCCTTCACATGAACTTGGACGAACATCTATCGAAAGCACAATACAGACAGATGTTCAGAATTGCTGCGAAAGAAGGATGCAATTATTTCACCTATAACATTCCCAACACCATCTGCAATGACTGTGGCCATATAGACAAGCGCTACCTGCACGAATGTCCTGAGTGTCATAGCACCAACGTGGACTATATGACCCGGATCATTGGTTATCTGAAGCGGGTCAGCAACTTCTCCCAGGCACGCCAGGAAGAAGAACACCGTCGTTTCTACGCGCCTGAGCGCAAACGTCCCATTCATGAAGAGGTAGCACAGCATGCTTAAATTTGTAGAAACAAGTATCGTCTTTCAAGAAATACCTGATGAAGTGACATTGGCAATTACGATCAGCAATTGCCCGTGTCGCTGCCCAGGCTGTCATAGCCAGTACCTGTGGCATGACATCGGTGAGCCTTTGACCCCAATCAGTCTTCAACGGATCATTGGCGACTATGGCTCTGACATTACTTGTCTCTGTCTCATGGGTGGCGATGCTGACCCCAAAACCGTCAATGACCTTGCCCGATTTCTGCGTCGTGAGTTTCCGGCAATTAAGACAGCATGGTACAGTGGACGGGCTGTGCTGTCACCGTTCATTGAGAAAGATCATTTTGATTATATAAAACTTGGCCCTTATCTGGCCCATTTGGGCTGTCTGAAGGATCAGACGACGAATCAGCGACTCTATCAGCGGGTAGCCGGGAATGATTTTGTTGACATCACTTCGCGTTTTTGGAAAAAATGAATTACCTTTGTGAGCAGATATGGAAGCTGCAATGTTAGGAAACGGACATCCTCGAATAGCTGTTGTTGAAGCCAACACCTTAGCCGCTTATGGATTGAAGCAGATCCTGTTAAGTGTCATGCCGATGATGGAAGTTGAAATCTTCGGCACATTTGGAGACTTAACGTCTGCAGTCTTGGATAGATTTGTGCATTTCTTTGTGTCTACCAATATCATTGTCGAACATCGGCAATTCTTTGAGCGTAATTGTCACAAGACGATTGCATTGTCTGAATCCGACAATCCCAATTCCTCGTTGAGCGGATTTCATACGATCTGTACCAATGTGCCGGAATCCGTCCTGATCAAGTCGATTTTGAAGCTTGAGCAGCATGCCCATGCAAACGGACGCAACCTTCCTCCTATTTCTTCAATGGTGCGCACGGCCACCTTGTCAAACCGGGAGATCGAGGTTCTGTCCCTTATTGCTCAGGGTTGCATCAACAAAGAGGTCGCCAACAAACTGAATATTGGTGTCACCACCGTGATTACACACCGGAAGAACATCATGGAAAAACTCGGTTTGAAGAGCGTTTCTGCATTGACCATCTATGCCGTGATGCATGGATTCGTGGACATCAACAAGATTTAGGCAGGGCTTAAAGGAAAGGGGAGAGCAGATGGGCGAACCAGCCGCGGAACTTCTGCCATGGCGTCCGCCAACTGTCCCATTTCGCTTCGTTCAGCAGGAAACAGTCTTTCTTTTCACTGTCAAACAAATCACTCAATTCCTTCGTTGTAGACCTGTCGATGATCACAGCATTATCCTCATAGTCCCAACTTAGACTTCTTGCATTCAGATTGGCGCTACCGACCGTACAGAACTGCCCGTCGACCATGATAATCTTGGTATGATGAAACCCCGGCTTATACATCCAGATCTTGCATCCTTTCTTCATGAGCTGATGTGCATTGTAAAATCCGCAATCGGGAGTCAACGGGATGTCGTTCCGGATCGATAGCATGATCTCGACTTTCACCCCTCTTTTCGTCGCTTTTTTGAATGCTTTCTTCAGCTTACGGTTCAAAGTGAAGTAGGGATTGATAACTTTTATGCTGTCTTTCGCGTCGTTGATGGCATTGAGGTAAAACTGTCTGATGATCTTATTCGACGTACGGGGTTCACGATTAATGATCCCCACTATTTTCCTCCCCCTTGATATGGTTGTGTCTGGTTTCAGCTCTTCAAAATAGTCACTGTTGTCCAAGCTCCCTCGATAGTATTTTGCACCATGCACGTTTTGTCCGCTGACCCTGTTCCACATCTTGATGAAGATGCGCTGCAACGTATTGACCTCATCGCCATCTATGCGACAATGCATATCGTTCCATGAACCTACTTGCGGCGTTCCGTTAATATAGTAGTCCGCTACGTTCATCCCTCCGGTGTAGGCAATTCTCCCGTCGATGACGACAATCTTACGATGGTCACGGGAGAAAACATGGTTTACCCAAGGAAAAGTGATCGGATCGAATTTGTAAATCTCGATTCCTTTCGCCCGGATTGAGTCGAGATGGCGTTTCTTGAGCGGCCTGTTGTTGGAGGAATTGCCGAATGCGTCAAACAAAGCTCTCACTTCCACTCCCTCTGCGACCTTTCTTTCGAGCAACTGAAACAGCAGTCTTGCGATAGAGTCATTCCTGAAATTGAAGTACTCCAGATGTACGGAGCTTCGGGCTTGTCCGATTGCTTTAAACAGGTCGTCAAACTTTTCCTGTCCGTTCTGCAACAATACAATCGAGTTGTTATCTGAAAACGTGACTCCCTCCCGGCGTAGCTGGCTGACCAAGAGAGAGTCTGCCCGCTGGGCAGAACAGCAGAGGCAGATCATCGAAAAAACAATAAAGAACGTCTTTTTCAAATTCTTTTGCTTTCTTTGATTATATCATGCACGAATAATGATCGACAACTCCAACCAGATGGTTATCGCCATCAACCACCAAAACGGTGTGTATCTTAAACTTGTTCATGATCCGTTGAATTTCCGTAATCTTCGTTTCCGGCGAGACGACTTTAGGCTCTCTTGTCATAATGTCATCCACAGTATGATTGAAGAAGTCTGCTTGCCACCTCTCCATAGCCCTTCGGATATCGCCATCCGTTATGAGTCCGATCACCTTGTTATTGCTCAAAGAGACGCCCAAGCCTAATTTTCCTTTGCTGACATGAATGATCGCTTCGCCTAAGTGCATATCTTTGGGGATAATAGGGAGATCTTCACTGCGCATTACATCGGCAGCCTTCGTCAGCAAGCGTTTGCCCAACTCTCCTCCGGGATGGAACTGAGCAAAGTCGCGGGGCTTGAAATCCCTCATCTCCATCAAGGCGATGGCAATGGCATCTCCCATGGCCAGCGCGGCTGTCGTGCTGCTTGTGGGAGCTAAGTTGAGGGGGCAGGCCTCTTTTTTCACTTTGACTTGAATAAGCACTGATGAATATTTTGCCAACAAGGAATCAGGATTGCCGGTCATAGCGATCACTGGTATCTGCATGTGGAGCACCATGGGCAGAAAGCGGAGCAGTTCATCGGTCTGTCCGGAGTTACTCAGGGCGAGGACTACATCATCCGAAGTCATCACGCCCAAGTCACCATGGTAGACATCCAATGGGTTGATAAAAAAGGCTGGAGTGCCCGTGCTGGACAGGGTGGAAGCTATTTTGGCGCCGATATTACCGCTTTTTCCTACTCCTGTAACGATAATCTTCCCTTTGCAATGATACATTAGTTCAACAGCTCTGTCGAAGTCATCGTTGATCTGGGGAATCAAATCCAAGATGGATTGCGCTTCTTCTCTCAGGCATCCGATTCCGTATGCCTTAATCTTACTGATTGTTTTTTCGGGGCTCATATTCATTTTGACGGAATGAGTTTGATAATAAGTTCTTCCAATTTGGCGAGTTCTAACATATTTGAGGCATCGCTCAGTCCATGCTCCGGATCGGGATGGACTTCAAAGAAATAGCCTGTAGCGCCGAATGCCTTCGCTGCCAATGCCATCGAAGGCACAAAACGACGGTCGCCGGCTGTCTTTCCGCCGCCGGCTCCGGGGCGTTGCACGCTGTGCGTACAGTCCATGATGACAGTCGGTACGATCTCTTTCATGTCGGGTATGTTACGGAAGTCGACCACCAAGTTGTTATATCCGAAGCAGTTGCCGCGCTCCGTCAGCCACACCTCTTTGGCCCCTGCGTCATGCGCTTTCTCTACCGGATAAACCATGTCGCGCCCACTGAGGAACTGCGCTTTCTTGATGTTGACGGTCTTTCCCGTGCGGGCCGCGGCCACCAGCAGATCGGTCTGGCGGCAGAGAAAAGCGGGGATCTGGATGACGTCTGCAACCTCGCCGATCAAGGGAGCCTGATGGCTCTCGTGAATGTCCGTAAGGATCTTCAGGCCGTACTTGGCCTTTATGTCAGCGAGCATCTGCAGCCCCTTTTCAATTCCTGGGCCTCTGAAGGAATGGATGGATGTCCGATTGGCCTTGTCAAACGAGGACTTGAAGATGATGTCTGTACCTAATTTCCTGTTGATTCTCACAAGTTCGGTAGCAACCGTTTCGAGGATTTCCTTGGATTCTATGACACATGGTCCTGCAATCAATATTGGTATTCGCATAATTGTACTATTTTTCTTGGATCATCATTGAACGGTTCAAGCCGGGTTTGTGGACGTGATGATATGAATGTCACGCTGCGGGAACGGGATTTCGATCCGGTGATCGTTCAGCGCGTTATAGACTGCTTCCATGATCTCACCCTTGGCATAGGTCTGGGTCAATACAGGTATCCAGACAATGATCTTGAAATTGATGCTGTTGTCACCAAACTCGGCGAATACGACCTTCACTTCTTTTGTGTGATCGCGACATGCCAAGGGCGTGATGGCATTGACAATGATCTCTTTCACTTGATTGGCATTGGTGCCGTAGGCGACCCCAATCGGAATGACTGCCAGTTCATAGCCATGATTTTTGGTCAGGTTCTTATAGTTCTTCGTAAACAGTTGGCTGTTCTGGAAAGCCATAACCGAACCGTCTATCGTGTCGACCTGAGTTGAAGTATAGGAGATCGAACTGACCTTGCCACGTTTGCCGTCCACCTCGATCCAGTCTCCGACCTTGATGCGGCCTGCCATCAGTGAAATGCCATAGTAGATGTTTTCAAGGATGTCTTTCAATGCAAATCCGACACCTGTTGAGAATCCGACCGAGATATATCCCAACCAAGTGTTGTTGACATGGAAGATGGCGAGGCTGACCAGCAACCACGTTCCCCAGACTACAACCTGGAGGACATTGCGTGCCATTACATTCTTGCTTGCAGCAGTAGAATAATCTGCCTTCTCAAAATGGTTCCGCAACAACTCCTTCAGCGTACTGCTGATGTAAGAGAAGATGAAATAGAGAATGATAACCTGCGTGATGCCCCAGATGCTGATACGCATGTTGTTGCTGTCCACGATTCGTTCCAGGAAGATCCGGCGCGTCGTGTCGCTCAGATTGAAGACATCGGCAGCCCAATAGATGGAAATCAAAATCGACAGAGCCCCCAATGTGGGCAGAACGACCGTATAAATCAGGTTGTAAAACCAAGTCTGTGTGATCGGACGGGTGCCGAGCTCATGCCTGTCTGCGTAGCTTTCGAGCAATCCTTTGATGCAGGTAATGGTCAGAATGCAGGTCAGCTGCATGATCCACCAGATCAACATCTGTACGCTGAGTAGCGTGTATCCGAGCCAAGAACAGATGACAGAGGCGATGAAGACCGTTAGTGTCAGATAAGCATAGAACAAGTCACTCTTCGGAACCTGCTTCCCGTATCGGGCGATCACCTGCCATTGCCACAGCATGCATACCAACAGGGTGGGGGGGAAAATCAGATTGACGAGATCGTTAGGGATTAGGATGATGCGGAACGAAATGGTGATAAAGCCAATGACCATCAAGGGAAGATAGATGGCAAATCCGCTCTTGATCTGGTGGCCGCCCAAGCGGATCAGGAGCGAGATGAGAATGACGCCCAAAAGCCAGACAAACTCCACAAGCAGCCCGCAGGCCATAATGATGAAGTTCTGTTCCCAGCTAACCCTGACAATGCCGAGGATCACGGCAAACGTAACAACAGTGGTGGTAAAGATGATGTACAGCCGCTTGGACAGGAACGACTCCTGCAGGGATAGTTTATCATCCTTGCGGAAAATCCGGTTATAGAATTTACTGAGCCGGTTGCGTTTCACCAACTGCGTGAAAAGCACCCTGACCAAGAGAATGTTGAACAGCAGAGAGACAGTTCCAACGATGATGATCATGCCGAGAAGACCGAAGATCATACGGCTGTCCCATTGTGATTTGACCTTTTTCTGTGGCTGATACTTCTCCGTCACGGTCATCGACATCTCCCGAAGGTTCTCTCCCAGTGCCCCGATGATCTTGAAATAACTGTCTCCGGCATTGACAAAGATGTTCGATTGAATATCTGCATACCTTGCATCGGCGTAGTCATTCAGATATTTCAAGTGAGCCTCGGTCATCTTGTAATACCGGATGTAGTCGCTCAATTGATTACTGTTGTCCTTGAGCGTTCTGCGGATGTTGATGGCCAGGGCAAGACAGACGCTGCGATCTATGTTGGCCCGCTCGCTGAGTGTCCTCGTCGGCATGGCACTGAGCGTGTTGACCAGACTGTCATAGCGTGCGAGTTCGTTTCGTGTACGCGCCAGATATTTGCGGAAAGGCATGACGTTGCGCTGGAATTCGTGATACTGCTCCGTGGCCTCATGGCAGGCGTAGGTCATGTCGAAGATATATTCACTCTTCTGCGAATAGAGCATCAGAGAGTTTTGGTTGCTTCTGTTCATGATCGCGAACAGATTTTTCCCCATTTGTTCCTGCTGATGCTGAATGAATGTCGACTGACGCTCAAGCTCGGTCCTGCATTTGATGAGTTCCGTGCGAAGGATCGTCAAGGTGTTGTCCAAGTCTTTTTCTTTCAGCACGGCCACAGACGGGAGTATGACGCCGGCCAAGAACAATATAATCAGGAAGGCTCTCTTTTTCATTCTAATAAGTTGTGATGTGCAAAAGTAGCCAAAATCTTCGACATGACGTGCCACTTGGATGAAAAAAATGATAAATCGATGTGAAGGAAAGGCCGCCGTCCACAGCTGGCGTCAGTTTATAGCTGCGCTTGGCATCGAGGTTCTGATACCACACGTCGGTAGCCCACGACAGGCCGCCATAGGCATAGATGCCCACAGATCGCCGTTTTGGTCTCGTGGCGGTTGCGTACTGCTCTCGACATTCGTCTGCGCCTGTGCGCCGATAACGACTGCGGTGAGCAGTGCCGTGGGACCTGCTCATGTCCATCGGCCGCTGAGCGGCGGAATGTGCGGTTTCGATCGGTTTTTGTTCATAGAATATGAACCTCCCCGTTAATCTCTTGTGGGAAACGCCTTGCAGGAGGCGCGGGTGTCGAGGTTGACAAATTGCTTGTTTTTAGCAGATTTATACTTGTTCATTCTACTTGTTTTTCTTCTGATCTCACCACAAAAGGGAGACACTGACACACTGTGCAAAGGAAAGCTTTAAAAAAGCCACACGGTGATGCCTGCCCCTATGGGCATGGCGGCGGTGGGAAAACGGGAAAGTGGTTAAGGGATTAGAACAAGTCGGCATGGGTGCCGGTTCTTATAAGGGGATTTCACGCATCACTTGACGCTTTTCAGATACTCGTCGAAGTTCTTGCAGCGTGTTACCTTGCCTTGTCGCAGTTCGCTGACGGCACGGCGCGTCGCTTCAATGCCGTTCTCTTGTTGTACACTTGGTATTTGGGAATGGAGCCGCACTTTTGGGGATCATCATTGGCATACTTTTGCAATCCCGTCAGCAATGCACACTGGTCGAAAATCCCTAAATACGAAGCCAACGTGGTCACGTTGCCGGCATCCTTGTCCCATCAGTTTTGTCAGCGAAAGTATCTCGGCAGAATAACCGCACCCCAATTTAAACAATTGTTTCATGAGAGCAAGCTTGTAGATGTTGGAGGTCATCAGCACATCCTTTTCGATGGCGGGGGCCACCAGCGAATCCTTCTATTATAAGCACAAAAATACGATAAATAAACTTGTGTGACTCGTTTTCTTATTAGTAGCTAGAAATCAGGATGAAGGGCTCTCAAGGTTAAGTAGTCTGCGGTCATACCGTGATCTCTATCTGGATATTCTCCGGTCCCAAGACACAACTCTCGTAATAGCCGTCACCTGTGATACGTGGCCCGCTAACAACGGAATAGCTCGCTTGCGAAAGCTCTAAGGTTTTCTTGTCCACCATCTCCTTGCTTCCTAAGCTGAACGAGAGATGGATGAATCCTGTATTGTTCTTAGCCGCATCCACTTCTACCATGTCCGGTCGGTTCATCAGTTCCAGTCGACAACTGCCCTCATTGAAAGAGAGAATATAGGTGGACAGTCCCGTGCGGGGATTGTGATACTTGTCGTTGCTGAAAGCATCGAAATACTTCAAGAAGAATGTCCGCATACATTCCAGGTCGCGGCAGTAAAGTGCTACATGATTGATACGCATATGATAATGATGATTGAATATATAACTTAGATAATTTATGAAACAATTTCTTTTTCAGCCACTCACGAGCTGGCACGTCATACATCTTATAAGTAGCCCAAGGTGTGAGTACGGCAATGAGATTATAAGTAGCCCAAGGTGTGAGTACGGCAATGAGAAAGACACTTACGCCCTCCATGACGTGCACTATCAAGGACGCATCATAAAGTGCGTCAACGACCTGATGAAAAACAAGGCCGGTTTTGTGCATACCCGACAACCGGTCTATACACAATTTCAACATGGATAGATACGCCGCACTCACAGTATGTTCAACGCGACTTGTACGGCCTCACATGCCGACTCCCCTGCGATAGTCCATCGGCGTGATGCAGTATATCTTCTTGAAGGCACTATAGAAGTTGGGCGTGTGCTCAAAGCCGCAGCGTTCGGCGACATCCTCGATCGTCAGTCCGGGTTTCGTCTTCAACAGGTGACGTGCCCTTTGCATCTCCAGTTTGACCATGTATGATGCCCAAAGCCTCAGGCTGCATCACACTCAAACGCGTATTCTTTCCGCGTTCCCTGCTATAGGTAATGAGTAGCCTCAGGCTGCATCACACTCAAACGCGTATCCGTACAGGTGACTATCAACGTCTTGCCTAACGGTTTCCCGTCGGTGATATGCTTCTCATTGCCCTTTCCGGCCACAAAGCGGCGGTTATTCTCCAGAATCTCGTCTATCATAATGCTACATAGATTGTTGACATCACAAAAGTACGAAGAATAATCGAGATAGAATCTCTTGCAAAGGAATGTTTCAATTCCATAAAGGTTCGATTAAGACTTTGCGTTATACAATTTGCTCCCCTCAGACTCATTAGTTTCAATTCCATAAAGGTTCGATTAAGACTGTCCGACCTCAAACAACCGTGGCTGCAACTCACATTTCAATTCCATAAAGGTTCGATTAAGACATAACTTATCAATTATCCCTACGTTCCGTTATCAATTTCAATTCCATAAAGGTTCGATTAAGACCCATTTCTTTTATACCGTCTGCCTTTGCAATACTTAATTTCAATTCCATAAAGGTTCGATTAAGACTTCTGAGAGAAGAGATGGCTCTTGCGGTTGCGCTTCTATTTCAATTCCATAAAGGTTCGATTAAGACTCAGAAACCGAAGGATATGCAAGAATATCTCGCTTATTTCAATTCCATAAAGGTTCGATTAAGACTTAAGCACATTCTCATTCGGCGCAGTGTAGAGGTATTTC
>ONHE01000017.1 GCA_900317545.1 uncultured Prevotella sp. | reverse complement strand
TGCGTTAGAGACAGAGCATAACTGCGGTCTGCGCATATGATAGCTCCGGGGCGTCCAAAGCATAGCTCTTGGCACCCGAAAGCATAGCTCCGGGCGGCCCAAAGCTATGCTCCGCCAAGGCGTTGATAATCATACAGTTACAAGAAAGCATCCAAATGCGCTTCAAACAACTGGATAGAATGCTTGCGAGATAAAAATTTTTTGCGTAAATTTGTGAACATGATCAAACGCTATCTATATGAAGAAATTTCTCCTATTGACCACATTCGCGGCACTGACAACTGCAGCCTGCGCGCAGGAAAGTAAGATATATGTCTGCAAGGGCCAGTCTTACCATGTCTATTCGACGGCTAAAGTCGACGGCATCTCATTCGACAAGGCCGACAATCCCACGCAGGTTTACATCTCGAACGGCACTGACCGCCACGCCTATGACGCCCTGGCGGTAGACAGTTTCACCTTCGCGAAGCCGACAATCAAGCCCGGCAAGCAGGCCACGGACAGGATCTACGCCAGCGAGACATTCGCCACCGACTTCGGAGCCTTCACCGTCAGGACCGTCAAGGGTCTGTCCTGGGTGATCGACTACAGTTCGGCGAAAGCCTCTGGCTATGCCAACAAAACCACGACTCCATCGGAGAGCTACCTCCTCTCAGAGGCTTACGACATGACAGAGGCCACCGGTGCCACGCTCACATTCAAATATGTCCTGCAATACAGCGGGTCTACGACAAAGGTGCTCATCACCGATCAATATACCGGAGACCCCGCGACGACCGTCTGGACCGACATCACCGACGGGCAAATCAGCAAGACCAAGGACTTCTCTACGTTCAGCACCTATACCTACAAGATCCCTTCACGCTTCTTGGGCGAGAGCAATGTGGTCATCGCCCTCTACCACTCATGCAACGGCAGTTCGTCCACATGGGAGGTGAAGAACCTTCAGCTCAGCCTCGACGGTGCCACGCCCGGCGGCGGGGGTACGGATCCGATCCCCTCGGATGATCAGACCAACACCAACAAAAACACGAAGGGATTGGACAAGGGAGCCGACAGACTTGAGATACCGAAGCTCAGTGACAAGGACTTGCAGCTTTTCATCGTCAAGCAGACATCGGGTATAGACCGCACGTATTCATTGGAATGGGACTGCACAAAGAAGGCCAACCGCTGGGTGGCATTGCAAATGCACGACGGACTGCCCGACAAAGGTGTCGGGAGAAATGGCGGCTGGCAGGACGACCCGGACATTCCGTCACAATATCAGACGCATGACGCCGACTACAAGGGCACGCCTTTCTCCCGCGGCCACATGTGTGCGTCGAGCGACCGGCAGACCACCGCGGCGCAAAACCGGCAGACATTCATCATGAGCAACATCCATCCGCAATATCAGAACCATAACGGAAACTTATGGCAGACGCTCGAAACGCAGGTCCAGAAGTGGGGCTACAGCTCTGCCTATCGTGACACCTTGTATGTCGTCAAGGCCGGTACGATCGACAAAAAAGATCAGATTCTCACGAGGACAAGCAGCGGGCTGACAGTGCCGAAGTACTTCTACATGGCCATCCTATGCGTGAAAGACGGCAAGTATAAGGCACTCGCCTTCTGGACCGAACATACGAACACTGTCATCAAGAATCCCAACCCGCGCGACTATGCCATCAGCATCAAGGAACTGGAGAGCAAAACAGGAATCGACTTTTTCTGCAACCTGCCCGATAAGATCGAGCAAGAAGTCGAACAGAACTATAACCCTGCCGACTGGAGCTGGTAAAACCGGCAGAAGCTGCAGCAAGCTGCCGGAGCAGCTGATCACATAAGCAAGACAAGCCATGAACCCATTTACCAAGAAAATAGCTGCCGAACTGCATCTGCCCGAACATCAGGTGGAAAACACGCTGACACTGCTCGACGACGGCTGCACCATTCCCTTCATCGCCCGCTACCGTAAGGAGAAGACCGGAGGATTAGATGAAGTGCAGATCGCAGCGATCAGCAACTGGAACGACCGACTGAAAGAACTCTTCAAACGGAAGGAAACGGTCTGCCGCACAATCACCGAACAGGAGAAGATGACGCCCGAACTCCAGCAGCGGATCGACAACTGTTGGGATGCCACCGAGCTCGAGGACATCTATCTCCCCTATCGTCCGAAACGGCGCACACGTGCACAAGTGGCTCGCGAACGAGGGCTCGAGCCCCTCGCCAGATGGATCATGCTCCAGCGGGGAGGCCTCCATCAGCAAATCGACAGCCTGCTCCCCAACCTCGAAGAGCCGATGACTGCCGACGAAGCCGTCGCAGGAGCAAAGGACATCATCGCCGAAGAGATTAGCGAGAACGAGCGGGCACGGCAGCAACTGCGCCGCATCTTCCGACGCGAAGCAGTCATCTCATCGCGCGTCATCAAAGCAAAGGCCGATACGGACGAAGCAGCCAAATACGCCGATTACTTCAACTTCAGCGAGCAGTTGCGCCGTTGCCCGGGCAATCGGCTGTTGGCCATGCGCCGCGGAGAGCGGGAAGGAATCCTCAGAGTAAACATCAGCGTGGACGACAGGCAAGCCACAGAGACCCTGCAGCGACAGTTTGTCAGAGGCACAGGCCCTTCGTCGGATCTCGTCGCAGAAGCTGCGGCCGACGCATACAAGCGTCTGCTGGAGCCATCCATAGAGAATGAGTTCGCCGCATCAAGCAAACAGCAGGCCGATCTGGAAGCCATACAGGTCTTTGCCGGCAACTTACGCCAGCTCCTGTTGGCCGCCCCGCTCGGTCAGAAGCGCGTGATGGCCGTCGATCCCGGCTTTGCCAACGGCTGTAAGATAGCCTGTCTCGACGCCCAAGGCAATCTCCTGCACCACGACATCGTCTATCCGCATCCGCCGAAACGCTACTATGCCCAAGCCACAATGGCCGTCATCGGCATGATGAAGGATTATCAGGTGGAAGCAGTGGCCATCGGAAACGGCACCGCTTCACGCGAGACCTTGAGCTTCATCAAGGAAGCCATAGAGCTTTATGCCGCCGATACCAAGCCCGGAGCCCCACTCCCGCAAGCCTATACCGTCAGCGAGGACGGCGCGTCCATCTACTCCGCGTCCAAGACAGCACGCGAAGAGTTCCCCAATGAAGATGTCACCGTACGCGGCGCCGTATCCATCGGACGCCGGCTGATGGATCCTCTGGCCGAATTAGTCAAGATAGATCCGAAGAGCATAGGCGTCGGACAGTATCAGCACGACGTTGACCAGACCGAGCTGAAGCGCTCGCTCGACCAGACCGTAGCAAGCTGCGTCAACCTCGTCGGCGTCAATCTCAACACCGCAAGCCAGCACCTTCTCACCTACGTCAGCGGTCTCGGCCCCACGCTGGCAGGCAACATCGTCGCCTTCCGGAAGGCGAACGGCATGTTCAGAAGCCGCTCTCAGCTCAAGCAGGTGCCGCGTCTCGGACCTGCAGCCTATCAGCAATGCGCCGGCTTCCTGCGTATTCCCAATGCCGAAAACCCATTGGACAACAGTGCCGTGCACCCCGAGAGCTATCACATCGTGGAGC
>ONHE01000042.1 GCA_900317545.1 uncultured Prevotella sp. | reverse complement strand
AGCAAGCTGGTGACGAGTACCTTCACTATTGGCGATCGGCTGACGGACAGGCCTATGTCTTTGATCCGGCGACGGCAGTCTACCGGTCCGGTGACATGCCAGCTTTGGTGAAAAAGGCCCAAGTCCGCAAAGCGAAAAGAGACATGCAGCGCAAGCAGCGGTCACAACTTCTGCGTGCCAAGCGGCGTACCAACGGCTCCAGCGAGATGAAATGCTTGGTGCTGCTGGTGGATTTTGCCGATCTGGCTTTTCAGCAAGCCAACTCCGCAGCGTTCTACCGGAAGATGCTGAACGACCCCGGATTCAGCGAAAGACAATTCCGCGGCAGTGTGCGCGATTACTTCATGGCCCAGAGCAACGGGAGTTTTGCACCCTCATTCGATGTGTTCGGTCCGATCAAACTGCAATATGGCTACGCCCACTATGGCTCCAACGATGCCGACGGCTATGACCTCCTGCCGGAAGAAATGGTCATTGAGGCCTGCAAAGCTGTGCAGGATCAGGTCAACTTTGCCGATTATGACAATGATGGTGACGGCTATGTCGACCAGGTGGTGCTCATCTATGCCGGCCAGAGCGAGAGCTCGGGAGCTTCAGCGGAAACTGTCTGGCCCCATGAATGGGCCTTGAGCGAGGCCAAAAAGTCGTTAACCCTGAATGGCGTGAAGATCGACACCTACGCATGCAGCAGTGAGTTAGGCTACGGAAAGGTGCTCGACGGTGTCGGCACAATCTGCCATGAGTTCTCCCATTGCTTAGGTCTGCCTGACATGTATGACACGAATGAGAAAAACTATGGCATGGATGCATGGGATTTGATGGACTATGGTTGTTACAACGGAGACATTGATGACGATGGCAATGGTGACGGTTATCTGCCTGCTGGCTATACCAGTTACGAGAAAATGTTTTGTGGATGGCTCACCCCGACGGAGCTGAAGGAACAGAAGGAGGTCCGCGCGATGAAGCCCTTGAGCGAGAACGGTGAAGCCTATATCATCTATAACCAGGCCCGGAAGGACGAATATTATCTGCTGGAAAACAGGCAGCGCACCGGTTGGGATGCCGAACTTGAAGGTAGCGGACTGCTCGTGCTCCATGTCGACTATGACGCAACGGCCTGGGAAGAGAACACAGTCAATACCGACGCAACGCATCAGCGGTGCACGGTGATACCGGCTGACGGGAAGGCATCTTCCAAAAATAACTACGGTGATCCGTTTCCCTATCAGGGCAATGACAGTCTGACGAACACCTCCAAGCCTGCCGCTACGCTCTACAATGCCAATGTCAACGGTCGTAAACTGATGTATTGCGCTGTCACGGACATCACCCAGCAGGATGACGGAACGATCTCTTTCAACTACAGTCCCGTCTCGTTTGAGACCGTGGAACCTGGCCATTCTGACCATCTGTTCTATGAGTCGTTCGACAAGTGTGACGGAATGGGCGGCAATGACGGGCGCTGGAACGGAACGATTGCTAACGCTCAGTTCAAGCCCGACAATGATGGCTGGACTGCCAAAAATAGCCACGGTGCAAACCAATGTGCTAGATTTGGCACCAGCAAGGATTCCCCCGGCCCTGTGACAACGCCAGGAATCGCTGTCAACGGCACGGCCAAGCTGACATTCATGGCCGCTGCCTGGGACGCTGATAAGGACGGAACAAGCCTGCAGGAGAGTGTCAATGACGGCTTCACCATTACTGGCGAAGGAACGGGGAGCTCAACTTTGGGCACGCAGGACATGTTCACCATGAAGCGCGGAGCATGGACGACTTTCAATGCAACAATTTCCGGTACGGGTACAGTCTATGTGACGTTCGTTCCGGGCAAGCGTTTCTTCCTCGATGAAGTGACGGTTGACGCGCCTGCCACTACGGGCATTGAAGCAGTGAGAACAGTCGGGAGGCAGACAGACGGCCGCATCTACAACCTCAATGGGCAGTATGTCGGCACCGATCTGAATGCCTTGACCCCTGGAATCTATATCGTCAATGGACGTAAAATCGTGAAATAGAGATTATTCACAAGGTGAAAGCGGCCTCGGGATCTGTGTCCCGAGGCCGCTTTATTTAGCTCTTTTCAATTGCGAATGGTTTATTTTTGAAGCGAAAGGCATAGCGTTCGCAATTCCGCTTGCTCTCCTTTCAGATGGTGCAGGTATCTTCCGGTTCAGAAAGATCTGTAAGTCCGTGGGACGTTCTGCAGGGCTTCGCGCATCTTGGCGGCCCGCTTGGATTCGACGTAGATGACTGCATGGGGGTGGGGAGCGATGTCGAGCAATGGCCTTCCGGTTATGTTCGTCGCCTCGGCGGGTGTTTTCAGATGAAGCGAGGCTTCCTTGTTGCTGAACGTCTCATGGCGGGTGGTGTCTCTGCTGCCTCGCAATTTGTATCGCATTGACCATTTCTCCACGTTGCGGAATCCGAATGAAGCCGGCACCAACGTACCGTTCTGTGAGGTGAACGTGATCGCGTTGTCAACGGTCCATTCGCTGATTTCCAAGTCGCGTGCCTGCCTGTAGGCCCAATAGAAAAGTCGTCCCATGCGCTCATTGCGGTTGTAGTTGATACCCGTGGACCGTGTGGCGGCGAGGATCACGCAGCGGGTCGTGTCGAGATCGAGCGTTCCACGGTCGCGGTCATACTTGTTGGACCAGAAGACAATCTGCACGACGCCGTCGGCACCGTGATAGTGTGGATTGAAGGCAAACCGATGCTGGCGGATGAACTTGTTGTCCATGCCGGTGACAAAGTTATCGTAGAGGAGCGTCTTCAGTAACGACCAGTCGGGCCCTGCCGTACTGTCCTTATAGGTGATGACGTTCTTGGGCGCGTCCACCTGATAGACACTGTCCTTGCGGAGATGGCGGAGCGATGGCAGCAGGATGGTCCCCTCACTGGCGAAGGCATATCCGGTGGAGTCGCCGATATTGGATGTCTCGTAGCTGTAGGTACGGTAGAGATCCCTTGTCTGATAGTTCTGCTCCTTCAGTTGGACAAATTGCCGGAGTTTGGGTCGGATCCAAGCTGGTTCCTTTCCAGTGATGACGACCTCGGGCGTGCTGTTTTCCTTCGGTTCAAGATAGACTGTATCGGGCAGTTCAGTGAAGGTCCGACGCTGGTAGTTGAGATGGGAAACGGTATATCTCTGCGTCTTTGCTGCAAGCGTGAAATGCCCTTGCCAGTCGGTCATGCAGCCGATGAACTGCCCGTCCTGCAGGGTATAGACGTTGGCATGCACGACGGGTTCCATGGTCTGTCGGTCCATGACGACGCCGGAGACCTGGGCCTGAATGGCAAGTGAGGCACAGAGGAGATTCAAGACGAGGACTGATTTCTTCATGTTTTTGTTGACAAATATAGCGATTATGGCCGGATCGAAGATGGGGAGATCATGATATTAGGATATTTTAGTATATTTTCGTGTTTCGTGAGCTATTGGATTGACCATGTGGAATGAAGGGGCGGGCGTTGTGCCGTCCGCAATGTGGATCTCCGAGAATGATCCCAATCGGTTCATTAGACCGCAGGATCGCAATTCCATTTCTATCGTAGGGGCGGATCGGCGTATCCGCCCGCAAGAGAAGAAAGCAGGCGGAAAACAGCACATTGATCATGAATGTCGGATGCGGATGGCAAAATGCGGGCGGCTGTATTTGCCATGTTTTTCTCCCATTGGATTGATCGCGGGGGGATACGTGGATCGTCCCCGGCAACGAATTGATAATCAATGTGTTGCCGGAGCTATCCTCCGGGCCGTCCAAAGCATAGCTCCGGGCGGCCTAAAGCATAGCTCCGGGCAGCCCAAAGCATAGCTCCGTGCGGCGCATCAGATTCATCCGTGAAAACCGCCGTTTTGAGGTCAATCGCAGATGGCGCTGATGGCGTCGAATCATCTGGTGTGAGCGTAGATCAAAAAAAGCCGATTGCTTCTATGCAGGCTGAAACGCAGATCCGCCCCTACACCCTTCATGGGATGCAGGAGCGGATCAAATGTGAGTCCGAAGACAGATCAGTTGCGGAAAGTAAGACCGTTGGCATCCGCGTCAATGATGACCGGACGCTCGCGCAGGACGTGCTCAGACAGGAGTTGTTTGCTCAGATCGTTGAGCACATATTCTTGTATGGCGCGTTTCACGGGGCGTGCGCCGAACTCCGGGTTGTAACCTACATCGGCGAGATAGTCGATCGCATCGGGTGTCCATTGCAGTTGGAAACCCTGCGAGGCGAGCATCCGCTTGACATTGTTCATCTGCAGCGTGACCACCTTGGCAATCTGCTGCTTGGTCAACGGCAGGAACATGATGATGTCGTCGATGCGGTTGAGAAACTCCGGACGGATGGTTTTCTTGAGCAACTGCATCACCTGCTCTTTCGTTTCCTTGATTTTGTCCTCTCGATTGTATTCGTTCAGATCTTCCATCTGTTCTTGGATGTACTGGCTGCCGAGGTTGCTGGTCATGATGATGATGGTGTTCTTGAAGTTGACCACACGCCCCTTGTTGTCCGTCAGCCGTCCGTCGTCGAGCACTTGGAGCAGGATGTTGAAGACGTCAGGATGTGCTTTCTCGATCTCATCGAACAGGATGACGCTGTAAGGTTTGCGCCTTACGGCCTCCGTCAGCTGTCCGCCCTCGTCATAGCCGACGTATCCGGGAGGTGCACCGATCAGCCGGGAGACGCTGAACTTCTCCTGATACTCGCTCATGTCGATACGGGTCATCATCGTCTCATCGTTGAACAGATACTCGGCGAGCGCCTTTGCCAGCTCCGTCTTGCCCACGCCGGTCGTTCCCATGAAGATGAACGAGGCGATGGGGCGTTTGGGATCCTGCAGTCCGGCCCGACTTCTGCGGACGGCATCGCTGACAGCTTGGATCGCCTCATCCTGTCCGATGACGCGCTTATGCAGTTCCTGCTCCATGTGAAGCAGTTTTTCGCGCTCGCTCTGTAGCATCCGGGTGACAGGAATACCGGTCCAGCGGCTGACCACTTCAGCAATATCGTCGGCCGTAACTTCCTCACGCACCATCGCCTCACCACCCTGGGTGGCACGCAACTGCAGCTGGATGTTGTCGATATCATCCTGCAGGGCCTTCAGCTTACCGTATCTGATCTCGGCCACGCGCTCGTAGTTGCCCTCGCGTTCGGCATTGTCTGCCTCGAAGCGAAGCTGTTCCATCTCCTGCTTGTCCTGCTGGATGCGGTTGACGAGCGCCTTCTCACTTTCCCACTTGGCACGATAGCTCTTGTCGCGGTCCTTGAGTTCGGCGATCTCTTTCTTGAGCAGATTCATCTTGTCCGTATCGTTCTCGCGCTTGATGGCCTCATATTCGATCTCGAGTTGTTTGAGTTTTCGGGCGATCTCGTCGAGTTCCTCTGGCACCGAGTCGCGCTCCATGCGGAGTTTGGCAGCCGCCTCATCCATGAGGTCTATGGCCTTGTCGGGCAGGAAGCGGTTGGAGATGTAGCGCTCGGAGAGCTTTACGGCGGCTATGCAGGCATCATCCTGGATGCGCACCTTGTGATGGTTCTCGTAGCGTTC
Source organism: uncultured Prevotella sp. (assembly GCA_900317545.1). Lineage (GTDB taxonomy): Bacteria > Bacteroidota > Bacteroidia > Bacteroidales > Bacteroidaceae > Prevotella. Next base: position 13,363 of record ONHE01000042.1, on the reverse strand, counting down.
CTTCAGTCCGCGCAGGATGCTGATGGCGTCTACCTCTGACGGTTCGTCCACCATGACTGTCTGGAAGCGCCGCTCCAGCGCCTTGTCTTTCTCAAAATACTTCTGGTATTCGTTCAGCGTCGTGGCACCGATGGCCCGCAGTTCGCCGCGTGCCAATGCCGGTTTGAGGATGTTGGCTGCATCCATGGCCCCTTCGCCGCCCCCGGCTCCTACCAGCGTGTGGATCTCGTCGATGAAGAGAATGATGTCACCTCCTGCTCCGGTCACTTCCTTGATGACCGCCTTGAGCCGCTCCTCAAACTCGCCTTTGTACTTCGCTCCGGCTACGAGGGCGCCCATGTCGAGCGAGAAGAGCTGCTTGTTCTTCAGGTTTTCGGGCACGTCTCCGCGCACGATACGCTCGGCCAGTCCCTCGACGATGGCTGTTTTACCGGTTCCTGGTTCACCTATTAATATAGGGTTGTTTTTCGTCCGCCGGGAAAGGATCTGCAGGACGCGCCTGATTTCCTCATCCCGTCCGATGACCGGATCCAATTTGCCCTTGCGCGCATCGTCAATCAAGTTGCGGGCATACTTCTGCAAAGCCTGATAGTTCTCGTCGCCCGAGGCCGTCTGCACCTTCTGTCCCTGTCGCAGTTCTCTGACCGCTTTCTGCAGGTCCTTTTCGTTGCATCCGGCATCCTTCAATATGCGGCTCGCTGTGGAGTTGACCTTCAGCAGTGCGATGAGCAAGGGCTCGATGGAGACGTATTCATCTCCCATCTTTTGGGAGACATCAAGCGTCTTGCGTAACACCTCGTTGCTCTCCGGGCTGAAGTAGGGCTCTCCCCCCGATACTTTAGGCAGATGCAGGATCTCCTGTTGAATGGCGTTTTGCACGAGTTGTGCATTCATGCCCAACTTTTGAAAGATGTAATTGGTCACGTCTGCGCCTTTGGTAACGACGCCCTGCAGCAGGTGCACCGGCTCAATGGTCTGCTGCCCTGCGCGAGTGGCACAGTTGAGTGCTTCCTGTATAGCCTCCTGCGCCTTGATCGTGAATTTGTCGAATGTCATAATTGGTACTCCTTTCTTTTTATATTTCTGCTTTGTTTTTCTCAAAAGCTATGCCCCGCGTCGAGAAGTGACATTTTGTCTGTCCGGATATGCCGTTTTGTCTTGTTGTAGTGTCTGTTTGTATCCGTTACAGACCAATGTTCATGTGTTCTATCTATTTTTTTCTTCGAAAAATTTGTGATTCATCCATTATTTCCTTATCTTTGGGCCAAAATTCTAACTTAAAACAACTATTATTATGGAAAATGAACGGTTGGCTTACAATGCCAATAAGGTGGTAGCATTTCTGGAGAAGAATCCACATGACTTCACGCGTGAGGATATCGAGCATTTTGTCATTGAGAATGACATTCGGATGATCAATTTCATGTATCCGGGCGGTGATGGGAAGTTGAAGACGCTGAATTTCGTGATCACGGATCTTGATTATTTGGACACGATCCTGTCGTGCGGCGAGCGCGTAGACGGATCGAGCCTGTTTGATTTCATCCAGGCCGACAGTTCCGACCTCTACGTCCTTCCGCGCTATTCGACGGCATTCGTTGATCCGTTTGCTGAAATTCCTACGCTCTGCATGCTCTGCTCCTTCTTTGACAAGGATGGGAAGCCATTGGAAAGTGCTCCAGAACGCACGTTGGTCAAAGCGCTCGAATCATTCCGCAAGGTGACCGGCATGGACTTTCATGCGATGGGCGAATTGGAATATTATGTCATCGAGCCTGACGAGGATGTCTATCCGGCAGTGGACCAGCACGGGTATCATGAGTCGATGCCGTATGCCAAGACTAACGACTTCCGTGCCCTGTGTATGCAATATATAGCCCAGACGGGCGGCCAAATCAAATACGGACACTCCGAGGTTGGCAATTTCCGTTTCAAGGGATTAGTCTATGAGCAGAACGAGATAGAGTTCCTGCCCGTGCTTTGCACAGAGGCAGCTGACCAATTGCTGGTCGCCAAATGGGTCATTCGCAATCTGGCCTATCGCGAGGGATTGAATGTCACGTTTGCTCCGAAGATCACCACGGGCAAGGCTGGGTCCGGACTGCATGTACACATGCGCCTCATGAAAGACGGACGCAACATGATGGTAAATGGCGGACGGCTCAGCGAGGAGGCGCGTAAGGCCATCGCTGGTATGATGGATCTGGCTCGGAGTATCACCGCATTCGGCAATAAGAATCCCACTTCCTATTTCCGGCTCGTCCCACATCAGGAAGCTCCGACCAACGTTTGCTGGGGCGACCGTAACCGTTCGGTGCTTGTGCGTGTGCCCTTAGGCTGGACCTCGGATGTCGACATGGCTGCTCAAGCCAATCCGCAGGAAACTCCCCAATCGGTTGATGCTACGCTGAAGCAGACCGTGGAAATGCGTTCGCCCGACGGATCTGCTGACATTTATCAGCTCATCGCAGGTCTCTGCGTTGCCTGCCGTCATGGTTTCGAAATGGAGAATGCGCTTGAGGTGGCCGAGCAAAACTATGTTGACGTCAACATACATGCCGCAGCCAACGCTGGCCGGTTGGACCAGCTGGCACAGCTTCCCGACAGCTGTTGGGCATCGGCAGCCTGTCTGCAGCAACAGCGCGGCATCTATGAGCAGTATGGCGTGTTCAGCCCTGCCATGATCGATGGCATCATCGCCCAGCTCCGTTCGTTCGATGACAAAACGCTGCGGGCCGATATTCAGGGCAATGAAGAAAAGATTGAGAAATTAGTCAATCAGTATTTCCACTGCGGATAAGATGATTTGAAATAGGGTAGAAGGGTAAAAAGGTAAGTGGCAGGCACTGAAGATCAAGCAATTCGTAGCCTCTCTTTTTTACCTTTTTACCCATTTACCTTTTTACGGTTTTACCCTTACGTTATTTTATTTTTTCTCTATGAGAATCCGTGCGTCAACGGCTATGACGTCGTTTTCATCAGCCAGCAGCGGGTTGATGTCCATTTCCTTGATCTCCGTTGCAAAGCGGAGGAGCGTGGAGAGACGGACAATGATCTCGGCAAACTTCTGTTCGTTGATGCCTTTCTGTCCGCGGGTGCCCTTCAGAATCTTATATCCCCGCAGAGAATGGATCATCGAGAAGGCTTCCTCATAGGACAATGGGGCAAGGCCGCTTGAGACATCTTTGAGCACTTCGACGAAGATGCCGCCGAGCCCGCACAGCACTACGTGTCCGAATCGCGGCTCATATTTGGCTCCGATAAACAGTTCGGTGCCTTTCAACATCTTCTGTACCATGACGGCCTGGGCTCCTTTGATCTTCATCATTCGATCGAATTCGATCGACAGATGCTGATCGCTGCGGACATTTAATGTCACTCCGCCGACATCACTCTTGTGAACCGGTCCGACGACTTTGGCGACAACAGGATAGCCAATCTTGTGTACGAACTCCAAGAGTTCTTCTTTCTTGTTGGCCACCTTCTCCGGTACCATGGGGATGCCGGCACAACTGAGCAGCTGGCGGACCTGATCCGGCGAGATGTAACCATCGGCCTTGATGTCGCTGATGATTTCTCGGATCTTCGGAACGTCTACCCCAAAGAGTTCTATCTGTGGTGCGGCTGCCTGCGGTGTCTTCAACATCTGCGTCAGGGCAGTGGCAAGCGTCACTTCGTCACTGAAGTTCACGTGTCCCTTCTTCAGGAATTCGTCCACTTCTGGGCCTGCGGTATGAAGGCTCGGAAGAATGGGGAAGATTGGTTTCTTGCATTCCAAGATCTTCTTATGCAATACGTCATAGGCCTCGTAGAGCTGTACGAGGCCGGGTGTGCCGAATATGACGAAGATGGCATCGATGTTCTTGAACCGATGCTCACAATAGTCGATCGCGATGCCCAATTGCTCAGGGGTGCCGGTAGCGAGTATGTCTATCGGGTTGGAAACAGAGGCTCCGGGGAACAACTGGCTTTTCAGCTCGTCGGCATCCGGCCCTTCCAACTTCGGAACATTCAGTCCTCCCTTGGCTAAAGCATCCGTCAGCATCACGCCCGGGCCACCTGCGTGAGTCACGATGGCAAAGTTCTTGCCTTCCAGAGCAGGCAGAGTGAAGATGCAGCCGATCGTCGTGAGTTCCTCACGGGAGAAGCATCGTACGATGCCGGCTTTGCGGAAGAGTGCCTCAACGGCTGAGTCGGAACTGGCAATGGCCCCTGTGTGAGAGGACGCAGCTCGCGCGCCACTTTCGCTGGAACCGGCCTTGATGGCTGCAATGCGGCATCCTTTACGAATGAGAGACCCCGCGTGGAAGAGCAATTTGTCCGGATTGGATATATTCTCAATGTACAGGAGCTTGACGTGCGAGTCGCGTTCGGGATCGAAATGTTCGTCCATATACTGCAGGACATCTTCGATACCGATCTGTTTCCCATTGCCGATACTCCAGACAGAATTGAATTGCAGACCCTTGATCACGGCCGATTCGAGAATGAACACGGCGGTTGCACCGCTTCCGGAAACAAAGTCGACACCCTTCGGATTGAGTTTGGGAATCGGTTTGGTGAAGACGCTGTGGTGGCAACGGTTCATGAGTCCGATACAGTTGGGGCCGATGAGGGCCACCTCCCGCTGCTCGCAGCAGTCGAGAATCTGCTGTTCCATCCGTGCCCCTTCTTCGGTCTCCTCCCCGAATCCGGCAGAAATGATGATGATGGCCTTAACCTGTTTCTCTGCGGTTAGATAGTCCACATAGCCCGGACAGAACTTTGCAGCGACAACGAGAACGGCCAAGTCCGTAGGCGGGATTTCCTTCACGTCATGAAAAACCTTGATGCCTTGCACCTCGTCTTCTTTCGGATTGACAATGCGGAGGACACCTTTATAGTTGCCTTGAATCAGGTTTCGAACCAAGGCCCCACCTGGTTTGTGGACATTGTTGGAACCTCCGATGACTACAATGCTCTCTGGAGATAATAGTTGCTTGTTAATCATAATATTACCTATGCTATAATTATTCTTGCGACAAAAATACAAAATATATTTCATAGGTCATATCCTTCCGGACAAAAAGTGTGACCTGTATGCATAAAAACAACCGCTGAAACCACGGAGAAACCTCCTCTGGTGCAGCGGTTGGTGGAGATGATACGGTGCAGACAGCTTATTTCTTCAGTACCCTGTCCGCTGTCATGATGATAAATTGAATCTTGTTTGCATCGTTCGTATTTCTGCAGAGTCTTTTCGCTCTTACCAACAAATTTCGGGCGTCAGTCAATTTCTGATAGAGCAGGGGTTCAAGATCTGTTCGATGGTAGAAGAACAGCTCCGTCGTGGGTTCAACTCCCGAAACAGGAACTAACGCATCCCCTGCAAAGGCGTTATGATCTCCCTTCTTGCTGTTGGCAATGGCCGTCATATTACGCGAGTAGCCGATCAGGGTGCTTACGTACATCGACATGTCGATGATATCCAGTCGTCCAGGAGCTTTGTTAGTCCATACGTTGTTGAAAACATGGCGTTCCATGTCCGTAAGAAAATCATGTTGCGTATATGGGTCGTTTGAGTGGTCAATGCTCATATCCATATATTTCAGTCGGGGGAATATGGTTCTGAGGAGATAACCCTGCACATGGTAGACATAATTCACATTGCTGTTGGCGCCTCCCAATCTGGAAAATTCCGGATTCGTATCGTACCATTCGATATTGGCAAGCATTTCAAACAGTGTGCTCATACATTTGCGCTGCAAGAGTTTAGGTACAGGGACCGTCAAAATATTAGTCCTGCCGGGGATCGGCTCATTCTGGTAGACACCACCTATAAATGATTTCAAAGTGTTGATACAGTTGACGGTCTCTAAAATAGACATCTCTGGGAAGAGCTGGAATGATGAGGGCAGTTCATTCATATTGAACCACTTGTCCGCATGTTTGGCTAAATATCGAAGATGGTGTAATTTTGCCTTTGTGGATTCGATGGGATCGTTGCTTAGATCATGCGTAAGGCAGCGGGGATCTACGCTGTAGGTGATGCCAGGCTTGCCTGCCCTGTATTCAGGATTGCCCGAATTTGAAGCAATCAACTGGTCCATGCCTTTCTTGGAATCATTGCCATAAAGATACCGGAGGGCAAAAGCGTCTGCCTTGCCAGGCTTGTTTAGAGTGAGCACAACACCTTTTTCTCTGTCACCGGGCATTGCTACGAAATTATAAATCACATTGTCCATGACCGATGCCGTGATTCCATTCTTCTGCGTGAAGGTGGCTGAACGAAGTTGTTGTGGTGAATAAGCATACGAGCCAGCCAAGTTCTGGCTCAATCCAAGGCTACTTCCGAAGGATTTCAGCATGTAAGCCTTCAGAATTTCGCATAATAGATCGTCGGGTAAATAATAGGTCCGGTAGCGGTCATCTACTTCGGCCATGATGCTCATCCCGTTTCTCCTCACGTTTGCGGCTAAGTCCCTGGGCACTGATATCTTCGTACTGAAGATCTCTCCTGTTCTTGGATCGGTGACATTGTAGGATGTCACGTAACGGCTGAGGTTATTTGCGAAAGAGATGGCATTGACCATCGGATCGTTTGCATTGAAGGTAGAGTCGGCGGAGAAGGGGGAGATCGTCAGCGGGCGTCCCATATTCAGCTTTTCAAATTCATCATTCCAACGCTCTGCAGCATCACGAATGGCATTGCGCCAGGAGTCACTGATCAACGTGTCGACATAGAAAACAACTTTATTTCCGGCATAAAGCCTGCGTCGGGTTGCATGATATCCTGTTTTGACATCCGCCAGATCACGGTAATCAGTGTAGGTCACATACCCGCTTCCGATATGTGCATTGGCCTCCTTAGTAGGCATCATCAGTAGTTTCTCAGGCAGAATGCTGATCATTATCTGTACGGACAAAGACGTAACCGGCTTCTCGTTAAGAACGCCAAACATACTGCCTAACTCCAGTTCAAGTGAAAGAGATTTGGTGAGACATACACAGTTCTGGTAGGCATTGATGCTTTCGACATATTCATCTCCCTTCTGCGTGGATGACTGAATGGAGACACCCTCCTCATAGAAGAGGCCTTTCAGCGAGAAAAGATGCTTGTTGGTCGTCTTCAGAAAACTTGTCACGTCTATGACTACCCGTGAACTGTCGACATTGTATGCTGCCACTCTAAAAGCATTCGTGATGGCATCCACTTTCGAGATGTCCAATGCCTTTGCAAGTGCTGTATCCCTTGGGTTGACCGCATAATTGGCTCGAGGCTGTTTGAAGTAGACCAAGGAGTCCTGTTTGTCAATAATTAGACACTTGGGGCGATTGGCCATCACGCCTTGAAGGCCAAGGTCGGTTGCCTTAGTGATACTTGATGTGAATAGAAATTCGCGTCCGAAATTTCGCCGTGGAATCTCTAAATAGACCTTTTCGTTGTAAAGGTATATCGAAAGGTCCAACGATTTTGCTTTTATAAGTTTTGTTGCATCCTTGAAAAGTTTAGGATAGGTACGATCGGAATTGACCTTTTCGGTAGGAGTCTCTTTCTTTTTCTGCTTCTTGGCACCTGATACGGTGGGAAAACACGTAGCAAGTACGAGCAAAACTAAAATTATCTTTTTCATCTTCATAGTCTTCGGACTTATTTCATATTCTGCTCCACAACTTTCAGGAGGAAAGCATAATGTGCCTGAGTCTTGCCTTTGGCAGAACCCAATTGTGACTTCATCAATGTCTGGGCCTTCAACAGATAAGGATAAATGTCAACTTGGGTCAGCCGGACGCTTTTCGCAAACATATCCCTATTCTCGAATCCGAATCCGGCTACCGGACAGTTTTCTATATCTGTCATTGGACAAATCCCTACGCTGATATTGGTCAAAGCCTGGTCAGACTGGGGCACTTTGAAGCCACTGTTCGCCATTGTTCGGTAAATGAAAGATTTCTGTAGCTCCATCTGGGCTTCGTTCAGCGCTTGGCCTTTGGCTGTCGGGCGCCAGATAAAGTTGTAGACCATGTCCATGGCTTCATTGAACTGCAGGGTATTCTTGTCCATATCACTGGTGACAGTGAGGAGAAGCGGGGCTGTGAGGATCTGATTGGCAATGTAGGGGCGGATGGTTGCTTCAGGTGAGCCGGACAATGTCAGCTTGCGAAGCAACGCCTTGTTGTCGAGCCAATTCAAATCCGAATACATCGTGCAGAGATAGTTGAGCGCTTCTTTCTGTTTCGCTTTGTTGAGGGGGACGAATCGTTGCTGGCCGTCGCCCTCCTTAACTTCATTGGCGTAATATCCACTCACGTTGCTGGCTACATGGATCGTGTAGAGTCCAATCTGATTGACAATGGCGGTGAGCAGCTCGTTACGTCTGTCCATGGTGGCATCTTCCCTACTCAGCCATTCATCCATATGCGAGACGATATACTTCAGATTCTTGATGCCATACTTTGTTGCGGCAACGGCATCATCACCGAGATCTTCCATCAAGTCGCGCGGATCGGTAGCGGGCATACTGAATTGCTGTTTGCCATAGCGATACCATGGGCTCGCTTTCAACGAGTCCGTGATCCACTGGGACATGTATGCCTCTTCCTCCTTTTCGGTTTTTCCAAATACGGGGGTATAGCCCCACTTGATGGAGAAATGGTCATAGACGCCGAAACGTGGCGGAGTCAGTTTGACGCCACGCTCCTTATCGCCCGGCTGGGCAATGTAGTTGAAGCGGACATAGTCCATGATGCAGGGGGTTGTGCCATATTTCTGGGTGAACTCGGGATCACGCAACTTCTCCACAGGGAAGTTGTGAGATGCTCCCCAGTTGTGCATCAGACCGATGCAGTGACCGATTTCGTGGCCGATGACATAGCGGATCGCATCTCCCATAACGGATTCGGGGATATTCACGGTACGCACTAACGGATCGGCTGCAGAGGTCTGAACGAACAGCCTGTTGCTGATCAGTTTGATGAAGTCATGGTAGACGTATACGGAAGCCATAAGGATTTCTCCGCTCCGAGGATCCACACATGACGGTCCCATGGCATTCTGGACCCGGATAGGGGCATAACGCACGCAGTTGTACTTAATATTATCAGGATCAAACTCCGGGTCTTCTTCCTTTGTGGGGAAGTCCTTGGCGACAAATGCACCGCGCAGGCGACATTCCTGTTCAAACACTTCGCTCCACATGTTGACTGCCTCCTTGATATAAGGACGCCACTGGTCAGGGAAGGTGTTGTCGATGTAGAAGACGACAGGTTTCGTCACTTCGACGATCTCGCCTCGTTGCCAGGCGGCCGTGTCCTTGGGTTGGAGATCCCAACGGTTGGTGTAATAGACCGGCAGAGTGGTCGCGGACGATGGCCCCAGTTGCTCCCGCTCAGTGTAGAAGTAGTTGATCCGATAGTCCGCAATTCTGGGGCGGTAGGGCTTTTCCTTGAGTAACATGATCGAGCGTGTCATCTCGGCTGTGAAAGGCTGATCTGTCAGCGCAGCTTTTCCTTGTGCATTCGTTAGGGAGAATGAGTAGGAAAGTACACTCTTGATCATGACGTTGTCGCTGAAAGCCTTGATCTGCGACAGGTAGGAAAGGTCGCTCTTGTATACCTCCGAGCGTTTGTAGGAAGACGAAAATTGTGAATTTGCATCAAACGGAGACATCTTCTTGTTATCACTGACGAAGAAGGAGGTCATCTCGAAGACCACAGCGGTCGAGTCCTTGTTCCATGCTTCGATCTTCTTGTTTTCCAAGATCATGCCGATGCTGTTCTTTTTCAGTGCCTGGTCAATAGCCGATTCCGTTGCGATGTAGTCATAATTGACCTGCCGGAGCTGCACATGCGTTTTGTCCATGGTGAACTGTACGTGCAGCGGAGGTTGTGGCTTGGAGCCGACGATGGCATTTCTGTTGTCGGAGATATTGGTGACCGTGGATCCGATCAGCATGTCTCGCCCCATGAGCTTGACAGGCATCTCAAAGTAGAGTTTACCCTCCATCCGATGGAGCGTAAAGAGGCCTTTCACGGTCTCATGCTTTTTGGAGAAGAGCTTGTCGTAATCCGTTTTCTTCGGTGTCGTTGTCTCAACTTTCTTTTTCTTTTTCCAGAAGAGAAGATTGATGGCGCTCGCTTGAATCGGAGCGCAAAAGGACATAGTCAGGACAGTAGTCGCAGTTAATAATAAGTGTCTGTTCATTACGTGTTCGTTTATCTTTTCGTTTGATTTAAAGGTCTGCTTCCGTATTTTATTCTTGTTTTCATTTACACTTTTTGCATGATTCAAGATACCATGCAGGTGGGCACACCGGGCATCATCCTGTCCGATGCGACCATCAGCTGTAGTTTTCTGACCGATCAATACCCAGTCGCACAGAAGTCAAGGATCTTGCCGAATCCGCTGTAGACCTTCGCCTTGGCGGTATCGAGGTTTCCGGTTCCGATCTGCTTCATGGGTATCACGATGATCTTGCCTTCATAGGTGCTGCTCTGTGTGGCAATCACCAGCGCATTGTAGTTATAGGCGAGTTCGTCGCGTTCGGGCCAATTAGTAGTTGTGCAGGCATACGCGCCCTGGACGAAGAGCTTGGCTTTGGTGATCTTTTCCCCATTGGCCGGCCTAAACTTGGCGGTGGTATAGACTTCAGGTGTGTTGGTTGCGAAGTTGATGCCGTAGACACCATTCGCTGTCACAACATAGAGAATGGCCTGGTTGCGGGCAAAGAACACGGAGACGGCCTTGTCAAGCAGTTCCTTGCCTGCATGTGGAATGTCGATCCGGCGCTCGGCTGCGGGAATCTGTTCCGGAACGAGTTCTACGGTATAGTCTTCATTCCAGATGGAAGCCTGATAGAATGTGAGCAGGCAGATGGAATATTGGCCGGTCGTCTTGTTCTTCATCAGGAAAGCAGGCCGCTTGCCATCGGACGTGTAACCGCCGGCTATCGCCGAGTAGTTGCCCATATCCTGCGGATCGAAGACGCCATCCTTGGCTGCCAGTGCGTTATCATACATGATGGTTGTACCCATGGTGTACTTCAATCCAATGATATGACCGGTTTTTGAATCTAACCAGAATACATTATAGTTGCCAGACGTTGGGGACGTAATGACAACATTGTTGTCTATCGTATATTGGCTGGTTGTTTCGTCCTGCCATCCAAATGTGCTGGCACTTGCTGGCGTCAGTGAATAGATGGTCTTGTCGCTGATGGCAAACAAAAGATTGTGTCCGATGAACGTACTCGTGAACTTAGGGATATTTGCCGTATAGGTCAGGATGTTGTCACCGTTCAAGGAGGTGCCGTCAAGCGAGAAGTCCTTGGTGTCGTAACGGTAAAGCGCGCCGTCGGCAGTCACTGCCCAGATAGAGTTTTCGGTACTTGTCGAAGTAAAAGAACCGGAATAGACGCTAAACGTCAGTTGCGTGAGCAGCCGGTCGCAGGGCGCTCCAGTTGCCGAACGGAGGATGTTGTGATAGATTTTGTCATCCCTGTCATAATTGACCGTGAGATCTTTGTTCATGATCAACGAAAAGTCTGACGTCTTGTCGTCAAGCGTGGATGATACGGCGATGCCGTCAATGAATGAACTCTGCACATATACTTGCCAGAGTTTCGAATACTTCAGGTTCTCATTTTTAGTATCGGTCACCGTGAGCCGCAGCATGTATGGTGATGAGGAAATCTCACTGTTGATGACAGCATTGAGCTGTGTGTCCTCGCTTAATGTGATGAAATTTTCGGGTTTTTCCCCCGGTTCGTCCCCGATCTCCCATAGATAGGTGAGGCCGTCTGTGGCAGATTCTGAACCACTTGACACAGAAGGCGTTATGGAAAGATGGTCTAAGTATCCCACATATATGGTGTCTTTAGTGCCCGGAGATGTGATATTGATGGCTCGAAGGATACCTGTTGCCAACGTACTTTCATCATCTATGCAGGCTGTCATTCCTAAGAGCAAGAGGCAGGCTGTCCCCCAATACTTTATACTTTTCATTTTCATACGTTATTTCAGTTACACATGATTAATAGGTACGGGCCTTGACGGGTTGTCCCTTGTAGGATCCGGCATCATGAAGCAACGGTGCTCCGTGTTCCAGTTCATACTGCTTGAGATAGTCCCCTAACCTCGCAGCATAACCTTTGTACGAATTATCGACAAGGAGCCATCTGTAGAGCGGGAGATACTTGTAGAAGCCATAGGCGGCATTGTTTGCCCGAGTTCCATGCACGGCCGTGTCGTCCCAATCGTTCCAGCCGGTTGCCGCGACAATGGCCCGCAGCGCATTGGAGCTGACAACAGCTGCGCTGGTGGAGACGTAGCTCAAGGAGGAATAAACCAACATATTGTAGGTCCGCCTGAGATTGTTGTGTGGCGGATATGGAATCCGATTGTTCCATGTCAGTCTGGCCGTGCAGTAGTCGGCTGGTCCAACCTTGAGTTGCGGCGAAGGGAGTAGGCGCAGGAACAGCTGATAGGTGGTGTCGTTGAGCACTGTGGTGTTTTTGAGAACCACCCGAATGTAGCCCGTGTTTCTGCCTGCCGGTATCACAGCGTCCTGGATCTCGTAATCATCGGCATTGCTTCGTGTTTCCACCTCGTACTTCACCTCTCGGTCATAGTCTACCGTCTTCCCGATGAGCGTCAGCGGGATGTCGTAGGTATAGCTGTCCACATCGGGGTGTTCGACAAAAGAGAAGTTGCAGTCGAGCCAATCGTCTGCTGACGAGTACGATCCATTCACGGTGTCGGTCTCATGCCATTTGCCTATTATGTTGGCAGCAAACCTCACTGCGTCCTGTTGATTGTCAAAAGTGTTAATTTCATCCTTGCTGCAACTGATCATGAGCGTAACGATCGGCAGAATATAGAGTATCTTTTTCATAATGGGAAGTTTTTATTGAATGCGGCCCGACTGTATTTCAATGTCAGGATAGGGTAGCACATAATCGGCATCCGTCATTTCCCCTGACTTGGCGGGGACCTTTGTGGCACCGTTCCTTTTGTAGTAGAAGAACATCATACCTTCGGCGAGAAACTCGCGCTGGTATTCTTTCTCGATTTCTTCCAATAGCTGATCTTTGTCGAGATCCGTCAGCGGCTCATACAATCCACGGGCTTCACGAACCTTGTTCAGGAGCTCCTTTGCCTGTACCGTATCGCCGTAGCGGGCATAGCTCTCTGCTGCGATATAGTATAATTCGGGCAGACGGATCACGTTGATCTTATTCTTGAAGTAGTTGTCCACTCCGAATCCGCTGTAATATTTCTGCGGAACATAGCCGGCTGGCGATGCATTCATGTTGTGATAGAGCAGTTTGACAAGCCGCGAGTCGGTGTTGCTGTTGTTGAAGAGTTCCTGTATGTGAGTTTCATT
>ONHE01000134.1 GCA_900317545.1 uncultured Prevotella sp. | reverse complement strand
AGCGGGAAGACTCTTCAGCAAGGCATTGAGTTGAGCGGCATCCATCTGATAGTGCTTGCCGTTGATCAATACGTTGAAGGCATTGCCCGCAAGTGTGAGCGCACCATTGTTGTCAGTCACGCCGGGGATGAGCTTCAGCGCGTCATAGACATTGTCCGCGCTTTCCTTCTTGAGCAGCAGTGGCATATCGTAGGTCAGCTTGCTGCCCACCACCTTCACGATAGGGCGCTCGCCTTTGACCATCACCTCTGGCAGGGCGTGGATGATACTGTCCATGCGCAACGAGTCGGAAGGGCTGACCGTTGCATCTCGACTCTGTGCATACGTGGTACTGGCTGCAAGGCACAGTGCCATCATGGAAGCTATTCTTTTCATCTTTCTAACAACTTAATTGTTATTATAATGCAAAGATAGCAAAAAAGTTTCCTATTTCCTACTATTTTTCGCTTATATAGGCTCAACAAGCGGCTTAAATAGTCTTAATGTACGAGAGGCTACTTCATCCTCATAAAGCCTTTTGCCATTGTCATGATGAAAGATGCCGTCACCGTAGAAGATGGTACCGTTATACAACATTTACGGCGTTTTTTTCGTTTATTGTATCTTGGCTTTATTGCTTGAAATGTCGGATGAACCGTAATATTTCTGATTGTTTCGGATCCTTGTTTATCCTGATTTCTGGTCTTATCAATAACCATTGTCATTCGGATAATAAGGTGAGAAGTGGTTAACGAGCTATCAGATAGAACATCTGTGTGTAGGTACACAATCGCATTTTATAGAAATAAACCTAAAAAAAATTGGCAATGAAAAAAAAAACTTATACCTTTGCAAACGTTATCCTGAAAACAATCTTTTTACCTTAAAGAACTAATACCTATTGAAGATGAAGCGATTGCCTGAGATAGGTCATCGCTTTTTTATGTTTTAAATCTTTGTACTTTATTTGGCTCAGTATAAACTCGGGGGTAGGCGTAAAGCTTTGCAATTCAGAAAAGGAAGAACTTTTTTCTGCAAACTCCTCTGAGGTTTACCCGAAAGAGTTTGTTTTTTTGCATTGAAGGATCAGCCATTGCATTCGAAGCACGGCTATTATAGAAGTTAAGGATTTCAGAATAATGTTCATGGAACGTTGCTGCAAATTTTTCTACCGAGCCAGAAAATCACCGCTAAATGTAAAAAGCCAAATGGCAGGCTAACAACCACTTGACTTCTTACTGTGTCGGGGCGACAGGATTCGAACCTGCGGCCGCCTGGTCCCAAACCAGGAGCGCTACCGGGCTGCGCTACACCCCGTATACAGGTTTTGCTGAGTCAGCATACCCTGTAGCATATTGCGTTTGCAAAGGTACTGTATTTTTTGAATACAACCAAATTTTTATGCCAATATTTTAGGTAAGCATAACAGGGCTAAATATCATTAGCAGAATTCTGCCCTGTTATTTAGTTGAAATTATCACATTCTTACCAACTGTGAAAGGACAGGCACAAAATACCAGTGTCAACATTTGAAAATCAATTCTTCCTTTCCCGGATTCTTGCTAATAGAGATCGTATCTCCTGGCTTAATTTCTCCCGAGAGTAGTTTCTCACAGAGCCCGTCCTCGATGTAACTCTGGATCGCACGTTTCAGTGGACGAGCCCCGAACTGTACATCGTGGCCTTTGGTTGCTACAAACTCCTTGGCTTTATCCGTGATCAGAACTTTATAGCCTAAGCCTTCAACCCGGTTGAAGAGATCTTTCAGTTCTATATCTATTATCTTCTTGATAGCCTCCATATCCAACTGATCGAACATGATGATCTCATCCAGGCGGTTCAGAAACTCCGGTGCGAACTGCTTGCTGAGGCTCTTCTGGATGATGGAGCGGGCATACTGCTTGTCATCTTCACTGACACTTATGCCCGAGGAGCGACCAGATGTGAAACCGACACCTTGTCCAAATTCTTTCAACTGACGCGTTCCGACATTGGATGTCATGATGATGACCGTGTTGCGGAAATCGACCAAACGACCATTGCCATCCGTCAAACGCCCCTCATCCAATACCTGCAAAAGCAGGTTGAACACGTTGCCGTGTGCCTTCTCGATCTCATCAAGCAAAATGATCGAATAAGGATGCCGACGCACTTGCTCTGTTAGCTGACCGCCTTCTTCATATCCGACGTATCCTGGAGGCGCTCCGACCAACCGGGAAACGTTGAAGCTCTCCGTATATTCACTCATGTCAATACGGATCAAGGCGTCCTTCGAGCCGAACATGAACTGCGCGAGCTTCTTGGCCAAGTAGGTCTTACCGACGCCTGTGGGCCCGAGAAACATGAACACTCCGATGGGATGATTGGGATCCTTTAAACCAACGCGGTTGCGCTGGATGGCCTTCACCATCTTGTCGATCGCCGCATCCTGGGCAATTACACTGCCTTTCAGTTCGGCGCCCATGTTCTTCAGACGCACGCCCTCAGCCTCTGCCATGCGCTGAACAGGGATGCCGGTCATCGAAGAGACGACATCAGCCACTTCCTTCTCGGTCACAACCTCACGCTTGCCATTGTCTCCGTTGGTCCAATCACGGTTCAGTTTTTCCAGCTCCTGTTCCAAGACAGTCTGCTGGTCACGATAGCTGGCAGCCAGCTCGAAGTTCTGATTTCTCACGGCTGTCTGCTTCTTTTCTTTGACAATAGAGATTTCCTTCTCCTTATTCGTAATCGAATCCGGAATTTCTGCATGTTGTAAGTGCACCCGTGAGCCGACTTCGTCTAACACGTCAATGGCTTTATCCGGGAAAAAACGATCTGTCACATATCGTTCTGTCAGCTTGACGCACGCCTGAAGGGCTTCATCCGTATAGCTCACATGGTGATGTTGCTCGTAGCGATCCTTGATATTTTCCAAAATCTGGATGGTCTCTGCCGTTGTTGTTGGCTCTACGAGCACTTTCTGGAAACGACGCTCGAGTGCGCCATCTTTCTCTATGCTGTTGCGATATT
Source organism: uncultured Prevotella sp. (assembly GCA_900317545.1). GTDB lineage: Bacteria > Bacteroidota > Bacteroidia > Bacteroidales > Bacteroidaceae > Prevotella. Next base: position 16,461 of record ONHE01000134.1, on the reverse strand, counting down.
CATCCAACGTCGTCGCCCCGATGCATTGTATCGTGCCCCGTGCCAATGCCGGTTTCATAATATTGGCGGCATCCATGCTGCCAGGCGTGCTGCCTGCACCTATCAGGGTGTGGATCTCATCAATGAAGACGATGATATCAGAATTCTGCTCAAGTTCCTTTAGCAATGCTCGTATACGCTCTTCAAACTGTCCACGATATTTCGTTCCAGCCACAACGGCAGTCATATCCAAACTGACTAAGCGTTTATTGAATAGCACGGGCGAAGTGTGGTGCTTGGCGATCAGCTGTGCCAATCCTTCAACAATGGCACTTTTGCCTACGCCAGGTTCACCGATTAGGATGGGGTTGTTCTTCTTACGGCGGCACAGGATCTCTGTGATGCGCTGGATCTCCTTTTCCCGCCCCACGACCGGATCTAACTTCCCTTCCTCTGCGGCCTTCGTCAAGTCTGTCGAAAAGTTGTCCAAAACAGGCGTTTTGTCATTAGGCTTGCGTACCTGCGCCGTGGTTCCGCGTTGCTGACGGCTACTTCCGATGCTCATACCCTCATTCTGGTCCATCTCGTCTTCGTCCTCATCGGGCAGGCCGATCCCATCTTTTGTAGGCGTGGTCTTCTTCTGAAGAAAAGCTAAGGCATCTTCATATGTAACGTTGTTGAACTCCAAAACCTCTTTTGCACCGTTGTTGACTTGATCATGCAGGATGGCCAACAAAAGATGTTGCACGTCGACCAACTGCATCGACTGCACTCTCGCTTCTAGTACAGCCAACTTTAAAATGTTACTGGCTTGCTCATTGAGGACCAACTCAGATGTGTTGATCGGCTGACCAACCTCCTTTGCCTTCACTTTTTCTTCTAATTCTGTCTTGACGGATTGTATGTTGACGTCCAACTGATAGAACAAATCGAAAACAGGACTTTCCTTCTCTCTGAGTATTCCCAATAGCAGATGCTCCGGCCCCACAGATTTGCTGGCTAAACGGGTGGCCTCCTCCCTACTAAAGGATAGTACCTCCGAAACCTTTGGTGAAAATTGACTGGTCATTTTAGTTTATCCCTCTCTTTTTACTCGTTTTACGTTTACAAAAATAATCATTTTTCCCGTTAAACTACAAACCATGTGCCATAAAATTGTAAAACTGACAAAATGGGCATAAAGAACAACAGAGATATGCCTTTCTCTGCCATGGCAGATTCTTTGATCAAAGGGCAGTCCTTCTCCCATGCGCTTGTTCCATGCACTGATGATCAATAGGCCCAGAGAACTTGATGCGATTATCTGATACTGTCACGAAAGCTACCGGACAATTAAAGAAATCGCTGCATGATAACAGCCGTATGATATTTTTTCCCGTCATAGAGCCATTCCGACAGTTCGGCAGCCCGATGGAACCCCATTGATCCAAACAGGCTCACGGATTCTTGATTACTTTGATCGACCACTGCATAGATCTGATGGAGGTGTAGGATGCGCTGACAGTAACTGATCAACTTGACCAAAGCCGCATGAGCATAGCCCTGGCAGCGGTGGATCCGCTGAATGACAATACCAATTTCAGCACGCATGTGCTGAGGGTTGAAATCAATAATGTCGACGATTCCGACTGTCTCCTCGTCACCGTTTTCGATCATCAGCCGCAATTGCTTGTCTGTGTAGATGTCACCAGAAGCATTGGCTATGTAATCATGAAGGGCATAACGGGAGTAAGGAACATTCGTGTTGCCGACGTTCCATAGTTCGATATCATTCTCGATCCGATACAGTAGATCAAGATCCTCAGGCTCCATCGCTCTCAGACTTACTTCCTTCATGTTCACTGGATCACCTCCCTTTCCGTTATAAGTATATGCTGACAGCGGTCGTATGTTCCTATTCTCACATTTGGCCTGCGGTTTTTGGCAAAGATCAGCAACATCTGCGTGTAGCTGTAGGACTGCGTGTCGTAAACTGCATGGACAACCCCGTCATGATCAATTACCACATCCAAATGACCGGCAGGCAGAGATCGGCTGTCACCGATGACGCACCTGACTTGGAGTCCCTTGGTCATGGCAAAATGACGGAAGTCGGTTACGGCTGTCTCATCACCGATCATCAGATAGAATGGGTCTGCTTGCGGTGATGTCCAGAAACCAAGATTTTTCCTGATCTTTTCAAACTCCACAGACAGTAAGGCTGAGGTGGCCTTCAGGAAGATTGCAGTTTTGATGGGTAAACTGAGTAAGAGACTCATGCTGCTGTAGTGCTTGCGAATGAAGATTAACATTGCCCGGTAAAAGATATGAACATAGCGAAAGCTCGACTTCTGCGTGCTCTCGCCCTTGTAATGAAGAATTCTTGTAGGAATATACCAGTTTTGCCAGTTGGCTTTCCGCAATCGGAATGAAAGGTCCACGTCTTCTCCATACATGAAAAAAGTCTCGTCGAGCAGTCCCACCTGGTCCAGTGCCTTACGGCGGAGCATGCAATATGCTCCGCTGATGACCTCGATTTCTGCTGGTTTGTCCCACGGCAAATAACCCATATAATATTTTCCGAATCGATGACTCTTAGGATAGCGCGCACCGAGCCCGCACATCTTGTAGAAAGCAACCATCGGAGTCGGAATGCCCCGGCGTGACTCTAAAGCGTCTGTACCATCCGTCTTCATCATCCGGACACCAACTCCACCAACGTCTGAATGCCCATCCATGAACTCCAAGCAGTCCTTGACCGCTGACTGCGAGACGATTGTGTCGGGGTTTAAAAGCAACACATAATCGCTCGAACTTTGCCTAATGGCAAGATTATTGGCCTTGGCAAAACCGAGGTTATGGGGAGATTGGATATAGACAACATCCGGGAAACGCTGTGACAGATAAGTTACGGAATCATCGTCAGACCGGTTATCAACAACAAATATTTCCGATTCGATATCTCCAAGGGCCTCTTGAAGCGACCGAAGACATTGCTCGAGATAATACTTGACGTTATAACTTACTATGATGATGGACAACTTCATTCACCAGAGATTTCGTCATGGCAACGTTGCAAAGATGGGTATACAAAGACCAGACACAACAATCCGATGATAGCCATATAGCCATAAGCGACATTGAGAAACCAATAATAGGACAATGTGTTGATAAGTATCGGCACGCAGAGCAATATCATGCGCGCCACGCCCCAAGGCAGCAAATGCTGTGCACGATCATCTTCCGTGCCGTTCAACAGACGGCGTCTGACTCCAGAAAATTTGAACAGACGCAACGCAAGGGGAATCAGGCAGATTGTAACGAGCTCCATGACCGACAGAAGGACAAAGTCAAGCGATTTCTCCTCTGCACCCACTCCGGACGGCATCAAGTCGGTCTCGAACACAAAGACTATGAGTACAGACAATGCAATGAAACTCCAGAACGTATAGAGTAAATGACTGCGAACTTTTTTCATCAGTTTAATCTTTGGAAAAAGGGGTTCGATTCAGTATAGAACGCCCCAAGGTGACCTCGTCCGTATATTCAAGCTCATCACCGACGGATATTCCCCGAGCGATTACACTTAACTTGACAGGATATGACTGTAGCTTCCGGGAAATATAGAAATTAGTCGTATCTCCTTCCATCGTGGAACTCAAGGCCAAGATAACTTCGTGAATGCCCCCTGCTTCGACCCTGCGGACAAGAGAGTCTATCTCGATATCCCCAGGGGCCACACCGTCCATCGGTGAGATAACACCTCCCAATACGTGATAGAGACCATGATACTGCTGCGTATTCTCCACAGCCATTACGTCCTGAATGTTCTCAACCACGCAGACCGTAGTCCTATCCCGATGCGGATCCGAACAGATGGGGCAGATCTCTGTATCACTGATATTGTAACAGATACGACAATATTTGACTTCTGATTTCATCCTGAGGACTGACTGAGAAAACGACTCTACGTCCTTTTCAGACTGCCTCAGCAGGTGCAGAACAAGACGTAATGCCGTTTTTCTTCCTATTCCTGGCAGTTTGGCAAACTCGCCTACTGCCTTCTCAAGAAGCAGAGAGGGGTATCGTTGATCCACGATCAATCATCAAAAAGATAGATACCGATACCAATCTTGAGACCTATCGTTGAATAATCGGAATTCTTAAAAGACTGGTCATAATAGATGGCGGGCTCAATGGTCACCGATCTGTTGATGAAGAAGGCATAACCAACTTCCACTCCCGGCACCAGATCATTGTAGCTATGATTGGCATGCGTGAACTTCGCATTGGCTCCGAGGTAGAGTCCATTCTGTATGATGTAATAGCGAAGTCCTGCTCCAATGGTGAAGTGATCGGCAACAGCGTCAGAGCCATTATGCTCAAAGGAAGCCATTCCGAGCATCATCCAATTGTCCTGAAACAGAAAACCGGCTTTGGCTTCAACACCAAGATTTAGGTCTTCTGCACCATTATATCTCAGATTAAGCCCGGTCAGCGATGAACCGATGTAACCTTTACCAGCCTGAAACTGTGCGCTTGCCGTGACTGTCATCAACAAAGCTGCAATAATCAAGAAAAATTTCTTCATACTGAGTTTTATTTATAAAAATGTAATTCCTTTGAGTGAAAACGGTATAGCCAAATAATAAACCATACACAGGCGGCTATCAGACAGACAATGCCGAGAATATAGGCTAATGTCTCGTCCAGACCAAAGGCCTGTTTGCTGATAAACAGATAGGTTGAACAAACGGCCGTCATGAACAATGCCGGAACTAAAGTCAGCCAGAATGCCTTGTTTTGTCTAACTAAGTATATCGTGACGGTCCATAAGGTGAAGACTGCCAAAGTCTGATTTGACCATCCAAACCATTGCCAAATGGTATTGAAGCCATCTGGATTCTCCATTTGCCAGACTAATAATGCGACTGCTGCGGCAAACAAAGGTAAAGCAATATAGAACCGATTGGCAACTGACTTCTGCTCTAAATGCAGAGTTTCGGCAATAATAAGTCGTGCACTGCGAAACGCTGTGTCACCGCTGGTAATCGGAGCTGCCACAACTCCAAATATCGCCATGACTCCACCCAGCATTCCTAACCAACCGGTGCAGACCTTTTCTACAACATTCGGAGCAGAAAAGTATTGTATGAGCGATTTACCACCTTCATTGTTGACTTGTGCCAAAAAATTATTTACCGATTTTGCATCCAACACTTCCATCCAACCTCCATAATAAAAGAAGTATGAAGAAACTGTGGCCCAGATCAACGCAACAACACCTTCTGTGATCATTGCGCCATAAAAAATGGGACGCCCCATTTTCTCCGACTTCAAGCAACGAGCCATCAAGGGACTCTGCGTGCCATGAAATCCGCTGATAGCTCCACAGGCTATGGTGATGAAAAGACATGGGAACAAGGGATTATTGCTGAAGAAAGATGTCGTTCCAAGAATTGTTTGTGGGGTGTTCTGGTTGGCGGCATCGAGATCACTCCAAAATTCCGGAAGATCCGGCATCTTTACAAACAAAACGATCAGCAAGGCTACAGCCATGAAAAGTAAGGCAAAAGAGAAGATCGGATAGAACTTCCCAATGATCTTGTCGATGGGCAACATGGTTGCTAATATATAATAGGTGAAAATGATCAGTATCCATACCATGGTCGACCAAGCAAAATCTTTAAGTATTAAAGCTGGACTAAAGACGAACACAACGCCTACCATCAGCAGCAAAAATACGGAAAAAAACACCATGACATTCTTTGCCCTGTTCCCGAGGTAAGTACCTACTAACTGTGGAAGGTTGGCTCCGTCATGCCTGACGGACAGCATTCCACTGAAATAATCATGAACCGCACCTCCAAAAATACATCCGATAACGATCCATATGTAGGATGCCGGACCGTACCAAGCACCCATGATAGCACCAAAGATCGGTCCTGTACCGGCTATGTTCAGAAACTGAATCATAAATACCTTCCAGCTTGGCAGCACGATATAGTCCACCCCGTCTGCCATGGATTGCGCGGGGGTCGGACGGTCATCTGGCCCAAAAACGCGCTCTATGAACTTGCCGTAGATCAAATAACCGACAATTAAAGCCAGTAAGGATATCGTAAAAGAAATCATTTATGTTTATTACTTGGATAAGTTTTATACTTACGGCAAAGTTAAGGAATTAATTTGAAATACAAAAAAATATCTGTATCTTTGTGAACAAAAAATTTAGAGGCATGAGACATACATTCTCCAGATGCATAATACGACTCACCTTGTCGTGCATTGCCATGTTACTGACGGGAACAGTTGCATCTTCTGCACAAGTCTTACTTGATAAATCCCCCAAGCGGGAGGTGCGTGCCGTCTGGCTGACTACGATCGGAGGGCTCGACTGGCCACACGCTTATGCACGATCAGGCAGTGATATAGAATCGCAAAAGAGGGAGCTGCAGAGTATATTGGATAAGTATCAGCGAGCCGGAGTCAATACTCTTCTAATCCAAACGCGCATTCGGGGCACGATGATCTATCCTTCCGGTTTTGAACCATGGGATGGATGCCTCAGTGGCATTCCTGGTAAGAGCCCTGGGTATGATGCCTTGCAGTTTGCCATAGATGAAGCGCACGGCCGGGGAATGGAGATTCACGCCTGGGTAGTCACCCTGCCCGTAGGCAAGTGGAATGCCTTGGGGTGCAGTCGTTTGCGTAAGTGCAATCCTTCACTGATCAGGAAAATCGGGGACGAAGGATACATGAATCCTGAGAAAACTGAAACGGCGGATTACTTGGCTGACATCTGTGAAGAAATCACAAGAAACTATGACATCGATGGCATACATCTCGACTATATCCGATACCCTGAAAATTGGCCGATCAAAGTGTCCCGCCAGAAGGGAAGACAATATATTACGCGCATTGTGGAATCGATCCACAGGCGGGTCAAAGCAATCAAGCCGTGGGTGAAAATGAGTTGTTCGCCCATCGGGAAGTTCGATGACTTGAGTCGCTATTGGAGCCATGGATGGAATGCATATACTAAAGTTTGCCAGGACGCACAGGGATGGTTGAAATCCGGACTGATGGATGCGTTGTTCCCGATGATGTATTTCCGCGATGAGCAATTCTATCCCTTTGCCATTGACTGGGCGGAAGAGGCTGCCGGAAAAATCGTTGCCCCCGGATTGGGCATTTACCTCATGTCACCCAAGGAGAGAGATTGGGATATCTCTATCATAACCCGCGAAATGTTCTACCTTCGGGCATGCGGACTCGGTCACACTTACTTTAGAGGACAATTCCTCACTGACAATCTGAAAGGAATCTACGACTTCGCGGCCAACTCATTTGATGCAACGCCAGCCTTAGTGCCTGCTACAACCTGGATTAGCAGTTCCAAACCCGCTCCTCCGCATAGTCTGACTGTTGCCGACGATACTGTCTGCTGGCAACCGTCAGGTTCACGGTCGGTCTTCTACAACATCTACAGCAGCCGCAACTATCCTGTAGATATAGAAGATGCGCATAATCTGATCCGCATCAGATATGGCCAGACCTGTATCTGCCTGCCCACGGATGGCGGTCGTTATTATGCAGTGACGGCCATGGACCGCTACGGAAATGAGAGTGAAGCACTTCAGCAAGCCCAAAAGATTACTGTGGGCCCTGCGGAAGGCAAGCTGCCCATGCTCTTATGCGACGGTTCCAGGCTCCGTCTGCCTGATGCTGCCGCTCAAAACGATGCTAATGTCTGGCTGATAGAAAGCCTCCAGACTTGCCCCATCGCTACGCGAAGCCCAAACACGTCATGGATAGACGTGAGTGACATCTCGTGCGGCACCTATATATTGAAATCCTTGAATAGCAAAGGTATTGCCCATCGTGTCGGATTTTTTGAGATCAGGCGTTGAGCGTTTTTTTATGGCGATTCATTCCTCCTCTGAATGCAGATGAGGAAGTGATATATGATAGCGCACAGCCACATAACGGATCAGGCTTATCAGCAGAAAAGTGACTACGGCAGTGACACCAACATTGACGCCTATTGAAGTCATGGCCCAGTAGAGCAATCCGCCGGCTATACTGGCCATGGCATAGATCTCCTTATGAAATATTACCGGCACCTTGTTCAAAAGAATATCGCGGATCACGCCACCTGCTGATCCGGTAATGCAACCCATCAGGATAGCCACCCAGAATGGATGGTCACATGCCAGGGTCTTCTGTATACCCGCTATGGTAAACAATGCCAACCCCAGTGTGTCGAAGACAAACCAAGCGTTATCCAATCGTTTCAGCGATCGGGCAAAAATGATGACGAAGGCCTGAGCCAGTAAGGTACAGATAAAATAGATGGATGACGTCATCCAGAAAGGGGTGACACCGAGCATCATATCACGGATAGTGCCGCCGCCGATAGCCACAGCCACGCCGCAGACAAAGCCTCCGAACCAGTCGAAATGGCGAGCGGCAGCATGACGGATGCCCGAGATGGCGAAAGCAAATGTACCGAGGAATTCGATTATTTGCTGCACAGGGAGGACAACTTCAGGATCAGCGTACATCATGAAGGATTCACGACATTTTGCGGTTGATCTTCTAAAAAACTTCTTACATTGTCCGTTGCGGTTTGCATCAGGCGCTGACGTGCCTCCAAGGTGGCCCAAGCAATATGGGGCGTGATAAACGCATTGGGTTGCTGAAGCAGCACATTGTCAACGGCTGAAGGTTCGGCGTTCAGCACATCCGCACAATAAGCCGAAAGCCTGCCAGTCTGGAGAGCCTCCGCAACGTCTGTCTCATTGATCAGGCCGCCACGTCCTGTATTGACCAGAATGGCTCCCCTGCGCATCTTGGTCAAAGTTGTCTGGTTGATCATCTCGTGCGTCTCAGGCGTCAATGGGCAATGGAGCGATACCACATCACTGATTCCCAAGAGTCCTTCAAGCGTTGTCTTCTGTATGCCGTCAGGTAGATCTGCAGAATTCTTGCTTGTTACAGTGAAGACATCCATACCGAACACACGAGCGATGCAAGCCACCCTTGAACCGATGGAACCAAGTCCGACGATGCCGATGGTTTTTCCTGCCAACTCGTGAAGTGGTGTATTCCAATAGCAGAAGTCCACAGCCTTGCTCCATTCACCGCGTCTGTTGAGTTCGGCGTAATGTTCTACGCGATTCACGACATTCAGAATGTGTGCGAAAGTCATCTGGGCCACGCTGTCCGTACTGTATGCAGGAATATTGGTAACCAAGATTCCCCTTGCCTTGGCAGCTTCCACGTCCACAATATTATAGCCAGTAGCCAACACGCCGATATAGCGCAACTTAGGCAAAGCCTTTAGGCGGGCTGCATCGAAAGGCACTTTGTTGGTCAGGATTATATCAGCATCCTTCGCTCGTTCTATGACCTGATCGTCCGATGTTCGATCGTAAATTACTAAATCCCCCAACTGTTTCATCGGTTCCCATGACAGATCGCCGGGATTCATGGCGTATCCGTCCAACACTACAATTTTCATAAGCTAATAACCTTAATCCTTATATCGCTCCCCCCAGTCTTTCAACATTCTCTGATAGAGTTTTTCTTCAGAGGGGGTATGCTGAGCATGCCATATCCGGACATCGCGAATTCCATCCGGCAAATATTGCTGCAACACGAAATGGTCTTCAAAGTCGTGACTGTAAAGATAGCCGTCGTGATAGCCGAGCTGTGCCATCAGTTTCGTAGGAGCATTACGCAGGTGTAACGGAACAGGCTGGTTCCCGGTCCGTTCTACAAGTGCTTGCGCCTCGCCGATGCCCAAGTAGGCAGAATTGCTCTTCGGACTTGTGGCCAAATAGACGCAAGCCTCTGCTAAGGGAATGCGCCCTTCCGGCCAGCCTAACTTCATCACGGCATCAAAAGCCGCATTGGCCATCAAGAGAGCATTGGGATTAGCAAGCCCGATATCCTCGGCAGCACTGATGATAAGACGACGTGCAATGAACTTCGGATCTTCCCCACCGGCGATCATTCGAGCCATCCAGTAGAGGGCGGCATCTGGATCACTGCCTCGAATGCTCTTGATAAAGGCGGAGATAATGTCATAGTGCATCTCGCCATCCTTATCATACGCCAATGGATTCAGCTGCAATCTGCTCTCTACGAGTTTATCTGTAATGCGGATCTCTGCGGTGGGATCGTCAGTTTCTGCGGCGCCTACTACAAGTTCGAGAATATTGAGCAGTTTTCGCGCATCTCCTCCGCTATAGCGCAGGATTGCGCCGGTTTCGACAAGTGTGATTTTTTTTTCTTTCAGCACCACGTCCTCATGGATCGCGCGGCTGAGGAGGCTCAACAGATCATCCTTATCCAAAGACTTTAGCACAAATAGCTGACAGCGTGACAGCAAAGGACGGATGACCTCGAAAGAAGGATTCTCCGTCGTCGCCCCGATCAGTGTCACGATTCCTCGTTCTACAGCTCCAAGCAATGAGTCCTGTTGTGACTTGCTGAAACGATGGATCTCGTCAATGAAAAGAATGGGTGAAGCGGAATTGAAAAATCGCTCTTTCTGTGCCCGTTCTATCACGTCGCGCACATCTTTGACGCCACTCGTAACGGCACTCAAAGTATAGAACGGGGTCTCCAACTTGTTAGCAATGATCTGGGCCAGCGTGGTTTTCCCTACGCCCGGAGGTCCCCAGAGAATGAAAGAAGATAGATGGCCGGAATCTATCATTTTGCGGAGGACAGCACCTTCGCCAACTAACTGCTGCTGACCGACATAGTCTTCCAACCGCCATGGTCTCATCCTTTCTGCCAATGGTTTGCTCATATGTGCAAAGGTAGCTATTATTTTTGAGAAGTGATCTATTTTTTATGCTAAAAGTTTGCTAATTAAGAATTAAGTATTTACATTTGCACAGCAAATAACATGTCACAATGAAAGTTACTGCACTTCAGATGAATCTTGAATGGACGGATATTACGGCTAATATCTGGCGAGTTCATCATTTGGTCGACAGTGCGCCTGCAAGTGACCTTTATGTGCTTCCGGAAATGTGGAGCACTGGCTTTGTCACTGACCCACGGTCGTTGCCTCTGCAGGACAACGAGGCGTTTGAAGTGATGAAAGCTGTTGCTATAGAGCGGGATGCAGCCGTATGCGGCAGCCTGGCATTTCAGATTGAAGAGAAATTTTATAACAGACATTTCTTTGTGACAGCTGATGGTAGCAGCCGTTTCTATGACAAACATCACTTGTTCACAGTCGGAGGCGAGAACGAACACTATCAGGCAGGATCAGAAAGGATTGTCGCCGAATGGCGCGGATGGCGCTTCCGGCTGCTCACATGCTACGATCTTCGCTTCCCTGTCTGGTGTCGGTACGTTGGAGACTATGATGCTGCTATCGTCGTAGCCAACTGGCCCGCCTCGCGTATCACCGCCTGGCAGATCTTAACCAAAGCCCGCGCTATTGAGAATCAATGCTTTCTGATAGGTTGCAACCGTGTTGGCGAAGATCCGAAAAACCACTATAATGGTTGCAGTGTCATCTTAGATCCGTTGGGGAGGGAATTGGCAACCGGAGCAGAGCACAAGGAAACGACGCTAACGGCTGAGATATCGCTCGACAAACTGCAGCATTTCAGAACGCATTTTCCAGTATTGGAAGACAGGGATCGAATATGATAGATAAGTAATAAGACTAAAAAAATGAAATTAGACAAAAAGGCATTGACTTTAAAGACCTTGACCAAGAGCAATGTATGGGACATTCAAGAAAACGATGTGTTCCGTTTGTGGGAGTCGGCTGATAAAGATGCAGACTTGAAAGACAACATGCGCCACTATATGGACATCATCAAAAGCGCCTTCGATGTTGAAGAGATTAAAATTGACAAACCCGAAGTTATACGGAAATACGAAGAACGTGGATTTAAGGTCGGTTTTGTGCGCATGGAAGATGCGGCCAAGGTCAAACTCGCCATCAAGAAAAGGCCCATCATGAGAGTCACTGACCTCACCTATGAGAATATCCGTCATGTCTCTGCGGCAAAGCTCATGGAAGTTATCAGCCGCAACTTCGGTGGGGGATGGGATTCTTTATCGCAGAGTATTCAAGATATTATCCAAAGCGGTTTCGACATCAGCACTACCACGCTGCCTAAAGACCGATTGCACAAAACTGGCGGCCTCTATGAAAAGAAAGTGAATGACGGTTTTGAAGTGCTTGAGATCGAGAAAGGCACTTGGGTCGAAGCGATCTTTGCCAAGGAGAAACCTGAGATGGAGAAAACTCACTATCGTCAGGATGACGAAAGTGAACTGAACCGCAAGATGAACGATGACGATGATGAGGACGACGAGGAAGACTTACCAGAGGTGGACGACAGATACGATGAAAATGACGATGATGATTTTGATGAGGATAAGTTGACAGAAGAAAGTTATCGTACAACATTCGACACCGATCCTGAAGACCTGAACTTAGAAGCCGAAGATGTCAGCGACGATGACAACGACTACTAACGGTTGAGAATGTTGCCTCAATTCACAGACATTGCAGCATTAACAAGGACTAATATTGCAGCAACAGGCTGCCTGATGGGGATACTGCATGGACTTTTATTTCATACGTTCCGTATTGGCAGCCTTCTTGCTGACCGATATGAGACAACGCTTCTCGGACATCTGCAATAACAATTCTATATGGGCCCGAGGATGAAGAATTATTCTGAATCTGGTGACATCGCGTTTTTTAGTACAAAATCGGACGTTAAAGTGACCGGTCTCTATCCTCAAAGGTTTCCAGCCAATGATCGATCAGTTTACGCGCAATCGAGAGCTTCTCGGGGATTGTTGGAAGTCGGTCATGGTGAAACCAGGCACCCTTGCTCAACTCTTCCTTTTGAAGCTGGATGTCACCACTCACATATTCTGCATAGAACCCCACCATCAGCCCGCACGGGTAAGGCCAGGGCTGGCTGCCAAAATACTGAAGGTGATTGATGGTCAGGCCTGTTTCTTCGAGCACTTCTCGATGGACGGCCTCCTCGAGCGTCTCACCTGTTTCAACAAATCCTGCCACTAATCCATAGAAATCGGTCTTGAAATTCTTGGCACGGACCAGCAACACCTCGTCTCCGCGATGGATCAAGACGATGACGGCCGTGGACAGCTGTGGCCATATCTCCTTGCCGCAAACGGTGCATTTCTTGCTTATGACCGTGTCCATCCGCGTTGGAGCGCCGCACACGCCGCAGAATCTGCTGTTGGCATCCCAATAAAGCAACTCCTGACTTTTGCCGGCCTTGAGATAGAACTCCATGGGCACTTTGTAATAAGATGCGCGCAGTCCGCACCAGAGTGGATGTCCCTGCGTGGCCTCTGAGAATTGCTTCGGCGAGACTTCTGCCGGGTCATCCACCCTAAACGCCCTGACATTCGTCCCGTCAGCCATCGGCGTAATGCTCATGATGTGGGTCCAAGGCTTGATCTCGACAGGCGGCTGTGGGCCGTAGGGTATGGTGCAAGATCCGTCTTCGGCCTGCGTCAAAAGCAGGTCCGTCTTACAGAAAACAAACCAATAGCTTGCTGCTGTCGTTTCTTCTATTTTAAGTGATGCTTTACCCTTAAAAGCTGTTATTTCCTTTTTTTTCATTGATCCTTTGTTCTCTCCAATGTTGGTTGTTTTTTCATTCTTTAATTCGTGAAAACCGGATGTCGTTGCTTCCATATCCTTAGATACTTTACTTCGGAACATGTCATCGGCTTATGGCGTCATCATATTTCAACTGATAGACGGATTGATTGCATCGGCCTATTCATTTACGCCCTTGGTAAAGGATGTTGTAATCTCTTTCGGATGCCGGCTTGACCCATTCTTCGGGGACAAATTTCCAGTTGTTATTGGGCTTTGGATCTATCGTGCCTGCCCTTTTGATCTCGTCCATGAGATAGTAGCGTTGGTCGCGTTCGCTGCGCCAGATGATTCTGCCCTCAAGACTGTCCCTCGGAATGCCAGCCCCTCGTGTGAGCAGTTCACCCCCACCGTTGCCTCTATAGCTGTTGATAGCCACCCGATACCATTTGTTTTCACTAAAGGGCTGCCCGTTGCTCATCTTTAGAATTTTTACCTTCTGTCCGTAAGGCTTCGTCACATCTACCACATAATTGATGCCAGCTGCACTGTCGAAATTGAAGGAATAATTTTTGAATCCCAGCCGCTGTTGGTCTCCGAGCGTCTGCTCGCTCAACAGCAACAGATGATCGTCTGGACTTTTCATGGTGTTGACCCACAGATTGTAGCTCATCTCGAGATGATTCCTTATCTCTTGGCCTGTAAGCCGCATGACATAGAGCTGGTTTTCATACTTGTAAAGTTTGAACATGTCGGCGACAGTGACAGGTCCCTGACTGATCTGAGCGTCGAAGGAGAGTGGGGCGTTGAACGCAATGTCTGCGCCTGTGATCTTCAATTCAAGGTTCAGAATCAAGTCGTTGAAAGCGCTGCTGCCAAAATAACAGTCGCGAGTGGAGGCTGTATGGCTGCACGTCCCGATTGGCTGGTTGACAAACGCTTCGGTCTCTGCGATCTGCTCCTTGAATTGATTCATATATGCCTCGTCTGTCTTAAAATCGGTCATGTCGATTAATTGTCCTTCGACGGACATGATTTTCCATTTTCCTCTCAGCTTTTTCAGTTGGATCGTGGCATCGGCTACAGACATTGCGTTGTTGGCAGGATCCAGGCACAGCACTTCTTCTCCCTCGACATTCCTGATCCGTTCCTGTCGCCGCGTGTGGTCATGCCCATAGAAGATAAGGCTGAAGCCTGGCACTTCCTTAGCAATCCGCAAGGCTGCATTCTCCTCATATTCGGGTGTTGTGATCCCTCCGTCACGTCCGCTGTGAAAAAGTCCTATGATCACATCGGGTTTTTCGCTATGCTTTAACTGATCCATCCACTTCTTTGCCGAAGCCACCATCTCCTCGAAATGAAGTCCGCTCCAAAGCTCCTTGCTGAGCCAGTTGGGGATAGCTGGTGTCAACAGACCAAGCACCGCGATCTTGACACCCTGACGATGAAAGATGGTGTAAGGTTTCAAATAGGGTTTTCCGGTGTGCGTGTCAATGACATTGGCACCCAGCACTGGGCAATTCAGTTCGCCGATCCATTTGTCATATACTGCGTGTCCGGTCTCTATGTCATGATTTCCAACTGTCTGTGCATCATATTGAAGATAATTGACCACCGCTGATGCAATGTTTGCCGACTGTCGGTTCAAGTAGTTATAGTAATAACAGATGGGTTGTCCCTGGAGAATATCACCGTTCTCCAAGAGCAGGAGACGGTCTCCGTAAGTCTTGCGAAGCTGGTTGACATAGCTGCTGACTCTGGCCAAAGAGCCGCCCCGCGGTTTACGTGTGATGAAATCGTAAGGAAAAAAACAACCATGGACGTCTGAGGTCTCAACAATTCTCAGTGTAGCAGTTTGAGCTTGAGTCATCATATTAAAGTGAAACGAAAATGCCACTATAAGGCACAAGAATAATCTTTTCATGACAGGATATCTTTAGACTTGCAAAAATAGGTATAATGTTTGAAACATATATCTTATCTGTTCTTAAAAAACGAAAAAAAATGTCTGCCATTCATAATCATCCCTGTCCGGCATGATTTTTGTATATTTAAAAAGTGGAAATGGAGGATAAAAAATATGGCATTTATAGACTATTATAAGATTTTAGGAGTGGACCGTAACATCCCACAGAAAGATGTGCGTAATGCTTATCGGAAACGGGCGAAATTGTTCCATCCCGACTTGCATCCCAATGATCCCAAGGCCAAGGCAAAATTCCAGGCCCTGAATGAGGCGTATGATGTTATTGGTGATCCGGAGAAACGCAAGAAATATGATCAGTATGGCGAACAATGGCGTCAAGCTGATGCCTTTAGCGGTGACGCCAGAGGCGGTGACAGTCAGTTCCACTGGAGCAACGGGAAAGGAGGATCACCCTTTGAAGGTTTCGATTTCACTAACTTCAGTAGTGGAGGTGGATTCTCCAGCTTCTTCCAAGATCTGTTCGGCAACATGGGTGGACGGTCTTCCGCTCACACCATGCGTCGCGACAGCGGTGAGATGAACGCCAATGTGAATATTGATCTCTACACGGCACTGCTGGGAGGTGAAGTGATGATTCAGCTCAGTAATGGATCTAAGCTCAAACTCAAGATTAAACCTGAGACGCAGAACGGTACCAAGGTAAGGCTCCGGGGAAAAGGCTATGACCGTGGGGACGGTACATTCGGTGATTTGATCATAACCTATAATGTGAAGTTGCCAACTGGATTGACAGAACATCAGAAAGATCTTTTACGCCAGATGCGTTCTTGATTTTGATAGATTACTATTCTCTGCAAAATATCATCCGCTACTATCTTCAGCGCATGGCATCACGGCTCTTTTCTCGGATGTTAGACGCTGATGTATTCTGTAGGTATGAGGT
>ONHE01000177.1 GCA_900317545.1 uncultured Prevotella sp. | reverse complement strand
CCTTGGTGATGATGCGCGTCGTCCAAAAATCCATGTCGCCATAGGGCAGCGGTTCTATAGTTTCGGATTGAACGGAGGCAGGCGTTCCGACGAGAAAGAACAGAACGAAGAGGATGTTGTGTCTAATGATGTCCATTGCTTAATAATTGTTTGACCTTTAACTTATCATCGTCGCAGAATCCCCATTCCATCAAGTCTGTCGACTCGTTGATGTCAGTTAGGTAATGCAGCGTGTCGATCGACCTGAGGTTCGGGCTGAGTAAAGATTGGGCGTCATGTGCATAGGGAGTAGCGATGCCAGCCATATGCAGTAAGGTCTGGGAAAAGCTCTTGCTCGAACTGATCAGTTTCAGTCTGTTATTCAAAGCGTTGGCACGTAATGGCGGATACGTGGAAGCGTAGATCTGGTTCATATAGATAAGCAGCGGCACGTGAAGCTGCCAGTAAGTAGGCCGCGGGGAGGCGTGGAGAAATTTTCTGCGGGCATCGTCGAAAATATCCTCGCCGTGGTCAGACGTGTAAATCAAAGCAGTGTTGCAGCCTACAGATTTCAGCCGTGATATGAGTTCCGAAAGCACATAGTCAGTATAGACAATGGTGTTGTCGTAGGCATTGATCAGTTGAGAACGGTTCTCCAAGTTCGCCTGTTGATGATGGTCGGGGTTGAACAGCGCGAATTTCGGGGGATAGCGGTCGGCATAATCATAGTGGGATCCATACAGATGAAGCACGATGAGCTTCTTGGCGTTCGATTTATCAGCCATTACCGAATCCACCATCGGAAGAACCTTCTCATCCATGGCGGGCATGCCGCGGCTTCCCGCAATAAATTTCACCGTTTGTGCCTCTTTCGAATACGTTTCGACCAACGAATGGTTGGGGCATTGTATGGAAAAAAACGAGGTGTGGAAGCCTGCCTCTTTGAACGCCGTGATGACGCTCTTGTGACTGTAAATGCCCCCGTTGTAATCATCAGACGAAAGCGTGTTGAGCAACATCGTTACCGATTTGTGAGTGGTATTGCTTTCTGAGAAGACGTTCTTGTAGGCAATGACCCGATCGCCATAACTGCTCAACAGGGGGTTGGTGTGACGATCATAGCCCAAGATTTGCCAGTTGTCGGCTCTGGATGTCTCGCCAATAACGGCAATATAGAGTTCTTTGCCCGCTTTGTGAGTAGAAATTGCCCGATATCTGAAATTCTCGGAGTTGCTGCGATAGTTGTTCATGCGGGATTGGCGAACAATGGCTTCCTTCAGATTACATAAGGCATTGACCGGAAAAAAATCGGTATGTAACTCGTAGACAGGTTTCGTCACGATACAATAGATGCATGCCGCCATGCCTAAAGCACCAACGGCAAGAGCCGCATAACGCAATCGACACAGAAACGATCTGGCTGTCTGATGATGGCGATGCCAAGAAACGGCAGCAGCAATAGTGAGCGGCAGATACAGCAACACAACGATAACCACAGGCAACAATATACTCCTGAGCAGTTCGTCGACCTCTGTAAGATTGGTCGTCCATACGTTGAGAAACATATCTACCCCAATAGGCGAACCATCATGATATAGATAGGACACCACGATCTGAAAAGCAGCGATGAACATCAGCGGAAAAAGCAACACCGTTGTGCGTGGAGTATTGGCGGATAAGGCCATCAATAGCAGATACACTCCGACGGGCAGCAAGACCAGGGCTACATCCTCGACAGCGGAAAGGTCATTGAGCAGACAGATATAAACATTGGGCAAGATGAGTGACATCGGCACGATCAACGCCAGCGATTCAGAAAATGGAAAACGTTTAAAAAGCTTCATTGAGATTGAATATTATGCCATATCCATGGCGACTGAAACCACAGTCAAGTCGGATGTTGACATCTTTCTTGAACTCCCAGCGATATCCCACACCTGCATTAGGCAACGCATGGCCAGAGAAAATGTTGCAAGGAAGAAGAAACACCTCGCCTATGCCAGCCCACACCACGGCTCCATGCCGGCGATAAACCCTTTGGCGCAATTCGATCGTGGCATCGGCAGCACATTTATCATTATACCTTCCCTCCCAATAACCGCGCATATTATAGCTGCCCCCAATCTTCGACATCAGCCCCCAAGGCGTATTGCCGTAAGTGAAACGGGTATGCAGCCTGCCAGCCAAGACTCCTCCTTTCCACACACCAGCATGACCGTTCAAGCTGATCTCTGTGGATGAGAAAGCATTCTTGTTACCTAAGAAGCGTGGTGCAAACAACTGATTCAGCCCGACATATATGCCTTTGTGGGCATTATATCGAGAGTCGCGGGTATCATATTCTACATCTATGCCCACCAATGTTGTGAAAGTATGCCGGCGTTGACCGTTTTCCAAGACGGCATCAGGCAAGTCACGGCCGACAATATAATCGGTATAGAGATGCGGGCCGACATACAGATTCGCAACAGGCAGCCGGAACAGCAAAGCGCAATCTATCCGGACTTGCCTTCTGTCAAACTGCGTTTCATTTTCATTTTCATTGCCAGCAGCATAGCCAATGCCCCAGTATTTGTCGGGCATCGACTCGAAGCTTACGTCATAGATGAGTCGATGCCATGCCGATCCGACAAACAGAAGGCCATCTGCGCCAAACTTGTAGTAGCCGGTGATGGAAGCATCGATATATAGATTGAGCTGGCTGGTGAGTGAGTCTTGTGGATGGCGGCGATAGAGTCCGGCTGCCACGATGCCTAAGCCCAGTTTCTTCTCGGTCGAATAATAAGGTCCGCCAATGAAACTGATATCAAATCTCTTGGTGGTATCTGACTGATTGGTTGTAGAGAAATAGTCTATAATACGTGTAACCAACGCATGACGCTTAGATGCGACACTGTCTGATAGAGCGTCTCCGGCACAACCGAAATAAGGAAGAGTAACAAGCAATATACCTATCAAGAATGAACGCACCTTAAAAATAATTGATTAATGAAAAGCCCTGATAACGGGAGTTGAAGATTGGAATAAGCGTCAAGCTGTTGAGTGAAGGCGGTGAAGCTGTCCGACAGGATGTGTAGCGGGCAGCTGTCCATGCCGGATTGCCGAGAAACATGCCTGTAAATTCGTTCACGGGGTCGAGTAAGAAGGCAGCAATAGTTCCTCAGAAAGACGAGTTAAAGAGCCGATAACTGTTGCTGACAAGCTTGCGTTTCGTGCGAAAAAAGCTCTCCCCGATGCAGCTGCCCACAATGGGCGTGATGAGTAAATCCTGAATTGAGGGGCGCTCCATGGAAGCCTCAATGCCATACTCCCAACCTATATTGGATATCAGCGAACAATAGAAAGCCGACTTCCAGAAGTTGAACCCGCACGATCGTGCCGCCATGAAGTAGGCAGTACCGGCATAAGGATGCAGAATATAATTGAAATAAAACTTGTCATGATCCCATTCAGGTCCCTGCTCAATGACATGCTGACGCCATCTTTTGAACAAAGGTACATCCTGCAGTTCGGCTCTATTCCACGCAATGGCGCCTTCAGGCAAACATTCGAGTACCAACAGCGTGCCGACAAAGGCAGGCGTAAAGATGGCTGTATTTACATTCAGTCGGTGCCAGTCGTAGGAATTGCCGCAAAAAGAATAAGGAAGCACGTAGGGGGACTGCGGCTTGTTATTGACAGAGATGGTATGAGCGACTGACGAAGAATTGAGGGTATCGCAGCAAGACAGAATTATCTTGCATGAATCGACGACTGCTGCCTTCAATCCAACAGGAACAGCAGCAGCGAATAGAACAGCCATCTTGAAAAATGTTTTTCTCATAGACATCTTACTTTATTCAACCAATCAGATCATCCGTATTACTATACGTATTGGGGAGTCACTATGTGACCCCTCAAAAGCTGATTAATGCCAAATCAACCATCATAGTAGAAAAAAAGCCTATAAATTAAAGGTCTCAATGGCAAATATACGAAAAAAAATCGAGAAAACTGCCTTTCATACGGAATTTTTCATGTCAAAGAGCCATCTGACTTGAATAGAAAACGCTTCAGCTGAAGGGCTTCATGATGTAATCAAACCTGTCAAAACGCTGGAATCCCATGTTTGTGAGCAACGCTTCCGAACGGTCACGGTCGGTGTTCTCATTAAAATGCGGGATTAAAGGCAGACGAATGATGACCCGGTTTGCCAACGAATGAGCTGCCATCCAGCGCAGATTGTCCATTAGCTGCAGATTGCTCTTACCGGTGTAAGCACGATAAATGTCATCATTCAGATCTTTCACATCTATATAAAACAGGTGAACGAGCCTTGCTATTTTTTCTAATTGAAGCAGCGGAACATTGAGTGAGGTCTCCAAAGTAATGTTCCATTCGGGATTCATGATCTCTGTGAAAGCCCGAATGAAATCACTTTGGAGCAACGGCTCACCCCCACCGAAGCAGATGCCACCTCCCGTAGCCATGAAATAGAGGTCATCTATCTCTACCTCGGCATACAAGTCGCCCGGCGTCAGAGAGCGTAACACTCCATCGGGACGCAGACTTTGCGGATTCAGACAATAACGGCAGGCGAGAGGACAGCCATGAAAAGCCACAAGCGTGGTAACGCCAACACCATCGGTTCCCATGCGATGGCGGTTGATGCCGATGATGGGAGCTGTCAGTTCTTGCATTTCTCCTTATGTGAACGGGGCGCAGTCTTGGAACGGGCCGGTTTGGCTTGAGACGAATCCTGGATGGCAGACACCTCTCCCACAAAAGGAACAGCTTCATGCGATGTTGTCTGTTCTTGAGCAGCATCAACGACTGAGATGGTGTCCCCTGTTAATTCCACCTCTGTTGGTGCAACCGTTTCAACCGGCAGAGGCTTTTTTCCAGCTTGCTGTTTGTTAGTGCCCGATTGCGAACACGATGCCAACGGCACTACAAAGCTGCACACGCCAGCCACCAATCCTGCCACCTTGACACTAAAGCCCTTGCGCTTGCGGGCATCCAGTTCACGCTCCAGATAACGTATCTCAGCTTCGCAGGCATGACAGGTTCCGGCGCAATCACCCGCGTGATGACATTCATGCGGCGCATATTGAATGCCGTTAGCCGCGGCAATCTGCCTGCGGATGACTTTCAACGCATTGCATTTGGCTTTCCCTTTTTCCATCTTATCAAGATTTTGTGCAGTATCTACCTTCTATCATCTCTTGTTTTTCTCACGATGTGACTTCGGTCTGAATGCTGGCCGATAATATACATCGTCAGGCGGGGTGTTCTCCACGGCTCCCACCACTACAACTTCACCCGACAAAGCTGCAGCATCTTTAAGCGTTACTACTATATGACGGGGTGGATTGATCTTACGGACGCTGACTTTCTGCGATTCATATCCTATATACTTAAATTCAACCAGAGCATCGCATGGCACTTTCACGGCAAACAATCCATTGATATCCGTTAGGCAGGTCCGCTTAGTTCCGGCCAACTTAACTATGCAACCGATCAATGGCTCTTGCCTGTCGTCTCTTACGATGCCTCTCACTTCGATGGTTTCAGTGGCATTGCCCGCAAGATCAACAACTGGAATGCTGTCCGTTAAGACCGTATCAACAGGGACAGACAAGCTATCCGTAGTCTTTGAAGTCTGAGCCGCAGCCGTTCCCGGTACCATTAACGCGCACATACCAGCTGCCAACCCAGCCACCACTGTACCGCCCCCCTTGCGCTTGCGGGCGTTCAGTTCACGCTCCAGATAACGTATCTCAGCTTCGCAGGCAGGACAGGTTCCGGCGCAATCACCCTCATAATTGCATTCGTGAGGTGCGTATTGTATGCCGTTAGCAATAGCGATCTGCCTGCGGATGAGTTTCAGCACAATGCACTTGGCTTTTCCTTTTCCCATATCTGGTCAAATTATTTCGTTGAAATGAATGAAGTCTGTATCTGTTCGATATTACAAATATAAGCAATTAGTCTCATAGCAACAAGGATTGTCCAATTATTTTTTCCTACAAAGGCAATATTGAGGAGCACCCAAAGATTGTTCCGGTACAAATGGATAACTATACGTCCCCTACACACTCACACTGATCTACGTCTATCGGTTATCCACCCATCGGCGATTCTCCTAAAGGCCAGATGAGAACGGCTAATCTCCGCTACTGTAGGTTAAAAAATCTTATTTTTGCGCAACTTTAACCTCATAAAAAAACAGAGAACAGATAATTCTTTATACCTTTGTACAAAATAGTTATTTATACAAATTAAACATTAACATTATGAAGAAGAAATTTATTTGCACCGTTTGTGGCTATATCCATGAAGGTGAGGAAGCACCCGAGAAGTGTATCGTATGCGGCGCACCCGCTTCAAAGTTCAGAGCATTCGATCCGGAGGCTTTGAAAGGTACAAAGACTGAAGAGAACCTCAAGGTCGCTTTCGCCGGCGAGAGCCAGGCACACACCAAGTATCAGTATTTCGCATCTAAAGCCAAGAAGGACGGCTACGAGCAGATCGCTGCCTTCTTCACAGAAACTGCACTCAACGAAAAAGAGCATGCAAAGCTCTGGTTCAAGTTTCTGCACGGCGGAGATGTTCCCGGAACAGAAGCAAATCTGGCTGAAGCAGCTGCCGGAGAGAACTACGAGTGGACCGATATGTACAAACAGATGGCTGAAGACGCCATCGCAGACGGCTTCCCCGAGCTTGCAGTGAAGTTCCGCATGGTAGCAGCCGTTGAGAAGAAGCATGAGGAGCGCTATCGCAAGTTGCTGAAGAACATCGAGGATGCTGTGGTCTTCTCGCGTGACGGAGACAGCATTTGGATGTGCCGCAACTGCGGTCATATCGTCATTGGCAAGAAAGCTCCTGAGGCTTGCCCGGTATGCAACCATCCGAAGAGCTTCTTCGAGCTCAGGGCTGAGAACTATTAATGCGAAGGCGTCCCACGGATGACGCCGGACCCAAACAATCCGGAAGATAATCGGTCGTTATCCTCCGGATGATGCAAAGACCACATCGGCAAGGTCGGAACCAGTTTCCGTCGCTTTCGGATGTGGTCTTTCCGTGTGTGTCAAATTCCGTGTTCCGCCATCAGCGGGGGATATGCCGCAGAGCGGGCCTCATCCTATTGACAGGAGGCTGGCGGCAACGAGGAGTGAGGAAACTGTGCCGGTCATCGTTACGGTCCTATCCATGCGCCTGACTGGACGATATATACAAAAACAGGGACGCGTGGGCGTCCCTGCGTTGAGTCACGGTTTGGGCTGTTTATCCGCATCTACTGGCCCCGCAGTTTGTACATATGAGGCATCCTTCCTGATAGATGAGGCTCTCGTGACCGCATACAGGGCAGGTCTGTCCCTTGGCCTGGGTGCCGTCGACTATGTATTTCTTCAAGGCGCGCTCGACACCGTTTTTCCAGGTGTTGATGCTCTCGTCTTTGAGTTGCAGCGAGCCGACGAGCTTGATGACATGGTCAATGGGCATTCGGTAACGCAAGACGCCTGAGATCAGCTTGGCGTAGTTCCAGTACTCTGGATTGAATTTTTCGGAGAGTCCCTCGACGGTTGTCTTGTAGCCACGCTTGTTTTCAAATTGGAAGTCGTAACGGTGGGTTCCGTCCTCGTTGGTCTGCTTGATGATCTTGCCTTTGATTACAGTCTTAGGCAGCACGATTCCTTCTTCGTCATCCTGCAGACCGGTGAATATCTCATAGGGATAGCCGTCCAACAATCCGACGAACGCCACCCACTTGTCCTTGTTGTTCTGGAAGCGAACCACATCGCATTCCAATTCCTTCGGACGAACTTCGACGACTTCCGGCCGCATACACAGCGCGTTGGAAAGCTCCTCGATGTTGTTGTCCTTGACCCGTTCTTTATCAGCCTTCTTCTTGTCTTTCTTGGAAACGGACACCATCACACCGGCCCTGCTGCCGTCACGATAGATCGTGCATCCCTTGCATCCGCTCTTCCATGCTTCTACATAGAGTTTGTTGACCAGCGCTTCGTCCACGTTGTGGGGCAGGTTGACAGTGACGGAAATGGAATGGTCGACCCATTTCTGGATGGCTCCCTGCATACGGACTTTCATGAGCCAGTCCACGTCATTGGCCGTTGCCTTATAATAGGGAGACTTTGCGACGAGAGCGTCAATCTCTTCCTGCGTGTAGCGTTTTTCCGTGTCGAATCCGTTGATTTTCATCCACTCCAAGAACTTGCTGTGATAAACGATGTACTCTTCAAACGAATCGCCTACCTCGTCAACGAAATCGACATGTACGTCCGTATCGTTCGGATTGACCTTGCGGCGTCGCTTGTAGACCGGCATGAACACTGGCTCGATGCCGCTGGTGGTCTGCGTCATCAGCGAAGTCGTGCCCGTGGGGGCGATGGTCAGACAGGCGATGTTGCGCCGACCATATTTCTGCATGTCGGCAAACAGTTCGGGATCCTCCTCCTTCAAGCGAAGGACGAAGGGATTATGCTCCTCGCGCTTGGCGTCATAGACGCTGAAGGCCCCACGTTCGGCCGCCATGGTGACAGAAGAACGATAGGCGTTGAGTGCCAGAATCTTGTGTACGTTGACCGAGAAGTCGGTTGCTTCCTGGGTACCATAGCGGAGTCCCATGGCTGCGATCATGTCTCCTTCGGCCGTGATGCCGACTCCGGTACGTCGCCCGAGTCCGCTCTTCCTCTTGATCTTCTCCCAGAGATGGTATTCAGTTTGCTTCACTTCCTGTGACTGAGGATCGCTCTTGATCTTCTCCATGATTTTTTCGATCTTTTCCATCTCCAAGTCTACGATATCGTCCATGATGCGCTGTGCCAACTGAACGTGCTTCTTGAAGCGTTCGTAGTCGAAATAGGCATCCTTCGTAAACGGATTGACGACGTAGCTATAGAGGTTGATGCTCAGCAGGCGGCAGGAGTCATACGGGCACAAAGGAATCTCGCCACAGGGGTTTGTACTCACCGTGCGGAAGCCGAGATCCGCATAGCAGTCGGGGAGGCTCTCACGGAGGATGGTGTCCCAGAACAACACGCCCGGCTCAGCACTCTTCCATGCGTTGTGGACAATCTTCTCCCAGAGTTTCCGCGCTGATATTTCTTTCTTTACGAAGGGCTTGTCTCCTTCGATGGGGAATTGCTGCACGTAAGGCTTATCGGCTACGGCGGCGCGCATGAACGCGTCATCAATCTTCACGCTGACATTCGCTCCGGTCACTTTCCCTTCCGTCATCTTGGCGTCGATGAACGCCTCACTGTCAGGATGCTTGATGCTGACGGATAGCATCAGGGCGCCGCGCCGTCCGTCTTGAGCCACTTCACGCGTCGAGTTGGAATAGCGCTCCATGAATGGAACCAATCCTGTTGAAGTGAGGGCCGAGTTGTTTACGGGTGACCCTTTGGGCCGGATGTGGCTCAGGTCATGGCCTACGCCTCCACGGCGTTTCATGAGTTGCACCTGTTCTTCGTCGATTTTCATGATTGCGCCGTAGGAATCCGCATCACCTTCCAAGCCGATCACAAAGCAGTTACTGAGACTTGCCACCTGGTGGTCATTGCCGATTCCCGTCATCGGACTGCCCGCCGGGACGATGTAGCGGAAATGATCCAGGAGGTCGAATATCTCCCGGGCAGGGATGGGATTCTTGTACTTTTTCTCGATCCGGGCAATTTCGTTAGCGATACGCCAGTGCATGTCAGCCGGGGATTTCTCATAGATATTCCCGAAACTGTCTTTCATCGCATATTTGTTTACCCACACTCTGGCAGCCAGTTCGTCTCCGCCAAAATAGTTTAAGGACGTTTGGTAGGCCTCCTCAAACGTATATGTTTTTAAGTCTTCCATCATTCTTGTTTGTAAAAATGCAGCTGCAAAGCTACGATTAATTTTTGAATAACGAAAGTTTTTGGATATATTTCCGTAGAAGATTTTTATTACGGTTTTCAAAAAAAGAAAACACAAGATAAAAAAACATGCTCAAAGTTTTCATTTTGGAAAACTCACTGTCGCTCTGCGAACAGTCAGTATTTCTAAAAAAATCACCTTCCTTCGCACCATCATTCCTCATCATCTCATCCTCTCATCATCTTCCAAAAATCCCTGCTGTTTAAGTGCGGCCATGAAGCCGGCGCTCATCGCCTCGTTATCTTTGCGGGTATAGCGGATATCGGTAAAGACCTGCGCCAACGTCTCTTTTCGGTTGATTTCGACAAAGTGCTGGTTTTCGGGCAAAGATTCTTTCTCCTGATAGAAAGCGTCTATGCGTTCGGGCGTGTAGTCTTGATAAGATTCCTGATGGATCATGGCAGGGAGGGGGAGGCGGTCGGGTTGTGCCGGCGACTCGCCGGGCCACCCTAAGGTGATTGTTGCTACAGGCATGACAAGCCTCGGCAGCTTCAGGACACCGATGATCTGCAGAGGCATGTAGACCGTTGTTCCAAGAAAGCAGGTGCCGAGTCCTTCCGCTTCGGCCAAATTGCAGAAAGTCTGCGTGTAAAGCAACGCGTCAGTGGCTGCATTCATGAAACTCAAGAAGTTGTCATAGCCCGGATTTGCCCGGCGGTTGTTCGCCCACAGAGTGGTGCGCCGGAAGTCTGCACAGATGGTCAAAACTACGGGCGCTCCCTCCACCATCGGCTGATTGAAATGGGCAGGCGCCAATTTCTTCTTCATTTCGGCATCACGGGTAATCACGATGGAATAAAGCTGCAGGTTGCCCATAGTCGGTGTACGTTCTGCTTCAGCGAGCAGTCTGTTGAGCAACTCATCAGAAACTTCTTTGGCGCTGTATTGGCGGATGGTCCGCCGAGAGACAATCGATTTCATCATAGCTATCATTTTCAGTTACAAAAATAAGCATAAATTTTTGCTTCGAAGATAGAATCATCAAAAAAAAAATGTTGGTTGCTATCCCTCATGCCGCTTTTATCATCTGGGGCACGTATGATTCAACGTGAGTCCGATGACTTTAGAATCAAGCGGGCTATGTGTCTAAAACGCTTCAGCTGCGATAACCGGAATCGCGTAAAAGAATCATGACCTGCGTCATTTCTGACCATCCGGCTTTTGTAGCGATGAACCCATGCTCCCCGGTCTTTTTCCTTCTTGAAATGAAGACCATTCATAGGGGCCGCCCGGAGCTATCCTTTCGGCCGTCCGGAGCTATGCTTTCGGCCGCCCGGAGCTATGCTTTGGACGCCCCGGAGGATAGCTCCGCCAACGTGTTGACTATCAATTCATTGCAGGGAACCTGCATCGATCATCGTATATCAAACATTGGTTTTGATTTTGGCGTCACCAATAGGCACACGAAAGACAACGGGGACGTGCCTGTTTTGCCACATCCCCGTTTCTATGTCTGATCATGCAAAAAGCATGAAAAGAAGCTCGGTTTCGCTCTTGACTACTCTATTTTTGCTGACGTTTCCATCTATAAGTGTTCAAGCTGACAGACTTTTGTCAAGAAGCTTTTCGTCTATTCCCAAAGGTCCTTAGGCCTTACCACGGTTTCCCATGGGTTGTCGTCTTGCCAATCGACATCGTCATCACCAAACAAGGAGTTTTGCTTGCCTTCAGCATATGGGGATTGGCTCCCCGCCATCACTTGGGCGACGGCTTCCATCTCCAGTCTGACGGTCTCAGGCGATATATATGTTCTCTTTTTCATAGTGGGTTCTTTTTAAGGGATGATGACTTTCTTTCCATTCACAACATAGATGCCCGGTGCCAGTGCAACCGTCTTGGACTCTCCGGCGGTCAGTGTGGAGTGGCTCACCATAGTGCCCGTTGCACTGTAGATCACGACATTGACTGTCTCAAAGGCCTTCATACTCAGTGAGCCATGGTCGGTTGTGAGCTGTAAGCCAGAGTGGCCGTCATCGCCCCAGACATCTCTGATATCGGTGACTATCAGATCGTCAAAAGTGACGTTGAAGCCACGCATCTGCTTGGCGCCACTGCTTGCCCGGTGGGCGAAGTAAGCACGGAACGGATAGACATAGACGTTGTCGTATTTACTCGATAAGTTCTTCGAGTTGTAGAACTTGCCCTGTGCGAAGTAGAACCAGCCGCCGTCTTTCGACAGTTTCATGCCCGAGTAGCTGCCATAGTGGGTGAAGGCATGGCTGTCATTGCCGATGGTGCCCGAGGCCTGCTCGCCGGTGAACGTGTAGTCGCTGTTCATATAGTTGCCATCCGCGCCATCTGTATTCACGGTAGCATCCACGTCAGAACCGTACTGCTGTACCTCAAACGAGACATCCTCATCGCTGGAGGCATTCTCTACCTTCACCAAGTATGGCGTGTTGGGTACGGTGAGCGAGACGGGGATGGGATTGAACTGAGCCTTTCCCCAAAAATCGGTGCCGTTGTTGCCTTCCTCGCTGTCAATAGTGAGACCGTTGTCACTCTTCATCTGGTAGAGCGTAAACGAGCAGTTGGCATTGACATGTACGCCCTCACTGACACTGATCGAGAAGGGCAGCACGAGGGTGGCGAGGGTGGCCTTGCCGTTCATCGGATTGGTGATCTTGCGCTTATAGGCAGCATAGTTTTCGGCTGGCACACTGATCTTGTAAGGTGAGTAGAACGGCTGCTTGTCGGTGATGACAATATTCTTGCAGGCACGGAAGCCACCGCTCTGCGTCTTCTGCACGTAGTTGTCCTCGTCGAATGTCGTGCGCTCGGGGAAGAAGATGAGGCAGTTGGGGTTGAGCACACCCTTCATCTGTGCCATGCTCTCCTTGGTCTCCACGAGCACCGAGTAGAGGTTGGTGTAGTCGAGATAGAGTATCTGGTCGGTCGACGCGCCCTTCTCCGTCAATGCCGTCGTCAGGGCCTGCTTCATCATGTTGACGGTGAGATAAGCCTTCGAGCTGGGTATCTCGGCACCACTCTCCTTGTCATAAGCCTTGAACGTGCCGCCGTACATAGGCTTCTCTGCATTGTCATCGTAGCAGGTGGTAGAGTAGAGCTCCTTCAGCTCGCACTTGGCGTCATAGTCCTTCACGAGCAACTGGATGTCCATCAGATAGTAGGCATAGTAGCGATGCTCCAGAGCCGTGGTGGGCGCGATGTTGTAGCGGGTCTCGTCGCCGGTGAAGAGATAGCAGGGCTTCTCATCATTGACCGCAATCTCGATGTCTTCGGTGAACGTTCCGCCTTGCGATGTGTAGAGAGCCTCGGAATAAGGATACTCTTCGAGGGTGGCCGCCGTGCTTGCAGTACCGGTGTTGGCCAGGTCGGCTGCATTGTTGTACGTGAAGGCCTTGTCGCCGCACATCTCCGAGCGCACCTTGTCGGTGGCAGGCTCGTTGCCCGTTGTGTTGTACTGCTTGCCGTCGCTGTAGTCATTGTAGTATGGCGACTTGACCAAGTAGTTGCGGGCGTTGCCCGTGGTGCCCCTGCCGTAGGTCTCGTCCATGTACTTGCTGGTGAGATTCTCGAAAGTGAACTTACACTTGTTGGTTTCGCCTACGAAGTCGGAAGGCACATAGAAGAGGAACTGTCCGCCGGCTACCTGGAAGTCGTTACTGGTGAATTGCTGCGTCAGTTGTAAATTATCTGCCTTTTTCGAGTGGCACACGATGTCGAGCGTGTTGATGAAGGGATTGAGCTGCTCCATCGTGAGGGTGTAGGTGATGAGGGCCTTAGTGCCAGGAGTCAGCCCCGAGATGGTGAACTTCACCGCGTCGTTGTTCAGTCCGTCAACCTCAAGCTTAAGATCCTTGTTGCTGCTACTAACCTTTGCCATTTCTTCCATATCGTTGCCGTTGGTGCCGTAGAGACTGAGGGTAAAGTCAGAGGGTGT
>ONHE01000024.1 GCA_900317545.1 uncultured Prevotella sp. | reverse complement strand
GAGAGGAGATGATGAGGGGATGAGAAGATGAGGGGATGAGAAGATGAGGGGATGAAGATAATGAGGGGTGCAGGAAAGTTTCATCCAACATCCTCTCATCCCTTCATCCTTCACACGCATGGAGTTCAGTCACTGAAAACTTCGTGTATTATTTATTATTTTTAGAGAATTAGTGGGGATACGCGTATAGCTTCTCAATCAGATTGTAATAAATGCCGTTGATCTCGAATGGCTGTCACAGGCAGTTCAGACTGTCGGAGGGGTAGCATGGCATTGATGAGGCTCACAGCGCGATATGAAGATAAGTCAGCCACACGGATGTCCCGCTCGATGACGGCATGACGGTCCAAAAGACTTGCCCGCATTGTGCCCCGCAGGAGCGGCGCAGACGGTGTGAACCATTGGTGGCCGTCAAAGAAGGCCACGTTGGTAAATGACGTGTCGGTAATTATGCCCTGCTTCACGATGAGGATCTCGTCGGCATCTCCCTGCTGCAGCTTCAGCAGATTCAGATAGGAGCGGTCGCTCTTCTTGAACGAATAGTCGACATCGTCGTCATAGACAATCTGCAGGCTGCCGATCTTGCGCGGAACATAGGTCTGGCACGACACATCTTGCACGCCGCTCTCATCATAGACAAATCGCAACTTACACAGGCCTGCCGGAAAACGAACCTCTCGAAGCACCTGCTCAAAGGGTATCGGGAAACAACGGTTCCAGAAATGCCGACAGGTGTCGTTGACTCGTGCAACATGGTAAGGCAGGTTACACGGACGGCCATCGAACACCCTGATGGTTTCAATAAATTGGCACATATACTTTTTCAATCACTTCGTTATACTCTGATACACAATCGCTCTTGGCCGTTATTCCACCGCCTGCCTTGTAATAAAACTGTCCGATTTCCTGGTCGATGAACCTGATCATGACCGCACTGTCCAGTCGGCCTTTGGCCCAACAACCCATCACGCCGGTATAGAATCCCCGTTCATAGCACTCTGCTTCGGTGATAATTTCAACTGTCTTGGACTTGGGTGCTCCGGTAATAGATCCTGCCGGCAACATTGTAAACAGCACATCGCCGACATGATCCCTGTAAGCTGGCAGCAATCGACCGGTTATTTCAGAGCTGGTCTGTAGCAGACTTCCCTTATGCGTCTCAAGCCGTTCTACGTACCGGTAACGCTCAACGCTGACCCGATCGGCCACAATGCTCAAGTCGTTGCGCAGCAGGTCGACGATTGTTGCATGTTCGGCAGCTTCTTTTGGGTCTGCCATTAGTTGCTGTTCGGCATTCGGCAGGGTAGCGTCAATCGTCCCTTTCATCGGAAACGAACGGATGACGCCGTCGGCAATCTGCACGAAGATCTCGGGGGAGAAACAAACGAAATGGTCTTTCCACCAACAACGGTAACGCGCATGGGAAAGACAGAAGATGTCGCGCAGCGAAAGATTGGTCTGCACAGGTACCTTGCAGGTCAGGTTGGCCAAATAGGAATCACCCCTGCGCAAATGAGACTGTACCCTGCGGAACGCCGTCTCATATTGTTGGAATGTGGGAGGAAACGAATGCCAGGATACCTTTGCGGCTGTACGAGCTTCGTCGCCCGAAAGATTGTTCACTCCGGGAAAAGCGAAAAGAAGTTCTGCGGGATCTATCTCGTCCAAATCCACAACGACCGACTGACGGGTATCGTAGCTTACGAAAAAGAAGAAGTCAACCCCGTCAGTGGCGTATTGATTCATTTGTTGCCGGGCGGCATCCTTCTGAAGTATTCTCATTATGCTCATTTTTCAAGTCATTGTCAAGATCGGCGTCAGGCCCGAACCAGAAGTCCTGTCGGCCGCAGAAACGGGTGCTAATGGAAGAAAGGCGCCACGTATTCAGAGTTCTTGTTCTTCACGATGACACGGTTCATGTTATAGGTGATAGTGACCCGTCGGGTGGCCTCGTCCATCGTGAAATCGTCCAATCCATGGTTCAAGGGGATGAAGGGAGGGATCATGGCCTCGGTATAGCCTCGCGCTGAAGGGGTGTGAGCTGCTTCCACGTCGCCCACAGGCATACGGATGCCAAGGTCGGCAACGCGTCTGCCCTCTGCCATGAATATTTCCTGGCGCATGAGATAAACCAATTCTAAGGTTTCGTCGACCGTAGTGCATCGGTCTATCATGTCTCCGCTGACCGACGTTCCGGAGATATAGGGTACGGAGATGAGGTGAGGTGTCTGCCGGCCGAGCACCAAACCGCTGCGGAACGGGTCGTCGGAAGAGGCAGCCACTACGTATTCCGAACTGTTAGGATAGTGCTTAGTGCCGCCGTTGAAGCGCCCCTCAAGATGGTCGTCCAGATTCGTCTGGACGGGACGTGCATTGACCAAAGCCAAGAGTCGGTGCAGGATCTGTTTAGCAGCTGTCACGTTTCCGTCAGCAAGGGCAGCTTCAGCCAGGATGAGATGGTTTTCCTCGGCCTTGGCGATGCAGATCGGACGCTGTTCGTTGGACTTGATCATGAAGTATTTTGGATCGAGGAAATCGAGACGGGGCAGCGGCTGGAACCAGTTTCCCCATATCGCCTCCTGAGCCACATTGTTCACGCCGTTGTCGCCGTCGAACACCACTTGTTTCAC
The DNA here is from genome assembly GCA_900317545.1 of uncultured Prevotella sp. Lineage (GTDB taxonomy): Bacteria > Bacteroidota > Bacteroidia > Bacteroidales > Bacteroidaceae > Prevotella. The sequence continues at coordinate 4,755 of ONHE01000024.1, read as the reverse complement.
ATAGTCGGCCGACGCTGTGAGCGAGGCCTCAGCCTCAGCGACAGCATTGGCCTTGTCGCCCAGCCGATAGTAAGTGCGGGCCTTGAGCGTGTGAATGAAGGCTCTGTCGGCATCGGTCCCGGCAAGGGGCAGGGCGTGGTCCAGATTGGCGAGAGCCAGTTGCAGGTGTTCGTTCCAAGGCTTCACCTCTCCGCCGTCGGTAATGGGCAATCCCGTGAAATGTTCACCGCTGAGGATAAATGAATAGGCCTTGATGTAGTACAACTTGAATTTTTCTTCGTCCGTGAAATTCTTGTCATATCGTGCCACCTTGTTGAAAGCATAGTCGGCCGCCTCGCGCATATTGCCGACATAGCGCTGCAGGTCTTTCACGTCGTCATCGGTGCCCAACAGACGGGGGAAGTCGAAGACGTTGCTGCTGCGCGAATAATTGTTATAGTAGTTATCAGAGAGGATCTCCATGAGCTGGCAATAAGCACCGATACCCAAGGCAAAGTTTTTCTCCGTTCCGTTCACCCATGTCTGCATGGCATTGGGTGATTGGAGAAATGCCTCTTCGTCCACGTTGGGATTCACGATGTCTCCCGGCTCCAGCAATTCGCACGATGCGAACGAGAGACAGAGGATCCCGCCGAGGATCAACGTTGTCAGTCGCTTCATTTCAGATGTCCCGACGGATGTCTTATCGGAAAGGTTGGCTGTTTGCTGCATGATTCTGTGCATAACGGATGAGATTTAGAAATCGAATCTGACGGTCATTACATACTGGCGGGGCGATGAATAAGTGGCATAGTTGATGCCGCCCGTTGCCACCGCTCCTTGCGACAATGCGCCCGAAAGCGTTGCTTCCGGATCGACGACGGATGCCGTGAAGGCGAAAGGATTGTAGACGTTCAGGCCCACATTGACGCTACGCACCGGACAAAGGCGCAGCCTAAAAGTATGGTCGATGCCGATGTTGCGGATTTTCAGGAAGTCGGCCTTGTCGACGAAGAAGCTGGTGAAGTCGAGCCACACTTTCCCCTGATCCTTGCCATCGATGGCCTTTGCGGGTATTCCGGCATCTTTCAAGCCCTTGCGAAAACGGAACTGACGGTCGAAAGAATGGACATACGAGCCTGCCTGATAATCGCCGGAGGCATAGACATTCCAGGCCTTGAAGCGGAGACTGAAGGAGAAATTGCCGTAGAGCGTGGGAATGGTGCTGCCCAAATCTTGCAGTTGCAGGACCTCTTTCAGCGTGCCGTCGTCGTTGAGTATGGCTTTTGCGCCACGCAGGAATCCGACGGTTTTGCCTTCCTCGACGGTCGTTTCGATGGTGCGCGAGGAGAATCCGCCGATGCGGAACGGCACCACACCACCGGTGCTCAGCACCTTGTTCCGGTTGGTGTTCACCGAAGCATGCACGTTGAGCGTCCAGTCCCGGGTGTTGACGGGCATCAGGCCGAGGCTAACTTCCACGCCCTTATTCTCAATGTCGCCAACGTTGGCAAGATAGTTGGACGACTGTCCGGAAGAAGGAAGCGTGGGCACGCTGAAAATGGCGTCTTTGGTGCGTGCATAATAATAGGTGAAACCTAAGGTGAGCACGTTGTGGAAGAGCGAGGCGTCAAGTCCGGCCTCGTAAGAATGTTTCTTCTCCGGGCCAAGATCCGGATTGCCGTACTTGCCGAAGGTGGCGGCCTGCTTGCCGTTGAACGAGGTGACGTTCTCCGTCTTCTGGTATTCGAAGGCGGGAGGGTAATTGCCTGCCACCCCATAGTTGGCCAACAGCCGGAGGGAGCTGACGATGCCCTTTTGGATCAACGATTTCATGAATGGCTCTTCGGACATCACGTAGGATAGTCCGACCTTGGGATAGAACTGCCACCCCACATTGTCGCCGAAAGCGGTGTTATAGTCCACGCGCACACCTATGTCTATGTAGTAGCGGTCCAAAAAGCCAAGGTTGTCCTGCGCATAGAAGCCGTAACTGTTGAGATAGCTCAGCCACTCGTTGGCCGTGACGGTGCCGGCTCCGCTCATCACGCGAGCCCCGTCGCGCACGTTCGTACCGTTATAGGCCACTTGATGGTCATGGGTGTTGAAATATTGGAAGCCGGCTGTGGCAATGTTGCTCAGCCAGTCGGCATGATAGAGCTTGTGCTGCCCGTTCACGTCGACGGTCAGTCCGAAGAAGCTACGGTCATGGTTGAACACGCGTCCGGCGTCGGATGTGCCCTCGGGCTTCACCTGCGTATGGATGAGATATTCGTTGGTGATGATTTCCTTGTTGGAACTTGTACGGTAATCGATGCCCATCGTGCCCTTGAACGTCAGATTCTTGAGCGGGGTGAAAAGGACGGTCTGGGCGGTCTGGAAGTGCTTCACGCTCTCCTCATTGTTCTGCAAAGCCTCGGCCCGGTCAACCAAGGCCTTCATTTGGGTAAACTCATAGCAGTCGGCAGCATCTATGTCGGGGCCGAAGTTTTTCAGGTTGCCGTCCGCATCCCGATATCGCAGATCGGCGATGGCAGCGCACTCGGTGGTCCACAGGCCGGTATACAGCCCCTGGTTTCCGTTGCGACTGCGCCGGAAACTCTCCGCCACGAATCCGAAAGCGTTTTGATATTCGACCATCCGGTTGATCTGCAGGCGGGATCCAAAGCGCAGATCGTATTTCTTGCAGAGGTTGCCGTCGTGGATGATGATGCCCGAATTGCTGCTCATGCTTGCGCCTAAGCTGTAGCCGAATTTCTCGCTTCCGCCGTCGAAACCGAAGCGATAACGCTGCTGGAAGCCGGTTTGGTTGAGCAATTCCTTCGTTCGCTTGAAATGATAAAATTGGGATGTCGCAATGTCAAACCCCATCTGCGTGGTGAACGAGGCACGGAATCTGCCATCCCTTCCTTTCTTCGTGAATATCTGGATCACGCCGTTGGCGGCATCCGAGCCATAGAGCGTAGTGGCTGCGCCACCTGTGACGTATTCAATATGGTCGATATTTTCCATCGGGATGTCGCTGAGCGACCCCGACGCGGCGGTTTCTCCCATGGGGAGATCGGCCGTGGAATAAGGCTCGGCCGCATAGCCGTTGAGCGAATAGGCCAAATGGGATCCGGTGTTCTTGTTGTCCACGCGCACGCCGTCAATATAGATGACAGGCGTGGAGTTGGAAAACGCCGAAGAGAGTCCGCGCGACTTGATGAGCGACGTGGTGCCCGGCTGGCCGTTGGTCAGGGATATCTGCACGTTGGGCAGGGCATCCTGCAGCATTTGGTCGACACGCATGGCAGGCATTTTCAGCATGTCTTCTGCCGACACCTTTGTCACTTTCGAGGACAGGCGCCTTCGCTGAATGGCATTGCCCTGGCCCGTCACGACCACGTCCTCCAGATTGAAGGTGTCAGTCTCCATTTTCGACGGATCAGACTTTCTGGTATCCACAGATTTCACGACGCGCCGCATCCCTGTCTTCAGAGGGTTCGTATCGTCGGCAACGATCCCTTTGGGGGGAGCAGCAACAGACATGTAAGGCAAGATACCCATGCAAACCAATAAACTTAATTTCATTTCAATCGTTTAATCTTGTTTTTCAACAGCAAGAATGAGTTGCGATAGAGCCGCCACGAGTGCAATTTCGGGCAAATGCTCGATAAATTGCCCGCAAATGTAGGTATTTCCAGCAAACTGGCCAAACAGACGGTCAATTTAACTAATATTTAACTAAAGATCGCAACAGCCTGACTTTTCAGAATGACGCTCTGTCGGCATCCGGCGCGTCAGGCCGAAGCATTCCGCTCCTCGTCTTTACGCTGTCCGAGAAGCGTTTCGCCAACAGCGGAGGGCAGACCCGAATCCACTGTCGGCCAGAGCGTTTTGAGGAGGCTGACGCAAAGCTATCCTCCGGTCCGTCAAAAGCTATCCTCCGGTCGCCCCATAGCTATCCTTTCGGCGCCCCGGAGGATAGCTTTGTCAGAGGCGGAAGATGCATGTCAAACCAAATGAAGGCCGGAAGCCAAAGAGAAGAGGTTCATCTTCCTCCTCCCAATGCACGAAAAAGTGTGCTATAGCTCTCTATCTGTTCATACTCGGAAGAGAGTTGTTGCAATCGGGCGGTCAGCAGCGACTGGCGAGCCACAATTATTTGAAGTGCATTGCCGTCACCGTAAAGCATTTGGGCGTGGGAAGCGTTGACGGCTTCTTGCAACTTTTCTATCTGAAGTTTCTGAAGCTGTGTCTGATTATTTGCCGCATGATAAGCTTTCAAAGCATTGTTCACTTCGTTGCCGGCTTCAAGAAGCGTTTGGCTGAACTGCACAAGCGCTTGATTGTGTTGTGATTGGGCAATGGCAAGGTTGGCACGATTCTGACCGTTGACAAAGAGCGGTCGTGCCAGTGAAGCTAAAGAATCAGCCAAATCATCGCGGCAAGGGTACCTCCACCTACTGAGAGCGACCAGTCTGTCCAATCATAAAGGTTGCTGTACATCTTGTCCTTGATTTCAAGACAGGTGGCAGCCACAACAGCCGAATAGAGCGCTGCCCAAGGCGAACAGGCAAGCAATCCCACCACAAAACCGCCGACAAGATGCTTGTAGCGGTTGCTTTTCTTTAGAAATGAGAAAATTTTGTTCATAATTGTTTGATTTTTGAGGGTTTATTGCTATATTTGCACCAAAGAAGCATTGGGTGTGTGGGCAGACCTTGCGTATTGAGCATAAGATGTCGCCACTTGATGCTTCTTTATTTTATGTGGTCTGTAATGGAATACAGG
>ONHE01000006.1 GCA_900317545.1 uncultured Prevotella sp. | reverse complement strand
TCATCTCTCATCCTTCATCCCCTCATCTCTCATCCTTCATCCCCTCATCTCTCATCCTTCATCCCCTCATCTCTCATCCTTCATCCCTTCATCTCTCATCCTTCATCCCCTTCTCCCTCCTCCCTTCCACAAAAGAAAAACTGCACTTTTAAGTCTGAAACATTGCATATCTATCAGATTATTGTTACTTTTGTCCGACATATTGTCAGAATCATCACGATATAAAGCATTTTTCCGCTTTTGCTATGAGAATCGTTCATTTGAGCATGGCCGACTTTAACGGAGCCGGACTGTGCGCCTATCGTATATGTAAATCGCAACGCCAGTTGGGCCTCGACAGTCAGATGGTGGTGCTGCGAAAGCGTCACAAAGACCGTTTTATCATCCAGTGCGGCCGCAAGCGCTATTTTATGTATAGCGCACTGCGCAAGGCCAAGAAGTTCTTACATATCCACGACGATCTCAACACCTGTCGTAAGCTGGCCGCACTCCATCATGCGGTCTACACGCTGCCCGTCTCTTCGATCGACCTGAGCAATGTCCGCGTGCTCGAGGAGGCTGACCTGATTCACATTCATTGGGTGGGCGGCTATCTCGATTATCCCACTTTCTTCGAGCATTTCAAGCATAAGCCGATCGTATTCACGCTACACGACGAGAACCCATTATACGGCATCGCCAACATCGAGCAGCATCTGCTACCCGAAAATCCATTGGAACGCAAGTACTACCACATCAAGTACGACAACCTGCACAAGGTGGAGCGGCTCGGGGTGGTGTTTCTTTCAAAGATGGGCTACAATCTCTACGCCGGCCACGAGATGATAGCCGACAGGCCGAAGACGATCATCTACAATTCCGTCGACCATTTTCTCTTCACCCCCAAGGACCGTCAGGAAGCCCGGCAGCGTATCGGCGTGCCGGCCGGAAGCACCCTCTTCGCCTTCTGCGCCTGCAATATCGACGAGCCGCGCAAGGGTTTAGACGTGCTTTCCGAAACGTTATGGCGCATCGACCCCGCCTTCCGCATCCTCGCCATCGGCCGCAACCGCAGCCATCCGCGCCGCTCTTGGCCCAACGTCATTGAGTTAGGGCCGACGCTGCGTCCTGATGACCAGTCGTGGAAGTTGTCGGCTGCCGACTATTTCTGCCTGCCGAGCACGAAGGAGAACTTTGCCCAAGTGCCGCTGGAAGCTATGGCCTGCGGGCTCCCGGTCATCGCCTTCCCCTGCAGTGGTACCGAAGAGCTGATCACGCCTGCCACCGGCGTGCGCTGCGAAGCATTCACTTCAGAGGCCTTGGAGGCCGGAATCCGCACGGCAATGGGTCGTGTCTACGATCCAAACGTAATCCGCGCGGACGTCATCGAGCGCTTCTCGCCGGAGAAGATCGCCCGCGCATACTTGGCGTTCTATCATGAAGTGATGGGCGGATAAGGTGGAAAAAACAGTTGAAGGCTGCTTCTTTTATCAAGATTAATGCCTATTTTTGCATCCAAAGACCTACAACATGCATTGTCCACGCAAACTCTACTACATCCTGCACAGCGGTAAGAACTCCAAACTGGCCTATTATGTCAGTTCCTACCTGCACATTCGTGCTCCCCGTTTCATCCTGCGGGCGTGCTGCCGGCGAGATCTGCGGTCGTGGGAACGTCGCCCCGACCGTGACGAAATCATGCAGCGCGTGGCCTATTACAACCGTCTCGACACGGTAGCCGACATCGATCGCGAGCGTTTCCGTCGAGAGTCGGTCGCCCTGAAGGATCAGCCGATGACCGGGCAGAAGGTCTATTATCTCGACGCTTACCGGTATGCGCGATGCTTTCCACCGTCATCCCGCTGGTGCTTATTGCCCGGCGACATCGTTCATGTGCCTGCCGTGCCGTCGATCGTGAAGAGTCGTCCGCTCGTCGAAGACAACGCCTGCTCAGTGCTCATGAAGCTCGACCGGGTGCGTCATTTTCTTTTCGTCAAAGACCGGAAACCGTTCCGGGAAAAGAAAAACATGGTGATCTTCCGCGGACTGATCGGCCAAGACGGCGGCACAGACCTCAAACGCAACCGCTATCTGTTTGTCAGCCGCTATTTCGGTCATCCGCTCTGCGACATCGGTGTCATTGACACGGCTTATCCAAAGTGGCATACCGAAAAGCTCACCATCGGCGAACACCTTGACTATAAGTTCATCATGGCGCTCGAAGGCAATGATGTAGCGAGCAACTTAAAGTGGGTCATGTCGTCCAACTCGATTGCAGTCATGCCGCGACCCACCTGTGAAACGTGGTTCATGGAGGGTCTTCTGAAACCTAATGTCCATTACATCGAGATCGCACCCGATTTCTCCGATCTTGAGGAACGCATCCAACACTACATCGACCATCCCGACGAGGCCGAGCAGATCATACACAATGCCCACGCCTGGGTGGCCCGGTTCCGCGACCGCAAGTGTGAACGCATCATCTCGTACTTAGTCCTCCGGAAGTATTTTGATATCATGAGGGAGCCGGGGAAGCGATGAATGCCCACCTCGGAGAGTCACACCCGTCATTCGGAGGGGTCGCTTTCGCCCCGTGCGGGCGGATACGCTGATCTGACCCTACGGTGGATCTGACCCTTGCCAAATGAATGTCCGGAACGCACAGAATGATCCTGCCAAAGCCGTATGATGATCATCCTCTACATCCATAAAATTCATGTCAACGGCACCTGAAAATCATGCGGATTTCACGGATGAATCTGATGCGTCACGCAGAGCATAGCTCCGGGGCGCCCGGAGCTATGCTTTAGGCTGCCCGGAGCTATGCTTTGGACGGCCCGGAGGATAGCTCCGCCAACGCGTTGATTATCAATTCATTGTAGGGCAAGATCCGCATATCCGCCCGCAATCAATCCAATGGAATAAAATCATGATACGAACGCCCGTCCGCATTTTGCCATCCGCAACCGACATTCATGATCAACGGGCTGTTTTCCGATTGCATTCGCCCCGTGCGGGCGGATACGCTGATCCGCCCCTACGGTGGGAATGGAATGACGATGGGTATGGATGATTGATTGCGCGAGGGCGTTTCGACACATGCGGACGTGCACAAGGCCCGCCCCTGCATTTCTTTAAGGGATTTTCGAAACTTTGAAAAACCCTCCGAACTCTTTTACTCCAGAAACTTCCTGTACTCCTTTATTTCTCCGAACTCCTTCACTCCCGAAACGCCTATGCGCCTAAAACCTCCCCGAAGAGCGTGGCGGAGGTGGAGCGGGTGATGCGCACCGGCACCGTCTGACCGATGTGCAGGCCGCCACGGTCGATCACGACAGCCTTGTTTTGCGGTGTCCGTCCCAAGAGCTGGTCATGGCTCCGCTTGCTGAATCCTTCGATGAGGACGGGGAAGACGTGCCCTTCGTCCTTGCGATTCTGCGCGGCACTGATCTCTGTCTGTAGATGGATCATCTCGTTCAGACGGCGTATCTTCTCCTCTTCGGGCACGTTGTCGGGCAGATGAGCAGCCGCATAGGTGCCCGGGCGCTCACTGTACTTGAACATGAAAGCACTGTCAAATGCGACCTCACGCATGAGCGAGAGCGTCTGCTGATAGTCTTCCTCGGTCTCGTCGTGATAACCCACGAAGAGGTCGGTGGTGATGCCACAGTCGGGGATGATGCGACGGATGGCGGCGATTTTGTCTAAATACTGTTCGCGGGTGTACTTCCGGTTCATCAAACGGAGTATCTTGTCGGATCCGCTCTGCGCCGGAAAATGGATGTGATGGCAGAGGTTGGGCTCGTCGGCGATGGCATAAAGGATGTCATCGGCCATGTCCTCGGGGTTGCTTGTGGTGAAGCGGACGCGCATGTCGGGCACTTCCCGGGCTACTAAGCGCAGCAGTTCGGCGAAGGAGGTGCCGCCCTCGGGGCGCCGCCCGTTGGGCAGCAGACCGTAGGAGTTGACGTTCTGGCCGAGCAGGGTGACCTCGCGGAAGCCTCGACGGTGTAGGTCGTTAACCTCGGCGAGTATCGACGCGACGTCGCGACTGCGCTCGCGGCCCCGCGTGTAGGGCACGATGCAGTAGTGACAGAAGTTGTTGCAGCCTCTCATGATGCTGACGAAACCGCTCACGTGGGTCAGTCCGATGCGCTGCGGAATCACCTCCCGATAGGTTTCGGTGGTGGACAGCTCGATGTTGATGGCGTTGCTGCCGGTCTCGCACTGCGCGATCATATCGGGCAGATTCATGTAGCTGTCCGGCCCGCAGACAAGGTTGGCGTGGTGATTCTGTATGAGATCGTCGCGCACACGCTCGGCCATGCAGCCGAGGACACCGATGATGGGTCGGAGTGACGGTCCGTCTGCTGTCGCGGCGGCATTCTTCCGCTGCACGGCATGGAGCGCTTCAAGCCTGTGGTAAATGCGGTTTTCGGCATTCTCGCGCACGCTGCAGGTATTGAGGAACACGGCATCGGCGTCGGCATCGCTGTCACACAGCTCATAGCCCGCCATCTTCATCACGGATGCCACGACCTCGGAGTCGGCCACGTTCATCTGGCATCCGTAGGTCTCAATATATAGTTTCTTCATTTTCTCCTATGTTTCTGAGAGGGTGCAAAGGTAGTCATTTTTTTCGAGATGCCCAAGAAGAGGAAGTAGAATGCGATGCCCGTGACGAGTCCGGCGATAGCATCGATGGCATAGTGGGCCATGATGTAGACCGTGGAGAGGCAGAGCAGGATGTAGAAAGGTATCGACAGCCACAGCAGGAGGCGGTTGCGGGAACGCCAGATGAGCATCATGCAGACGGTGGCAATGCCCACATGCGAACTGGGGAAAGCTGCCGTCGGGCGCTCGCCGGCCGTGTGCACGTCGGCCACCATCTGATAGAAGAAGCCGCTGGGGTTGCCCGGTGTGGGCAGGAAGTCAGTATGCGTGAGGAAGTAGTCGCCCACCTCGGGAAAGATCCCATGCGCGACGGCGCCCACTCCGACGGCTTTATAATAGAACATAGGCCCGGTGACGGGCAGCAAGTCGAATATCAAGTAATAGGAGAAGAACGATGCCAGGATGATGAACACGCCGCGCTCGAACTCCCGGAAACGACAAATGAAATAGAAAAGGAACACTTCCGTGATGAAGAGGAAGTAGAATGCGTAGCCCATGCACATGGCCTCACTGACGATCGTCTGCGGGAAGTGGCGGGCGAAGAGCAGCGCAGGCTGGAAGCCGAAGACCGTCTGCTCCATGCGCGCAAAGAGCGGATCGAGGTTGGGAAGCAGCCCGTTGAGATGGTAAGTGTCGGGGTACCACCAGCCGAGAAGGGCCATCTGGGCCAGCGTGCGCAGCATTTCGGTGAAGCGGCAGGGCACGAGCTGATAGACCACCCACAGCGCGGCAAGGACGGCGAGGATGCTCATGCGTCCCCGGATCATGCCGTCAGGATTGCTCAGACGGGTGTAGGCGAAGAGCGTCACGAGGAGTGTGGCCGTCAGATAGATAATGACCACCCACTCGGCAGGCAGCAGACCGCGCCGCGGATGCTGCTCGATGCGGAAGAGATCCTGTATAAACGCTTTCGTTGAGAATGTCCTGTCTTTCATGAGCGTATGCCTATAGCCAGCCATTCTCCTTGTACCAGGCGACGGTTTCACGGACTCCCCGCCTGAGGTCATAATGGGGATGATAGCCCAGCTCATCGACGGCGGGCTCGATATTGCAACGCCAATTGCGCTGCTTGAGAATGTTATACTTGTCGTTGTTCAGTGCTGTCACCCGGCCGGTCATCTGTCCTACGCGCTCCCCGAAGAAGGTCACGACGCGTAGAACCCATTCCGGAACACGCACGCGGAGGCACCACGGACGCCCTAACTGCTCACGGATGAGGTCGCTGAAGGTGGTCGACTGGTAGACATGACCGTCGGAAAGGAAGTAGCAACGGCCGTCCATGCCATGGTCAAGGGCGAGGAATGCCGCCTGCACGACATCCTTCACGTAGACGAAGGTGATGTCCTGTCGGCGGTAACCGACAGCAAAATCGACGTGGCGGCTGATGCTCCGCGCCATCATGTAGTAGTCCTTCTCGCGCGGACCGTATACTCCCGTGGGGCGCAGGATGACATAGTGGAAGTCGTTGCCGATGCTTTCGAGATAGCGTTCGGCCTCGAGTTTGCTGCGCCCGTAGGCCGTGTTCGGCTTCGGCACGTCGTCTTCGCTGATCTCGCGATAAGGCTGTTGCTCGCTCACGGGGCCGAAGACGCTCAGCGAACTCAGATAGATGAAGCGTCTGACCGGCATCTTCAGTTCCAGCAGTGCTTCCACCAAGTGTTTCGTCCCGTCCGTATTGATGCGGCGAAAGTCGGCCTCATGCAGGGTCTTTGTCACTCCCGCCGCATGGATCACATAGTCGAAGGCTTGACCGGAGAGCTGTTCGACAAGCCGCTCCTTCGACGAAAAGTCCAGTTCGATGAAGTGGATGCGCGCGTCACGGAGATAGGCCCGCGAACTCGTACTGCGCACGGCAGCCCACGTCTCCATACCTCTGTTCAGTGCTTCTTCGACCAAAAAGCTGCCGATAAAGCCACTCGCACCCGTGATTAGTATATTCATACGACTTCCTATTTAGGCGCAAAGTTACTTGAAATCAAGCATATTACAAAATTATTTCATGTTTTTCGTCGCGCCGCAGCCGAAATGTCCGTCCTCCGGAAGCCTCCTCCGCCCCGGCCGGAGCCATCCTTTCGGCGCCCCATATGATAGCTTTGGATGACCCGCATGACTGCTTTGGATGCCCCGCATGACTGCGCTGTGCAAGGCCCCGCATGCACCCTACGGGCGGACAGTTCGCATTTTATTGTAAAATAATCGTAAAGAAAGGGCTGAATGTGGGAATTATTTCGTTAATTTGCCTACGCAATCTATAAGTCAAACACAATGGGAAAAGAGAAAAAAGGAGGCAAGCGCCTGACGAAGAAACAGCTTGCCGTCATGCTGGAAGGATTCTTCCGCACCCGCCCGGGGCAGTCATTCACATTCAAGGAGATATTCCGCACACTGCATCTCGACACTCATCCGCTCAAGATGCTGGCCATCAGCATCATGGAGGAGATGGCCTGGGATGACACGCTGACCAAGGTTTCGGACAACGCCTACAAGCTCAACGAGACCGGCCAGGTGCAGGAGGGAACCTTCGTGCGCAAGTCCAACGGCAAGAACTCGTTCATCCCTGCCGGCGGGAGCAATCCCATCTTCGTCTCGGAACGCAATTCGATGTCGGCATTGACAGGCGATCGCGTCCGCGTTTCATTCATGGCGCGCCGCCAGAAGCATATTAAGGAAGCGCAAGTCATCGAGATTCTCAGCCGCGCCAAGGACACCTTCGTCGGCCGACTGCGCGTGGAGAAGGACATGGCCTTCCTCATCACGCCCGACAGCATATTCGTACACGACATCCTCATTCCCAAAAAGCGGCTCAAAGGCGGTAAGACCAACGACAAGGCAGTGGTCAAGATCACGCAGTGGCCGGATGCCGAGCACAAGAATCTGATAGGAGAAGTGATCGACATATTGGGCCCGACGGGCGACAACGATGTAGAGATGAACACCATCCTCGCACAATACGGACTCCCCTACCGCTATCCGAAGAACGTCGAGAAGGCTGCCGAAGCCATCACTGGCGAGATCACCCCGCAGGACGAAGCCGAGCGTGAGGACTTCCGCGACACATGGACCTGCACCATAGACCCCAAAGACGCGAAAGACTTTGATGACGCCTTGAGCATCAAGAAGCTCGACAAGGGGCTCTGGCAGGTAGGAGTTCACATCGCAGACGTATCCCATTACGTCAAGGAAGGCGACATCATCGACCGCGAGGCACAGAAGAGGGCGACCTCAGTCTATCTCGTCGACCGCACCATACCGATGCTCCCCGAACGCCTCTGCAATTTTGTCTGCTCGCTTCGGCCCAACGAAGACAAGCTCTGTTACAGCGTCATCTTCAACCTCGATGACGAGGCGAAGATCCAGAAATACCGCATCGTGCACACCATCATTCGCTCCGACCGCCGCTACGCCTATGAAGAGGTGCAGCAACTGCTCGAAGACAACGGCGTCAAAGAGGGTACGGGACAGCCCGCCCCGCCCGCTCCGAAAGGCGGATACAAAGGACAATACGCCGACGAACTCATCACGCTCGACCGTCTGGCCAAGAAACTGCGGGAGCAGCGGTTTGCAAACGGATCGGTCAAATTCGACTCCGAAGAGCTCCATTTCGACGTCGACGAGAAGGGAAAGCCCATCCGCTGCTACTTCAAACGGTCGAAAGACGCCAACAAGATGATCGAGGAATTTATGCTGCTGGCCAACCGCACGGTCGCCGAAAGCGTCGGCCGAGTGCCCAAAGGACGCAAGGCCAAGGTCTTCCCCTATCGTATCCACGACAATCCAGACCCACAAAAGATGGAGACTTTGCGCGAGTATATCGTCCGCTTCGGCTATAAGGTGAAGACCGACGGCACGCGCAGCGCCATGGCACGCAGCATCAACAAGCTCATGGACGACAGCGAGGGACGGCCGGAACAGAAACTCATCCAGACCGTAGCACTGCGGGCGATGATGAAGGCACGCTATTCCGTGCACAACATAGGGCACTTCGGACTGGCCTTCGACTATTATACGCACTTCACATCCCCCATCCGCCGCTACCCCGATACGATGGTCCACCGCCTCCTCACACGCTATCAGCAGGGAGGACGGTCAGCCAACGAGAAGCACTATGAGGAACTCTGCGAACACAGTTCCAACATGGAACAGGTGGCGCAGAACGCGGAACGCGACTCGATCAAATACAAGATGGTCGAATTTATGGGCGAACACGTGGGCGAGACCTATGATGCGCACATCAGTGGCATCACCTCTTACGGGATCTATTGTGAGATCGACGAGAACCATTGCGAAGGTATGGTGCCCATGCGTGACCTCGATGACGACTACTATGACTTCGATGAGCGCAACTTCAGATTAGTCGGACGACGCCGTCACAGCATCTATTCGCTCGGCGATCCTATCCGCATCCAGGTCGCGAAAGCCAATCTCGAAAAGAAACAGCTCGACTTCACCATCGCCGGAAGACAGCAGCAGCCTAACCAGAACGATCATTCGGCCGCGCCGCAGAACAACGGCAGACCGCACGCAGACCGCTCTTCCGGACACCGGAAGAAATCTTCGGGCAGAAGGAAGTGACAGCTTGTTGGTTCCGGAGCTGGCGGGAGTTGATTCGTTTTTGAGTTTTAGGAGTGCAGAAGTGGCAGGAGTGGCAGGAGTGCAGACATTTGCTTCGAAACGAATGCCTGCACTCTCTGCACTCCCGAAACTCCTTCAACGTCTCAAGCTTCTGCACTCCCTCAACTTCAGAAACTCCTTTAACTCCCCCAACTGTTTAACTTCAAATCTCAAAAACGCACAAAAATGGGTTACATCGAACAAAGTCTGATGGACGGAGAGCACATCGTCTATCGCGCCAAACTGCACGCCATCATCTACTGGTTGCCGGCTCTGCTGATCCTCTTGGCATTGGCCGTCTTCATCATACCAGGCGATGGCTTCAAGCTGACCGCCCAGTTCGCCATCGCCCTCGTCCTCTCTCTCGCCGCCGCATGGACAGCCGTCAGAGCCTACGGCGGCCGACAGTATGTGCTGACCGACAGGCGCCTGATCGCCAAGACGGGCATCATCCAGCGCGACTCGCATGATCTGATCCTCCGGAAATGCGAGAGCGTGCGTGTGAGACAAGGCCTTCTCGGCCGCATCCTCAATTATGGGACGGTCATCGTGAGCACAGGCGAGGCGACGAACCAATATCCCTACATCGAGGATCCGGTGAGATTCACCACCCGGATCAATCAACAGATCACGGCCGACACGCAATCCTGACGGTCTGGGAACCTAATCCGGCCACGCAGACTGTATGCCCATTGCGATCCGTTCACCATTTCCGTGAGCGACATACGTTCCATCTTTCCTCCGGGGAAGCGTTGTCCACATAGTCGCCTCCACAATCAAGTATCTTCAGGAAGTCGACCGCAAAGTTTGCATACCTATAAGAAAGCGCACTCGCAGGATGCCCGTTCACTCACATCCTGGCCTGGCAGCAATTGCCATCGAATACCAACGCGATGCGCTCGTCGGTTTATTATCTTCCCTGCAAGGATCGGTTGTTTTTCTCATTTATCGCAGGCAATCATTTGGGAATATTGCAGAGAATTGCTATTTTTGCACATGAACTACTAAACAATACATGCCGCGCCAAATCATCTGCATCCTTCTCCTTACCTTTCGAACGCTGTTCGGATGGTCCCAACCAGGCCACCACTTTACCGTCTTCACCTCCAAGGACGGTCTACAAGTGAAGAACGTGATGGACATTCTGCAGGACCGGCGGGGGATGATGTGGTTTGCGACATGGGACGGATTATACCAATTCGACGGCTATACGTTCCGTAACTTCAAGTCGGTGCCGGGAGACCGCAGTGCCTTGAAGGGCAACCGCTTCGACAAGATCATGGAAGACAGCCTCGGAAGCATCTGGGTGAAGAGCTACGAAGGTGCCGTCTACCGTTTCAATTCGTTATCGGGCGGCTTCGATGCGCTTCCCTTCGGCACCTACCATACCACAGGTTTCTATCCCATGGAAGGCGGCCGCGTGTGGGTCACGACAAGCGACAGTCGACTCTTCAAGATAGACACGGATCGCGAAAGCGGGCTCCTCCATGCCGCCATAGCCCGCATGGGGCGTGGAAACAGCATTCATCAGGCGTTCTCCGACCCGCACCGTCGTCAATGGATTCTGGCCGACAACGGACTCTATCAGTATGTCGGGCGACGGCTGAGGCGCGTGTTGAGGGGCCGTTTTTTAGCCGCCACACAGGCCGGCGGCATCACTTACTTCACTTCAACCAGCGGCCGCGTCTACGCCTTTGACGGTCGGCGGTTCAGCATGTTCCGACTGAAGACCGACGCTGCCGTCACACATGCTAAAGCCTCAGGCAGCCACCGTGTCGTCTTCGGCACCGCCGGTGACGGTGTGTTCTGCTACGATACGCCGCCGGAAAACACCTTCCGTCACTATCGCTTAGATGGTAACAACGATATCATTTCCCTCTATTGCGACCGTAGCGGAGGCATCTGGGCGGACAGCAGACAGATCGGGGTGAGACATCTGAAGGTCGGCGACAGCGTTTTCCGGCACCTCCCGCTGTATGACAAATATGGCAAAGAATTGAGGTTCACGGCTCCCAGCATGATCATCGAGGACCGCAACGGCCAGCTCTGGGTGTCGCCGGGATCGGGAGGACTGGCCTGGTATGATCATAAAAACGACAGACTCGTCCCTTTCTGTGACAAAGAGCAGACCTATTGGAGCATAGAAACCAACCTCGCGATTGCTTACAGCGACCGTCAAGGCGACCTTTGGTTCTGCCCAAAGAATATCGGTCTGCGGCGGGCTACTTTCAAGAACAATATCTTCAACGTGCTCAAGACGGGCCAAAACGATTACGATCTGAACATCAGAGGCCTCATGCAGGACCGCCACGGCATCATCTGGGTCGGCAGCAAGGAGGGGACGGTGCTCCTCTACGATGACTTCCTCCGCCCGGTGGGACGCCTCCGCAGCGACGGCTCCATCGGGGCGGGCGGCGCGCAGTTCGGCCGTGTTTACTGTTTCTATGAGGATCACCGGGGCAATGTGTGGATCGGGACAAAGGGAAACGGACTCTTCCGGGCGGAAAAAACGGGGCCACAGCAATACCGAATCAGCCATTTCGAAACAGGCAACGGCCGCTACGACCTGACCAGCAACGACATCTTCAGCCTTCATGAGGATCGGATGCACCGGCTGTGGATTGCCACTTACGGTGGCGGAATCAACATTCTCGACCTGAACCGTCTGCCCGTGAATCCTTCCGATCATTCATCCGTTCGCTTTTTCAGTCACCGCAACCTACTGAAAAATTATCCCTATGAGGCCTGTGACCGTACCCGTTTTGTGACCAGCGACCGTCAGGGGCGCATCTGGATCTGCACCACGGGCGGCCTGATCCTCGCGGACGGTCCTCAGAAAGATCCACGGTTCATGCGCTTCCGCTTGTTCACGCACGATCCTAACGATTTCCATTCACTCAGCTATAACGACATCCACATGGTCTGTTTCTCCCGTCAGGGCGACATGTACGTATGCACCAACGGCGGCGGATTCGACTGCCTCCTCAAGCTGACGAATGACAGCATCCGTCTGCAACCCTACACCCAACGCGACGGAGCAGGCAGCGACATCGTCTTTTCAGCCGTGGAAGACGTACAAGGCAACATCTGGTTCTGCTCCGAAGGAAGCCTGAGCAAGTTCAATCCACGGAACAAGGATATCGAAACCTTTACCTATGAAGACATCCCGGCTGACGTGAGCTTCGACGAAGGGCCGCCTGTAGCCGCGCGAAACGGGCAGCTTTTGTTCCCCACCTACAACGCCGGCATCGTCTGTTTTGATCCCCGGCGCATCAAAGCCGATACCTTCGTGCCACCCATTGTGTTCACCGACTTCCTGCAGGAGATGAACAGCGTCAAGCCGAATGAAGACGGAATTCTGCAGACAGACATTGACAACACACGCCAGATACGGCTTCCGCACAACCGAAACAGTTTCTCCATTGCGTTTGCGGCGCTGGACATGAAGAATTCAGACAAGACAGAGTATGCCTATCGGCTGCTTGGCTTCGAGAAAAAATGGAACTACAGCGGATCCATACGGCTCGCCACCTATACCAATCTGCCCAAAGGAGACTACACGCTGCAGGTGCGATCCACGAACAGCGACCGCGTCTGGGTACACAACACACGGACCATCGACATCCAGGTGCTGCCCTCTTTCTGGGAGACACCTTGGGCCTACATGCTCTACGCCTTAGGGCTTGTAGCCGTGATCGCCGTCTCCACCTACGTGCTTTCCACCTTCTACCGTCTCCGGCAGAAAGTGGTGATGGAGCGGGAGATCAGCGATATCAAACTGAAATTCTTCACCCATGTGTCGCACGAACTGCGGACGCCACTCACGCTCATCTATGGCTTCATGAAAGAAACGCTGCGCAGACCCGGCCTTGACGACACACTACGCCAGCAATTGGAAGTGGTCAGCGACAACGCTCACCGCATGCTGAGACTGACCAACCAGATTCTCGACATCCGAAAGATCGAGAACCAGCAACTGAGAATGACCGTCCGCCAGATCGACCTGATCCCTTTCATCCGAGATATAATGAGAAATTTCGACAACATAGCCCACGAGCACCACATCGACTACACCATGGCGACGACGCTGGAATCATTAGTTGTTTGGGCCGATGCGGACCAGCTGGACAAGATCATTTTCAATCTGCTTGGCAATGCTTTCAAGTATACGCCCATCGGGAAGTCCATCACCGTGAGCGTGGAGGCAGACGGGCAAGGTGCTGTGATCCGCGTTGCCGACTGCGGCGTAGGCATCAGTCGCGAGCGCCAGAAAACGATCTTCGAAGAATATCGCAACTTCATCGACCGCGACATCTACGACATGCCCGGCACAGGATTAGGTCTGTCGCTCGTGAAGCAACTCGTCGCCCTGCACGGAGGTTCCATCAGCGTAGAGAGCGAGGAAGGGCAGGGGGCCACGTTCACCGTCATCCTACAGGGCGGACGCGACCATTTCGGTCCGGACACGGAGTTCGTGACCCGTGACGCTGTAACCATCGCCACCACCAAATACAACTCGCTCAACAAGTATCGCAAACTGATGGGACAGAAAGGAAGCCCATTCGAGAAGCGTACATTGCTCATCGTGGAGGACAATCCGGACATGCGCTATCTCTTGGAGACCATTCTGATGGCGACCTACACGCTGATCGAGGCCGAGAACGGGCAGCAAGGAATAGACCGTGCACGTGAAATGATGCCCGATCTCATCGTGAGTGACATCATGATGCCAGTGATGGACGGGCAGGAAATGCTGCGGCAGCTACGCGCGGACATCAACACCAGCCACATCCCTGTGATCCTGCTCACCGCCAAGAGCGACGACGAAAGCCAGATAGACAGTATGCAGAACGGTGCCGACAGCTACATTGTGAAGCCCTTCAACGCTGATCTGCTCAAGGCGCGCATCACCAATCTGTTGGAGCAACGCTGTCGACTTCAGACCTTCTATCAGCAACAGTTGAGCACGCTGCCTTCCTCCCCAGCCAGCACAACCACACCCAACACTTCCCAGGAACAAGAAACCGACCGACCGCTCACGCCTGACGAGAAGTTCCTACAGCAAGTGAATGCCTCGGTAAGGAAGAATATCAGCAACGGATCATTCACGGTCGATGACATGGCCGGGGCCGTCTTCATGAGCCGCTCGTGCTATTTCAAGAAGCTGAAAGCCATCACCGGCATGTCTCCGAACGAATATCTGAAGGCCGTCCGCATGCAGCGCGCCGCCGAGCTCATCAGCCAGAGCGACCGACCGATGGGGGAAATAGCCTTCGATGTGGGCATCAACGACTCACACTACTTCAGCAGCTGCTTCAAGAAGCAATACGGTATCACACCCACAGAATACCGGAACCGACGGAACCGCAAGTGACCTCTCTCGCCGGCCCCTGTAATTCCCTTGTGGAATTATTGATAAGAACATGACCTACCATTTGTCATTCAACATACCTCATTCCACATTCACGACATTCGCTCTTGCCATACTCCGTTTTTCACTCATCATCACAATAGGCGACTCATTCGTCATTCAACACGCCACATTCGTTCCCTCTTATCACTCCGAAGACACGTAAAAAAGGGCCAGGACAGTCAGTTTCCCCGTTCCAGCCCACTTTGAATGATTTGCACCTATGCATAGTGCATATCATTGTGTTTGCTTGAATCCATATCCATTAGTAATATGAGAAGTGGTCAATACATTATAGGTAAATGGCAGTAGATAAATAGGTGGGTTCTTTGCCGCATAGTCGGCGTCAGTATACCCCGCCAGCAATTTTGTTGCATATGAATCCTTATATTTGACCATATCTACCGCCCACGGCGTCTGTTCGTATCCGTCGACTTGCAAAGCCAACGCCTCGGCTGTTCCAGGAGCGATGTATTTGAACAAGCCTTTAATGGCTATGTTCGTCTTCCCCGTCGCTGCAGTCGGTACAATACTTTCCCAACTATCATGTTGTCCACGCCAACCTGGATAAAGCACAGGGTCTTCTTCCTTGCCCTTCGGTGTAGTTGTAGTAAGCCGATATCCATACTCGGACTTGGCATCTACCATCTTTGTCCAAATATAGGCAGGAAGCTGATTACCGTTTTCAAACTGATAAAAACCATTGGCAGCGACACCATCTACTATTGCAGTCATAATTTGGCGATCTTGCACGCAAGCTTTTGGCAACTTACCTGTGCGGATAAGATCAAACCGACGTACTCCTTCACCCAAAAATTCAAAAGCACGTTCTTGAATAACAGCATCCCAAACAGATCCACACTTGGCAATGAAGTTGTTGAAGTTGGGATCCATGCCACCACGAAAATTACGATTATGAATAATAGCCAAGGTTGACTTTGCAGTTGACTCGCCGAGAGCTGCTTGAATTTCTGCCAACATCAAATAAATCTCAGATATTCGCATATAAGACACATTAATTCCCGAATTGCCATAACTGGAGCAGTTGGGGTGAAGAATACGATTCCAATCCCACTTATTAGTGCCGGGTCCACAGCCCTTTCCCCAATCCGAACGATTAAACGATTGAATTTGCTCATGTCCTATCCCATCACTTCCAGTCACAGAGACCGATGCATCGCGACGCAGATCCAAGGGATCATAACCACCATAATAAAACCATACTTGCACTCTGTCTTGCCCACAGCCGATGCAAGGGGTACCACCATTACTCCCCGAAGAGGGACGTCCAATATATCCCGGGCGCTGAGATCCATTGTTAAATTCCATTGGTATTTCATAGACCGACTCATCAGCCAGAGTTTCTTCTTCCCCTCCGTGCATCTGCTGAAAAGCATATTGGAAAGGATTCCCATATTCCTGACCAGAGGTTCCTTTTGAGCGGGGATCTGTCAAATGAAGCTTAATATTCCCATGATTGGAGACTGCAGCTTGCAGATACTCTCCTGCAATTTTGTAGAGAGACTGCCAATCTGTGCGACGACCATAAACAGCATGATCCTTCTCCACACTCCAATCTTCAAAAGTCAGCTTTTTTCCATCTCCACTCAGATAAAAGTCCGCCCCAAGATCGGTGCGTCTAGTATTGTATCCACCATCCAATAAACACAGACGCCCAATCAAGCCCTGCACATAGGTACGGTTCATGACATCAGCCCTATGGCCACTTTCGCCAACACGAAACATGTGGGGCTCCACTTCACGTAATTTCTGAATATGATAGTCAAGAATGGCAAATCGTGAGGTCAAACCCTTAGCCTGCTCACCTGCTTTCAAAGAATGGGGCACATCACCATACCATCGTATGAGCTCATAGTACTGCGTAGCTCTCAACGCCACAGCCTGTCCATAGATGTCCGACATCGTATTTGCTTCTCCCGTCATTATCTCTTGGAATTTATCGCTTTCCTCGAAAGCATTGATTAGGGAATTGCATACAGCAATTGTACTATAGCACATGGTGAAAACCTCCGTACCCTCACCTGAATTAATATTATAATTTGAGGTTCCTGAAGGATAAAAAGTCTTCTCTTGACAACCTGGACTCCCTTCGCTGTAAGCGTCTTGTGCATCTTCAATATCAGACCCCCAAATAGGCGTCCAAAAGAAACCAACAGAATGAAGACTCTGATTATTGTGAAAAGTTTGGTAACCATAATACAAAGCATTGCGTGCAGACTCCTCACTTGAGAAAACAAAATCTTTGTCAACAATACTTGGCGAGGTCGTGTTGAGATAGCTTTCCGAACAAGCAGAAATGGAAAGAAATATCGCAATAGCCAATATATTATATAATGTCTTTTTCATGATGAATCTTTATTTGGATAGTTAATTTAGAATATTATGTTAGTTCCAAGAGTAAACGTTCTGGCTCTTGGGTATGCTCCCCAATCCATATTAAGTGTAGGGAATATGCGCAACGAACTCAGGAAACCGGTCTGTCCTGTTCTATAGGAATTGACCTCGGGGTCTACCCCTGAATAACCCGTGATCGTAAAGAGATTGGAAGCGGTGAAATAGAGTCGCGCTTGATTCAAATGAATTTTCTTTAAGACAGTCTTGGGAATGGTATAACCTAAAGTTAGCGTTTGCAGACGCAGATAGCTACCGCTCTCTATGAACTGGTCTGAAACGATACCTGACTGATGATAAGCCAAAGGATACTTTGTGTTAGCATTCAGTTCTGCCAGTTCCGTGGGGTTAGTAACAGCATAAAGATTGCCACCTTGATCCACATTATAGCACTTAAAACTCTCAGCGATAAATGATAATCGTCCTACTGCTATGCCATTGTATTCTTGACCAGAAGCATTCAACATTGCCACAGCATTATAAATCTTACCTCCTAAAACCCAGTTAAAGTTTGCCCCAAGATCCCAATTTTTATATTGAAAATTAAGGTAAAAGCTTCCCGTATTTCTAGCTTGTACCTCACCTAATGAAGTGACATCATTTTCCGTCACAGTTCCATCATCGTCAATATCTTGAAATTTAGCTGCCCCTGGGAAAGCCGTTTGTCCCGCTGGAATATTAAAAGGATTAAAATAATTCATGCCGATATGTTTCGTAAAATCGGGAACCCCATGTTTTAACACATACAGTCCATTCACATAGTTGAAGTCATCTACAGTATAGAATCCTGCTGATTTAAACCCGCGGATAACACCTACGCCCATGCCTTCGGCAAGCATATAATCGTTGACAGGCATCATCGATGATGAAGCCCAATAAGAGGAATAAAGATAATTATCAGCATTCTCTAATTTGTCCACTCTGTTACGATTGTAGTTGTAAATGGAACCTATACTAAATTTAATGTCTTTCGTGCGAAAAACATCAACATCTATAGACAATTCAATCCCCCTATTACTTATTTGCCCAAAATTCTGATACTGATAGGAGTAGCCTGTGGTATTGTCTACGGGTACTGCCATCAGTAGGTCTTTTGTCGTATTCCAGTATAATTCCACACTACCATTAATTTTTCCATCAAAAAATCCGTAATCAACACCAAGATTGCGAGAAATAGTTGTCTCCCATTTTAAGTCATTGTTGGCCAGCAAGCCGTCAGGTGCGTAATACGGAGTCTTTTCCCCATTAATCATCACGTTGTTATTGCTAGCACTGATAGTCTTCCATGTCTCACGCCAAAGATCAGAACTGATATTGTCTGTACCTGAGGTACCGTAAGAAAATCTGAGTTTTAAGTTAGATAACCAAGCCGAGCTCTTAGCCATAAAAGGCTCATCTGAGAGACGCCATGCGAAAGCAGCAGCGGGGAAGTATCCCCATCTGTTTCCAGGTGCAAATTTAGAACTACCGTCTGCGCGCATTGTTACTGTAAACAAATAACGATCAAAGAGCGAATAGTTCGCACGGCCGAAAAACGAAACTGTATGATCAGGAACACCTATATAATTAAAGGAGGTATAGCTTTGAGTTGCCGTATTTATGAGTCCCATTGCCGAATTATAATCATAACTGTTTGGATATCCATTACCATTGAGTTGAGTATATTCAGACTCTGACCTCAGAAGCTCATGTCCCAGCATGAAATTCAAAGAATGTTTTTTGCTAAGATCAGCTTGATAGGTGATCGTATTGAGCCAACGTAGTCCTGAGCCTCGAGAGCGATTCAGCGAAGCGTCTTTAATTCCATCCTCATAGCCATTGCTAAAAAAGGAAGTTTTTCCATTGCTTCGACTCAGGTTGATTTCCGTCCGGGCTTGAAGTCCTTTAATAATTTTCCATAAGATTGCAGCACTACCGCGAAGATTATCGTTTTCTACCTTATTGGTCACATCGTTCACAAGGTCGACAGGATTGTGAGAGTTATCCACGTTCTGAATGCCAAATCCCCATCCATTCACGTCTGTATAATCAATCCCTCCCAATGGATGGTCTATTGGACGATAACGATAGGCCCCCGAGATCTCTGAACCACGACCATTAACGATGCCTTCGCGTCCATTATTCAATGTTTCCACATAACGGAAATCAAGATCAAGACTAAGATTACTCAACAGTTGCTGGTACAATTTCAACGAGACAGAGAATTTCTGAATGTCAGAGTTGATTTTGATTCCTTTATCACTGATATAATTGACGCTTGCCTGATAATTAGTTTTCTCTGTTCCACCGGTCAGAGACACATTATGACTATGTGACCAAGCTGTGCGCAACAGATCCTTAGTATAATCATGATAATCAATATCAGCATAGTCGGCATAATGATTTCCATATTTACTACCAAGCCCGAAATATTTGGCGACATTATCCCCGGTGACTTGACCACGTGATGTTCCGTATCCCCAATTGAAAAACACATACTCCTGGGCCGTAAGTGTTTTTAATGTCTTCACCACATTTTTGGCCTGTACATATCCGTTATAGGAGACTTTTAGTCGTCCACCCTCTGCCTTTTTTGTGCCGACCAAGATAACTCCATTAGCTCCCCGTGCTCCGTAGATTGCCGTTGAAGAAGCGTCTTTCAACACATCAATGCTTTCTATCTCCGATGCGGGGATATCACTAATAGAACTTACAGGGAAGCCATCAACCACATAGAGAGGTTCATTGGACTGCGTAATGGATCCCCCACCACGCACACGGACTGAAATGGTCGCGTCTGGCCGTCCATCACTCGAAACCACGTTCACGCCAGGAAGCTTGCCTTGAAGAGCTTGAGCCACATTATTAACGGGGACAGCCGCTAACTTATCACCCCTCACGGAAGCTACAGCACCTGTGAGATCCTTACGTTTGACTGATCCATAACCGATTACTACCACTTCATCCAGGCCCACATTGTCTTCTTTCATCACGATATCAAGAGTTCCTTGTTCGCCGACTTTCTGTTCTTGCTGATGAAAGCCAATGTAAGAGAAAACCAGCGTAACTTCTTTGGCAGGGACAGTTATGGCATATTTCCCATTCTGGTCGGTCACCACGCCGTTACCAGACCATCCTTTTACTGTAACGCTCGCTCCAATAATAGGTTCCTTGTTGACATCGGTTACAATACCAGTCACCCTCTTATTCTGCGCCATGGCACTTTGAACGATGAAGAACAGCAGGGCAAGACATAGCTTCCTGACATTGAATTTCAATAAGTTTTTCATATCATCTGTTTCTTTTTATTGATTATTATTATTAAGATTAGTGACTTAGATACATCTTCAAGGCGAGTAGCATCCGGCCACAAAGAAAACAAAAAGTGCGCAGAACAATGTTTAAAAAATGATTATTTAGGTATAATAATCGACAGAAATGGCAACTTGTAACAATTTCTTCACTCAATAGATACATTTTTCAACCTTTACCGATCGCTTTTTTCTTATATTTGTAAGGCATTTACGAAAAAAACAAAAAAAATAAAACTATGAAGAAAATCATCATGGCTGCCGCCCTGATTTGGGTTATCAACTTGAACGTACACGCATGGCAAAAGGCGGTAGACGCTGTTGTCGCCCAAGACGGGACAGGCGACTATACATCGCTCATTGATGCAGTCAACGCCATTCCGTTCCATCACGAAGGCCAATACATTGTTTATGTGAAGGCCGGAACTTACCGTGGACATGTGCACATACCGAGAAGCCTGACCCGAATCAGTATCATTGGAGACGGCATGGATCAGGTCTTCATCACCGACAATCAAGTGAGCGGAGGACCGAAAGCTGTTCCTGTGGAACGTGCAGCTACTGTCGTCGACCTGGCCAACGATACTTACTTCGAGGGAATAAGTTTTGTCAACAGCTGGGGACATGAGCAACGCAACGGGCCGCAGGCACTGGCACTCTATACGCTTGCCACACGCGTGATCCTCAACCGGTGCGGACTGTGGAGCTATCAGGACACTTACCGCACGGCCAACAATGCCAACGACCGCAACTTCCTGCGTCACTGCACCATCGAAGGGGGTGTTGATTTCATTTATGGCAATGCCAATGTGTGGTTCGACAGTTGCAAATTGGTCATCAACCGCAAGCAAGGGGGCTATATAGTGGCACCGAGGCACAAGCCCGAAACCCGTTGGGGCTATGTCTTCAACCATACGCTGATCACGGCACCAGGCAATCCTGCCGAGACCACCGTATGGCTCGGCCGTCCCTGGCACGATTATCCGAAGACCGTATTCCTACATACTCGCACAGAAGTCAATATCCCTCCCGAAGGCTGGTGGCCAAACATGGGCGGATGGCCGACTATCTTTGCCGATTACGGAACGGTAGATGCCGCAGGGCGGCCCGTTGATCTGAGCCGTCGCATCAGCAGCTATTGGGCTCTCAACCAGCACACGGGTGACACCATCCGGTGTACAGCGAAGAACAGGCTGACCGAAGCCGAAGCCGCGCTATACACTATCCGCAACGTGATGAGCGGTGATGACGGCTGGGATCCGGATGCCTTCTGCAAGCCCCTGCCGGCCGTGCGCACTCGACAGAAAGGCCGTCGGCTGACATGGCATCCAGTCAGTGGCGCGCGCGGATACGTAATCCTGCATGACAGAAAAGCCATTGCCTTCACCACAGACACTAAATATCGATTGAAAAGCAGTCTGCCCTGTCAAGTCAAGGCGATCAGCCCCAACGGTGTGATCGGCCAATGAGCATCTGCCGGCCACCATCGGCAGAGGAAAAGGAAACGATAGGACTATACGCCGAAAGTCTATGACAGCCCATTGTCCTTCAACTTTAAAACGCTCAAGCAACTAAAAACGCTTCGGAAATCCGACAGCGCCCGAGCTCCCGTACTTCGGCGTTTCTCAATTGTCATTGATCCCGCGTCACTGGATTTTCTTAGGACTCATCTCGATATAGATGGTGGTCGGCTCCGGTTCCTGCTGCGGCACGATGTCGCGGAAGGCCGGTTCGAGGCCGGCGGTCTGCTCGATGGCGAGCGCCTCGGGGGCGAAGGGCACGTTGCGGTAGACGTGTGTGCGGGTCACCTCTACGCCGAGTCCGCTGTTCTTGAGATAGTTGTCCTTGACGTGGTTGTCGTCGACAGTGATCTCATAGTCGCGGTCCGAGTCGATATGAAGCCACATCTGGCGCAGGCTGTTGATGAAGTTGTGGCGGATGGTCCATCCGGACGAACCGTCGTCAGGATAGATGCAGCGCGGCCCGTTGTACAGGTAGTTGTCCGCGCAGACCGATCCCGGCTGCCGTCCGAGCATGTAGATGATGCCGCCATCGGTCAATACGTGGTGCGTGTTGCCCAACTTATTGAAGCTGATCGTATTCATTCCGGCGGTCTTGGACTCTGGAATCTGGGCGTTTCCCCACCACCAGCCGAGTGCGATCGCACCATACGGCGTGCCCGCAATGTCGTTGTGGAGGAAGCTGACGTTGCGGACGAAGAATCCGTTCATTGCTTCTAACTGCCGGAAATCTATCGAGACGTTGCGCACATAGTTGTTGTCTATCCGGATCTGACGGCACACCCCTTCGATGCCTTTGGCAAATCTGCCCTCGCCGTCACCGATCTCATAGTGCAGCGGATGGCCCACGCTGACGGCGCATCCGAGCAGATCGACGAAGACATTGCCCGTCACCGCGATGTCCGAAGCATCGTTGTCCATGTTCAAAGCCACTGCCGACGAGAGGTGGAGAAAGCGGTTGCGCTCGAGACGGACGTTGCTGGCGGAGCGGATTTCGATGGTCCCTTCGGGCACGTCACACGAGTTGTACTTCGTCGGGTGCCAGTTTCCGTCGGGAAGATATTTGGTGGCCAGCCCGAGCGTCTGTATGCCGCCGAAGCCGCGCGAGCCTGCTACGCCCATCAGATTCCATGCGTCATAGGCAAAGGTCAGACCGCTGATGGCGATGTTGCCGGCCCGCTTCGCGGTCGACTGGCCGATGATGCGGATGAGCCCTTCGGTCAAGGGGGCGATCACGTCGGCCTGCTCCATGTCCTCTCCGTCGGCCATATAGTAGAGAGTCTGTTGGCTTCTGTCGAAATAAAACTCACCGGGATCGTCGAGCAGTTCCATCGCATTGCGGACGAAGAACTGTCCGTCCCACTTCATCTTGGCCCATTTCAGATTGGTCAGGATGGCTCCATAGGGTTGCTGGAGCTCCACGGCGATGGTGTCGCCCCACTTCTGCATGTCTTTCACACAGAGAATCTTCTCGTTCCAGATCACGTTCTGGACCAGCTCAACATCCTCCGGATTGCGGAACGCAGCCATCTCCTTTCCGCTCTGCATCTTCAGTCCGCGGGCAGCAGTGCCAGCCCCAAAAGCCCACGGTTCGTTGCCTTGGATGCGGTATTCGCCGTAGGCTCCGAGTCCGGAGATGAGGTTTCGCGAGCCTGCCATGCGGCAGCGGCGGCCGTTGACGAACAGCGAGCGCAGCTTGGCATTGCTCTTCAGCGGGGCTTGCCAGAGGTTCCCGTGGACGCGGGTCCATCCTTTGACGCGCACGCCGCCGCTCAGTACGGGCTGCTCACCTTGCGCGGCCTCGAGCCGGATCATGTGTCCGCTCCGTCCGGAGCTGTTGATATCGAAGACAAGAGGCTGTTCCAAGCGGTATTCCCCACCGTGGAAGCGGGCCACGACGTCTTGTTTCATGCTTCGCGCAGCACGTTTCAGTTCTTTCATTGAGGCCGTGAAGTTGGCCGGTGTGACGTCTATCACGCGCTGGGCCGTCGCTGCCATCGGTGCCGAAAGCACGAGCAGCAACAGGAAGAATTGTCGTTTCATTTGCGGGTTGTATGGTTTTGAGTTATAAATTTCTAAGCTTTCAGTTTTCAGTTTATGC
This sequence comes from uncultured Prevotella sp., assembly GCA_900317545.1. Taxonomy (GTDB): domain Bacteria; phylum Bacteroidota; class Bacteroidia; order Bacteroidales; family Bacteroidaceae; genus Prevotella. Next base: position 9,417 of record ONHE01000006.1, on the reverse strand, counting down.
GTTCTCGGGGATGGATTCGTCAGTTTTGAGCGTGGGGAAATTTTCATTCCGTCTGAAGACAAAGGGGCTATACGGCTCCGTCGAGTCCCTGACGCTGTTCTTGGCTGTCCTCTTTCTTAGCTCCGGAACGGAGGCTCCAGGTGCACGAATCGGTCAGCCGTCCGGCGCGGACCATCACTTTGTTGTCACCCTCCTGCAGCTTCACGCCCTTGAAGACGATGCGTCCGATCTCGTCACGACGCCCTCGCGCCACGCGCTTGCCGTTGAGATAGAGTGCCGCCGAGGGCTGATTGGTGAACACCTTGACGTCGGTCACGGCCTCCGTACGGTCCGTATAGCGTCTCGAGGCGATGCGGATCATGGGCACGGACGACCAGTTGGCCTGATAGAAATAATAGGCGTCCTTGCGGATCTTGCGGTCATAGGTGACGATACCCTTGTCGTTCATGCCTTTCTCATCGCCCTCGTCGCGGATGCTCGAGGGGTTGTCGCTGTACTGCCAGACGAACTTACACCAGACGAACGGCCGGTTACGGAGCTGGATCCAGTTGTCTTCGTGGACGCGGGTCTGGTCTTCCTCATAGTGCAGCCGATTGGTGGAGCGGCGGCCGAAGGCATGCTTGAACGGACTGGCTGCGGCCCCATACTCGCACAGACCGATCGGCTGCGGCGCCGAGAGGGCCTTTGCCTCGTCCATGAATTCACCGATGCCGCCCTTCGAGACATACCATCCGAAATACTTGTTCCATCCGATCAGGTCCGTGATATGCTGAAACTTGTCCTGGTCGTAGCAGATGGCGAGGGTCGTGAGCCGCTGCCGATCCAGCTCCTTGGCACGCGCATTGAGGTGGCGGAGGAATGTTGCGGGCTCGTCGTATTTGAACGAAAGCTCATTGCAGAGGCTCCAGATGCAGATCGCAGGCGAGTTGTAATTCTGCTTGATCATCTCCTCGAGGTTCTGCATGACGTTCGCTTCGAGATCGGCATTCTTCACATATCCGGGCATCAGATAGCCGCCCGGGCCTGCCAGATTAAGCTCATACCAGAGCACGATGCCGCGTTTGTCATACTGCCACACGTCCTGCCGCGAGTGGGGATAGTGTACGAAGCGCACGCCCGTGGCGCCCATCTCCTCGATGATCTGTCCGTCTTCCTCGATCGCCTGCTCGTTGAGCAGCCCGCCCGTGCGGTATCCCTCCTCGTGACGGCACACGCCATGGAGGTCGAGATGCCGGCCGTTGAGGAAGAAGCCTCGGTCTGCGTCGACGCTGAACCAGCGCAGTCCGGTCTGCTCCTCGACCCTGTCGACGACCTCGCCACCGCTGATGAGCTCCACGCGGACGGTGTACTGATAGGGATCCTGCCGCCCGTTCCAGAGGCGGGGATGGCTGATATGGAGTGGCTGGCGCATGTTTTCGCCCGTCACGGGGCTTTCCGCCGAAGCCGCCACCGTGCCGTCGCTGTCGAGGAGGGCTACCCGGAGCTGCTTGCCGGCCGTTCCCGTGGTGAGCGAGAGCACGGTCTCGACGGTCAGGTCGGCAGCTTCGGCGCTGACACGGTCCTGATGCACGTAGACGCCAGAGGAGGCATGGTCGAGCGGCGAGATACAGTCGGGCCCGGTGGTGATCAGATGCACGGGACGCGTTATGCCGCCGTAGATGTTGAAGTCGCCCGACAAGGGTGCCACGTCCGTGCGGTAGGCGTTGGACACCATCACCGTGAGCTTGTTCTGCCCGTCGTTCAAGGCCTGCGTGATCTCCATGCTGAAGGCCGTGTAACCACCCGCGTGGTGCCCGACGGTCTGCTGATTGACGGACACGTCGGCCACGGCATTGACTGCGTCGAACTTGAGGAAGACGCGGCGCCCGCGCATGGCGGCATCCCGATGGATCGCATGCTCGTAGACGAAGGTGTTGCGCTCGTAGCGCAATCCGCTGAACACGTCGGTCAGATTCCACGAATGGGGTACGCTGACGGTCTGTGTCTCAGGCGTCTTGCGCACGTCATAGCCCGGATAGAACGTCCACCCATCGGTGATCAACCGGTCCGTCCTGACGGCTCCCATGGCCGTCGCAGCGCCAACGAGGGCCATGAGCGCCACGGTCAAAAGTCTGATTGGTCTTTTCATCTTTCACGTTATTCTATTGTCATTGTCATTTTTCTGCCTTCATAGCTGACGGTCTTCTCCGTCCTCCGCCCGTCATGCCCCACCTTTATAATATGTATACGGCGCACGGACATCATGCCTTCATACGATCCTTTGCGGTCGCCGATGGTCAGCTGCCGGTGCTGCTCGTCCCATGAGAGGGGTGTTTCGGCGAATGCACCCTGTTCGTAATCATAGCCATCTCCGGCATCCTCATAGAGCGTGAAAGTCGCGTCATGGCCAGGATAGACCATCAGCGTGAGTGCCTGATCAGTCTTCTGGTCGGCATACTGCACCTCGGGGCCCACCGGGATGATGCTCCCGGCCCTGACGAAGAGTGGCATCCGGCTGATCGGAGCATCGGCTTGGATGATCTGTCCGCCATCATAGCGCTGTCCGGACCACCAGTCTGTCCATTCCGTACCGCCCGGAAGATAGACTTCGCGCGTCTTACGTGTCCCTTTCAGCTTGCGCGAACCGGGACCATAATACATCGGACGAGTCACCGGGCACACGAGGAAGGCCGGCCCGAACATGTATTCGTCCTTGCGATCGAGCACATTTGGGTCTTGCGGAAAGTCGAATGCCAGCAGGCGGGCCATGGTGTAGCGGTCACGGGTGACCCTTCCGGCGAGCGAATAGATATAGGGCAGGAGACGATAACGCAGTCCGATGGTTTGCCGCAAGGCGTCATAGAACATCGATCCGGGCTTTCCGAAGTCCCAGATCATGCGCCTTGTGTCGGTCCCGTGACTGCGGAAGACCGGCAGGAAAGCCCCCCACTGGAACATCCGGGTATAGTATTCGCGATAGCCGAGGTCCTTGTTGCCCTCTGGGAAGTCACCGGCCCAGAACCATTGGGCTTTCTTTCCGACGAAGAAAGAGCCGACATCGACGGTCCAGTAAGGACATCCCGCCGCCATGAAGTTGAGGCCCGAGGGTATCTGCTGTGCAAAGGAGTCCCACGAGGCGTGCGTGTCGCCGTTCCAGGTGATGGTCGAATAGCGCTGCTGACCGGCGAAACTCGACCGTGTGAGATTGACCACGCGCTTGCGATCCGTTGTCATCCGCTGGTTCTCATAGATGCCCATGGCGTGGTAGATGGAATAGAGCGAAGTCCTTTCGTCGCCCAGCACGTCACCGAGAGAGCGCCGGTTGCAGAGCCATCTCTGCTCCTGCGAGTTCCAGCCGTATCCTTGCGGCATCACCTTCCAGTCTCCGTCGTTGGGTTCCGAGCAGTCGCACCACCAGGCATCGAATCCGTTCCGGAAAAATTCGTCATAGGCATACTGCCAGTAGAGCCTTCGGGCACGGGGATCGAAGGCATCGTAGAAGTTCTTGGGCAGCATCAGCCCGGCCTGCTCGAAGGCCGTTGTCTGCGGGCTGTTTTTAGGGTTCGGCCAGATCGAGACCATCAGGCGGGCATGGAGGGCATGCACGGAGTCGGCCAGGGATTTCGGGTCCGGATAGAACGCACGGTCCATCTTCATGTATCCCCAGCAGCCCTTTGGCCAGTAATTCCAGTCCTGCACGAGGAGATCAATGGGCACTTGGCGTCTCCTGTACTCCTTGAGCGTGGAGAGGATGTCGTCCGAGCTGCTGAAACGTTCCTTCGATTGGATGTAGCCGAACATGTAACGGGGCAGCATGGGATTGTCTCCAGTAAGCCGTCTCATCTGAGCCACGACCTGATCCATACTCTTTCCCTTCATCAGGTAATAGTCAATCTCGCGCGCAGCTTCAAGTTCCACATAACTCTCCTCACGGCCGTCGCTGTACTTCATGGCGCATCCGGCATCGAAGAGCAGTCCGTATCCGGCCGTCGAATTGATGACGGGAATCATCTCCTTGAGGTTATGCTGGACGAGATAGAGCGTCTTTCCGCGCAAATTGAGGTAGTCTTCCATGTGGCTCCCCAATCCATAGAGGGCCTCTCCGGGCTGCCAGACAAAATAGTTGCGATAACGCCAGCTGGCCCCGACGGTGTCCCTGCGCAGTTCATCCATCTCTTCTTTCTCCCCATCGGCGGTCTTCACCGTGCGGCGCGTGGCCTCGTCATAGGTCACGCGCTCCGTCACCACGCGCTCTGACCATCGCGGCTGTCTGTCGCGCTCGGCCAGCAAGAGGCGTCCGTTGACGGCATCCCGGAAGGTCAGCGCATAGGTTTGCAGGTCGAGGGTGGCCACGAGGCTGTCCGACCGGAGGTTGAGGCTTCCGCCACACTCGTCGACCGTGAACGCGACAGGCTGCTCGCCGCGGGGCAGGCAGGCTGGCGTGCCGTTGCCGTAGAATGCGTTTTCACGGGTGAAACGGACGCGGACGATGTCCGGCCGCACAAACTCCAGGCTCAACAGACCGTCCTGAAGCGTGAGACACACTTGATTGCGCACGCGCACAAACGGTCTACCGTCATGTCCCCACAGCGCGGCGGGCATAACGAGGGCCATAAGCGCCACGGTCAAAAGTAGGATTAGTCTTTTCATCTTGCAGTTTTATTGATAGTCATTGCTTGCATCTTGTCCGGGCAGTCGGTCGCCCTTGTCTTCCCTGCGGGGAGCTCTCCTCCGGCGGGTGCACATTCTATGGACGGACGAAGGGCAGATTTGTCCATGCCCGTCGGCTGCAAAGCGCACAGCGCACAGCCCTCATGCGGACGGCACGCGGTCCCTGCCGGCCGACCAGATCAGCCGCATCGACCCGCGCCGGATCCCCTCCGGCCGCCGTATCCGAAACATCCCTTGCAACCATTTGATAATCAAGGCGTTGCCAAAGCTATGCTCCGGGCCGTCCAAAGCTATGCTTTCGGCCGCCCGGAGCTATGCTTTGGAGGCCCCGGAGCATAGCTCTGCGCAGACGGGAGTTATCCTATGCACCGGAGGGTGTCATCGCATGGTCGCGGGACACCGCCAGAACAGCGGTGACGGAGGCGGGGCGCAGCGCGGCAGAAGAGGCGTGACAGGGCCTATTCCAATTCGATCCGTACCACGGAAGCGGCATCTGACGGCATGCGGGAACCCTTGCGGAAGGTGACCGTGAGACCTTCGTCGGATTGAGAGAAGAGGCTGTCGTAATGGCGCTTGACGCTGAGCAGGGTGGCCGAACGGACCTGTCGGCCGCCGAGATGAGCCTTGTTGAGCGCACGGAGCAGCAGGGGGCGCTCGGTGCCGGGCCAGTCGAGGAGGATGGCGTAGACGTTGCGGCCCTTGCGGGTGTAGAAGACGCGGGTGCCGTCGGGAGTAGTCTCATGGGAGACGGCAAAGGGGCGGGTGCCGTAGATGGCTTCGCCGTAGGACCAGAGCCACACGCCCACGTTGGCCATGCAGTCGATCTGGTTCTGGGGGAAGGTGCCGTCGGCCATCGGTGAGAGGTTGAGCAACAGCTGCCCGTTGTTGGCCACGACCTCGATGAGCTTGTGGATGATCTCGGCAGGCGACCTTACCTGCATGCCGTTCACGTAACCCCACGACTGGTGATAGCCCGTGCTGATGGTCCAGTCGCACAGCCAGGGGATGCTGTCGATCTCGTCCGGGCTCGCCATCTCATGGTCGAGCATGGCGACGGAGCGTGGGAAGTCCTCGTTCTTATAGGTGAACGTGACCTGCTGACCGGTCTGGCGGGCATGGTCGAAATAATGTTTGGCGAAGCGGAACTTGAGGTCATTGGGAATGGAATCCATCCAGGCGTCAAAGTAGATGAGATCGGGGCTGTAGCGGTCGATGACCTCAGCGGTCTTGTCGTACCACATCTGATACCACTGCCGGCGCGGCATGAGCGAGCCGTAGAAGCGCTCATACTTGCGGTCGTAGCCCTTCAGTCCGGGCCGCATGCGGACATAGTAGTAGTTGTTCTCATGATGCAGCGAGACGATAAACTTCATGCCGCGGGCACGAATGGCGCGTCCCAACTCGCCGACGACATCGCGCCGGGGTCCCATGCGCTTCGCGTTCCAAGGCGTGACCTTCGAGTCCCACATGGCAAACCCGTCATGATGTTCGCCGACAAGACCGGCAAAGCGGGCGCCGCTCTGCCGGAAAAGGTCGGCCCAGGCATCGGCATCAAACCGTTCGGCCTTGAAGCGGGGGATGAAGTCGTGGTAGCCGAAGGTGCTGAGGGGCCCGTAGAGCGCTTCCTGACGGTCGCGCGTGCCCATCAGACCAGGCCCCTCGTCGGGCGTCATGTACATCCAGTGGATATATTGTTCATTTCCAAAGGCCGGCACCGTGTAGATGCCCCAGTGACAATAGATGCCGAACTTGGCGTCACGGAGCCATTCCGGTACGGGCTCATGGCCCTCAAGGGTCTTCCATTCAGGTGGAAACTGACGCTGGCCGACGGCGGGAGCAAGCCCTGAGGCAAGCAGGCACACGACAAGAAGATTGCGAACGGACATAGATAACATGTGATCAGAAATGGATTAGTAATTAGTTCAGACGTTTGACTTGATGCGCAAATGTACGAAATAATCTGCATCCGACGAACAGAAAGAACATAAAAATGTGACCGAAAGGCACTTTCAGTCATCGGAGAAGCAGTCAGACGGGACATCCGGACCGACAAAGAGAAAAATCGGAAAGATCAATCCGCCATTTCCACAATTTTACTTATCTTTGCACACAGAGAGAATCTGCACGCCATGTCACACCCGCCCACCAAGCTCAGCGAAGACGATTGCAGGCGATGGAATGCGTCTACGTTCCGCAAGCTTTATAAACTTTATTATAAGGCTTTGGTAATCTATGCCCTGCGGATCCTGCAGGACGAGAACGAAGCAGAGGACACCGTGCAGGAGCTTTTTGCCCATTTGTGGGAGCACGACACACGGTTCGACAACGAAGTGCAGCTCCGCGCCTATCTCTACCGCAGCGTCCGCAATCTCTGCATCAAGCGGCTGCGTCATCTGAAAGTGGTCAACGGTTACGCCACCGACTGTCTGAGCACGCCCCGGGAAACTGACGGGAAGGATCTGAACGACCAGCTCGAGGTTGAGGAAGTGTACCGCCAGCTGCTCCTCACGGTGGAGCGCATGCCGCAGAGACAGCGTGAGGTGTTTGAAATGTATATGGACGGGATGTCGAATACAGAAATCGCCGAAGCGATGAGGATTTCTGCCGAAACAGTGAAGACGCAGAAGCACAGGGCCCTACGGCATCTGAGGGAGCAGCTCGGTGACAGTCAGTTCAGCCTGATCACCATCTTTATCGTGTGAGGAGCGTTTTTTAGTTCATAAGTTTTTAAGTTTGTGCGTTTTTGAGAGAGGTAGTTTTTAAGCTCCTGACTAAGTTTCTGAGTGATCAAGTTGGCTGCATGGAGGCATCAGTGCCACATCTCTGGACAATTCAAAAACGCAAAAACGCACCAACTGACAAACGAATTCATCAACTCATCTCACTTTTTTCACATTTCCTGTAACCCCTTACGGCCATTGAAGGGTTACATTATTAAAATAGGTACCATGTCATCAAGAGATATCAACACCGTGATGCACAACGTGCTATGCGGCAAAGCCTCAGACGAGGAGCACGCCCGACTGCAGCAGTGGTTGCAGTTGAGCGAAGACCACCAGCATCAATGGGAACAGCTGCAGGCCGATCAGACACTGGCCGAAAGATGTCGGACCGCACGATGCATCGACGAGGAGAGAGCCTGGAAGCAGTTCCGCAACCGCCACATCCTGCGCCCGCGGATCGCCGTCGGCAGTCGTTGGGCAGCCGCTGCCGCCATCATCGTGATCGCCGTATTGGCCCTCCGGCGCTACCAGCAGCCTGTCCGGCCGGTACCCGACGCCATGGACGAGAAACTGGCAGCCGTGATCCAGCAGGCGAAGACATTGGGGAAGAACGAGGCGACACTGCTTGTACGGGGACAAAAGGCGACAAACGTGGCCTCCGACAGCATCATCCAGGACATGGATCTGCACGCCGACGCCGACGTGCAGCTCATCACCCGCCACGACAAAGAATTCTGGATGACCTTAGACGACGGCACCCTCGTCCACCTGAACTATAACAGCAGCCTCGTCTATCCACTCCATTTCACCGGCAACAGCCGCGAGGTCGAACTCGTGGGCGAAGCCTATTTCTTCGTCGCACACGACAGCAAGCGCCCGTTCTACGTGAAAACGCCCGACGGAGTGGTCAAACAATACGGCACCGAATTCAACATCAACACCCGCGGGACCACAGAAGTGGTGCTCGTCAACGGCAGCATCAGCGTGAGCAGAAACGGCGGCCAGGAACGCATGCTGCATCCTGGAGAAAAGGCAGTGATGACCGACGGCATCTCCGTCTGCAAGGTCGACGTGGCCCCCTACACCGCTTGGAACACGGGCCTCTACTCGTTTGAAGACTGCAGATTGGATCAGCTCATGGAGGTCCTCACACGTTGGTACGGGCTGAAGGTCACCTTCGCCGATCCCACATTGAAGAATCGACGCATCACAGGTGTCATCAGCAGATACAAGGACATCGCTAACTCGATGCAAGCCATATCGGAAGTGGCGGGTGTCAACATCCAATACGAAGGAGAAAGCATCGTGATCCAATAACCGGACAAAAACACCTGAAATACCATCTATAACATTCACAATAACAAAAAGAGAGATTTATGAAACATTTCAGCAACAGATTCAGGCTGCTCACCGTCATTCTGATGACGGCGATGGCGCTGACGGCGGCTCCGGATGTGGTCTCTGCACAGACTGCAAAAGGCAGACAGGTCACACTCAACCTCCGTCAGGTCAGCGTAAAGACATTCTTCGACGCAATGAAAAAGCAGACCGGGCTCGACTTCCTGTGCTCCAGCGAGCTGGTGAAAAAGCTCCCCACGGTCACCGTTGACGTGAAGGACATGGACGCCATGCGCGTGATCGACAACGTAATGGGCAAACTCGGATGCAAGTATGTTGTCAAGGACGGCATCGTCACCGTCACTTCCAAAGAGCAGGACAATCGGTTCCGCACCGTCTCGGGATATGTCCGCGACGTGCAGGGCGAGACGCTGCCGGGGGCCCCCGTACGCATCAAGGGCACCAACATCCAGACCACGACCGACGCCAACGGCCATTTCACGCTCCGGGCACCGGTCTCCGCCTGCCAGATTGAATGCAACTATATCGGCATGACACCACAGACCGTTGCCCTGAAGAGCGGCCAGGCCGACGTCAGTCAGAATCTCACGCTCGACAGCGACAACACCCTGAGCGAGGTAGTGGTCACAGGTTACCAGACCATATCCAAGGAACGGGCCACCGGCGCCTTTGATGTACTGACGCC
>ONHE01000193.1 GCA_900317545.1 uncultured Prevotella sp. | reverse complement strand
GAGAAATGGGATGACGTCATCAAGTACGGCGAACAGTTCCTGCAGGAGAATAACTATATCCTTGATCTCAACACTGTTGACGAGGCCAAGATGGGGACTACCTCTTCCAAGGACTTTGCGATCATGAACATGAGTGAGAACAAGGAAATCATCTTCACCTTCGGCACCTCTAAACTGTATTATGACTATCTGTCCACATATCCGGCATTGTACAGTCTGGGATTCCGGGTCTCAAAGACGGATGACGGTTCGCTTATCAAAGCGTATTCCGAAGGAGACCTCCGCCTGAAGGCCTTCTTCACGCAGGACTATATGGAAGCAGATTATTCCTGGGAACCACCTACGCAGAAGTATTGCTACAATTATCCGATCAAGTACAGGAGTGCAGCCAACAACTACCACGAAAACTGGAGGACAGTGGAGGTCTATCTGAATCTGGCCGAAGCTTACGCACGCAAAGACCGGCAGATCAGCTCCAAGGCGATTGAACTGCTGAATGATCTGCGAAGCAAACGTATCAAGCGTGACCAGTATCGCACATTGACATCGGCCGACTTCAAGAATCCGGCAGAGTTGGTGAAGTTTATCTGGAACGAGCGGAGAAGGGAGCTCTGCTTCGAGGAGGCGATGCGTTTCTGGGATCTCCGACGGACAGGCATGCCGCGCATAGAGCACAGATGGTATACCGACAAGAACAATTACGAGCTCTATGTGCTTGAGGAAAAGGGCAAAAACTATGTCATCCAGATCCCGCTTTCGGAAACTTCCGTAAACAGTCTGGCCACTCCCAACGACCGCGATGTCATTCAACACCAATAACACAAAACAAGCACAATCATGAAGAAGATCAAATATATCATTATCGGAGCAACGATGCTCTGTGGTTTTACGGCCTGTTCGTCCGATTCGGAATCTGTCCCCCTGGACGAGTTGATTGCCCCCGAGTACAACTTGAACAAAGGAACACAGGGTTCTGTCGACGAACTTATCTATCAGATTCACGAGAAATACGGCACCTATATTCTGTATTCATTCGACGAAACAGATTTCCGCCGAAAATGGAATGGGAAGTGGATGGCCTGGTATGCGCCTGCAAACACGGGAGAGAACCTGAAATATGTAGAGCGCATAGTCAATGTTCTCAATGAGAAGGTGTTGAAGAAATATGATGAAGAGTTTGTCCGCAAGAACTTTCCCTACAAGGTTTTCTTGGTCGACACTCTGTGTGAGACCTCTACGTATAACAAACGCAGAGTCAAGAATGTGCTGTCAAACGGTAACAATGCCATTGCAGTCTCAAATGTCGGTGTGGCATCCGACAGTTGGGGCGATAAAGAGTGGCAGAAGCTGAGCATTGAGTTGGAAATGGCGTTCACGATATTCTACTACTCTTCGTTGACTAAGAAGCCATTGAAGTTCATCTCTCTGCGCTTTCAAAAATTGACCTTCCCGACAGTCTCCGATCCGGATAAAGTCTACGACAAATATAAATACAGCTGTTACAGCGTAGGGTACGTAACAGGTAAGCTGAATACCTACCTTCCGCCGGCAGAAGATCAGGACTTTGCGGAGTTTGTCAGTCTCATCACCGGAACCAATGGTACGGAACTGAAAAGGATATTCACCCGATTCGCCGCAATGAAGGAAAGGGGAGCCGCGCTGTATCTGTTCATGAAGAACGAGATGAACACGGATCTGATCAAAACACAGAATGCCAACTTCCCGGAGGATCCGTTGCCCGAGAACATCTTTGACTAACTAACGATAAACACCTGTATGAAAAAACGAATTAGTGTATTGCTGCTGTCCGTCTGTGCCCTTCTTTCGGTCGCGGCACAGCAAAATGAAGGAATCAACTTTATAAAAGCCCAGCCGTTCGAGAATGTGATGAAGGCGGCAAGAGCGCAGAAAAAGAACATCTTCGTCGACTGCTTTGCCGTCTGGTGCGGTCCTTGCAAGCTGTTGGGGCAGAAGACTTTCCCGCTGAAAGAAGTCGGAGACTTCTTCAATGACAAGTTCATCTGCATCCAGTATGATGTGGAAAAGGGTGACGGTGTCAGCTTTTTCCATGCCTACAAGTCGCACATCCCTGGACTGCCTACCATGTTGGTCATCAGCCCGGAGGGCAAGGTCATCCACTCCGTGGTCGGTTTTCGGGAAGGAAAAGCGCTCATTGCTGACATCACCAAGGGTCTGCAGGGCAAGAGTCTGTCTGCCCTTCAGGAGAGATATGACGCCGGCGAGCGCAGCATAGACTTCATGAAGGACTACCTCGGTGCATTGAAAGATGCCTATAAGAAGAAAGAAATGGAGGCCGTTTCTAAGGCCTATCTTGCCAATCTTCCTGTTGAGGCACTAATGGATCCCGACATCTGGAATATGGCCAAGGACTATATCTCCAATCCATATTCAAGCGATTATCAGTTTGTTATCAATAATTCTTACAACATCAAGTATAAGATGAAAGAGAATTCAGTGATGCTTGACCGTCAGATGTCACGCGGGATGGATCGGGCGGTCAACCGTCTACTGCCCTCATTGGAGAAGAAGAATGTTCAGCAGGCTACACTCGACAGCATGAACATCCTGCGAAAGTTGCTCTTGAAAAATGAGTTGCTTGACTCAAAGACATGGTTGGCCAAGTTTGAGATCGCCAAGATGAAGCGGGAAGACCGTGCGCGTGACCTGAACGAATATCTCAAGTTCGCGAAGAGCCTGCAGCTTTTCTACTGGGACAGAATGTACCTGCGGGGCATCTACCAATACCTCAATGGAAAAATAGACGACAAGTCGGTCTATACCGAATGGCTTACCGACCTCAACGAGTTGCAGAAATTGGAGAATGCATCCCCATTGCCTGTCAACTTCTACGGACTGATAGCCGATCTGAACACGAAGCTTGGCAACAGTCAGGAGGCATCGGATGCCAAGGTTAAATTTGAGAAATTGGAGAAAATCAATAACGAAAAAGTAAGTAAGTTCTATGAAATATTCAATCAACAGTAAGCACACATCCCTGCGGCTGACCATTGCTTTACTTCTGGTCATCCTTTCCTCCGGCATGTCGCTGACGGCCGTTTCGAAGACCTTAGCGGACAGATATGTCATTGGCGTACGTGAAGCCTTGAAACAGGATCAGCAGTGGATGGAGGTGGTGAACCAGCTGAAACAGAACCACCCCGGCGCTGATGTGGCCTATTACAAGCATGCACTGACAGAGCTGCTTCCTGCCCTCAAGAAGAAGCAACCCCGCTATCTTTGTGTCGTCGAGACGCCGGACCGGATTGACAAAAACTTTGTCATTGAGGGCAACCGCATGAGCCGCCAGATGGATGACGACATCTATGATGACTATGTATGGGGCATCGTCACCGGTTGTTCGGCCAAGGACGCCCTTCGTATGGCAACCCAAAGCAAGTCGGCTTTTACCATTCGGACTGCCCTCACGACAACCTCCGAGGTGGCGAGTGGTATCTGGTTTAACCGCATGGCTGGCATCAGCGACGGCACAAAGCTGGAGTGGTTTGAGAAGAAATCAAAGACCGACAGGGTCCATACCTACAAGATGGATCGGCAATTCCGTTCTTTAGGTATCTTTATGGACAAATGGCAGGAGCTTGATCCGGACATTATCTTCACCTCGTCACATGCTACGCAGAACAATCTGGAAATGCCATTCTCTTCCGGAAATTTGCGGGCGCGCAACGGGCAGCTCTATGCCGATTTCTTTGTACAGAGGAATGTACCTTCAACCAATAAGCCTCGGGTCTACATGCCCATAGGAAACTGCCTTATCGGAGACATGAATGCTTCCGACAAATCAATGGCAGCCGCCTGGCTTTCGTCTGGCGGCGCAACGGCGATGTTGGGCTATGTGGTTTCGACATGGTATGGACGAAACGGGTGGGGGGCGCTCAAGTTCCTGCTGTCAGCTCCAGGCAGACACACCATAGCAGAGGCGGCTTTTCTAAACAGACAGGATATGTATACCCAGCTGCAGCGCAAGAACCCTACCTTAAACAAAATCGTGCCCGATTTCAGGAATCTGGACGACAACTCGGTTAGGACAAGTCTGGATATGATGACTGACTCGACACACAACCTGAGATTGGATAGGGACGACGTGGGATTCCTTTACGATCGCGACGTAGTGGCATATTATGGTGATCCCGCTTGGAATGTCCGCACGCAGGAGGTGGCAGGAGCTGCCGACTATGCCTTCAGCTGCGTGAAGAATGGCAAGCAAACAGTCATCATGCTGAAGACCGGACCGAGATTTTCGATGGATAAAGTGAAGGGGAAAGGATTCAAGGAAGAGCACGTCAAAGATATTCCTGTGGCCTACTTCCTGCCCGAACGCATCCTTTCACCCCGCGTTGTGGGCAATCCCGACAATCTGGATATCGCTTTGGATGAGAACTTCATTCTGATATACAATCAGAATCTGAAGCCTAATCAGATTTATACCCTCACGGTTGAATGACAATGTGCCTTAAGCTCTTTCCGAAGCCAAAATCTCGGAAAGAGCTTTTTTTCAGGCTCAGTAGGAAAAAGGTGGGGATTATGCATACAGCTTTGCTATTCTGAATAGAAAGAATCTCTTATCTGCCACTCCTCTGATGTT
>ONHE01000009.1 GCA_900317545.1 uncultured Prevotella sp. | reverse complement strand
CTTCGGAATTCATCCAGGCCATCCGTGAGCGTCTGGCCAAGCGGTTAGGCTGATAATCCTTTCCCGCAATCCATTCCGGCAACGGTCGTCAGTGCCCTCCATCGGTCGGGAACTGACGCTGTTGCCGGATTTTTATGTCTCTTTCCCGCCCCTCATCTTGTGCATCAACCGTTACGGACAGCATCCTTCGCCGGAATGCGGCCTACATGTCATGCAACCGTATGATAATCAGCGCGTTGGCGGAGCATAGCTTTGGACGGCTCAAAGCTATCCTCCGGGCACTCCGGAGCATAGCTCCGGGACGCCCAAAGCTATGCTCCGCCAATCCCGTATCTGTCATCAGTCCTCAGCGTCACATTTTTTCTTTGTAGTTTCATGCTTTCCGACTGCTTTCGTCCGCTTGCAGGACGTCTTTCCTTATGCGAGTGTGCCACCGTAGGGGGATTGGCAGATCTGCCCCTACGGTGGGAGGTTTTGCTCGATAGCTGCACCCTTCGCGTAGGGAGTGTATCTCGTGCGGCGGTCAGAAAGCCACCGTCCGCGATCCGTCTTCGTTGACAGAGATCGTGACTTTCACAGTGTCTTCCGGAAGCAGTTCCTCCACGAGCTCCGGCCATTCGAGGAAGCAGACGGCTCCGCTGTAGAAGTAATCCTCATAGCCCATGTCGTATACCTCCTCAATCTTGTTGATCCGGTAGAAGTCGAAGTGGTATATCAGCTCGTCGGTGGTGGCAGACCGATACTCGTTGACGATGGCGAAGGTGGGGGAGGTGATGACATCCTCGACGCCCAGTTCCTCACATATCGCCTTGATAAATGTGGTCTTTCCGGCCCCCATCTTGCCATAGAAGGCAAAGACCGACCCTTCTCCCATGTTTGCGACAAACTGCCGTGCGGCCTGGCGGATATCTTCCAGTGTGTTAATGTTGATTTCCATATCTTTATCTTTTTTTCGGTGTCAGTGTGACAAACGGTATGAGCATCTCCTCCATGGAGATGCCGCCGTGCTGGAACGTGTCCTTGTAGTAGGACACATAGTAGTTATAGTTGTTGGGATAGGCGAAGAACGAGTCGCCTGTAGCGAACACATAGGAAGTGCTCAGGTTGGGTGCGGGCAGCTGGATCTTGTTCGGTTCCTTGATGACGAATACCTCTTTGGGGTTGTAGTTGAGGTTCTTGCCCAACTTGTAGCGCAGGTTCGTGTTCGTGTTACGGTCTCCGATGATGCGTACCGGCCGCGTGACGCGGATTGATCCGTGGTCGGTGGTGACGAGAATCTTGGCATCCGTCTGGGCCAGTCGCTTGAAGAGGTCGGCCATGACCGAATGTCTGAACCAGCTCAGCGTGATGCTTCGGTAGGCGGATTCATTGTTGGCCAGCTCGCGGACCATCTTCGATTCGGTCCGGGCGTGTGAAAGCATGTCGATGAAATTGAACACGATGACGTTCAGGTCATTGTTCCGGAGGTCGTGGAGACGGTCTAAGAGCTTCTCGGCCGCGGCCGAATCATTGATCTTGTGATAGGAGAAGGAGTCGTGGCGGCGGTATCTGTCGATCTGGGTATGTATGAGCGGCCGCTCGTTGAGGTTCTTTCCTTCAGTCTCGTCCTCATCAACCCACAGTTCAGGAAACATCTCCGCGATCCGGTTAGGCATCAGCCCGCTGAAGATGGCGTTGCGGGCGTACTGTGTGGCTGTGGGCAATATGCTCATGTACATATCTTCCTCGATCTCAAACAGGGCTCCGATGTCGTCCGTGAGGGTGCGCCATTGGTCATAGCGGAAGTTGTCAATGACGATGAGAAAGACCTTCTCCTGCCGGTCGAGGAGGGGGAAGACCTTGCGCTTGAAGATGTCGGGGCTCATCATGGGTTTGGGTTCTTCGTCGTCCGAAGGCTTCTTCCGGGTCATTTTAGGATTCTGCGGCGCTGCCCAGAGAGGATAGCTGCGGGCGATGTACTTGGCGAATCCGAGGTTTGCTTCTTCCTTCTGCATCTGCAGCATTTCTTTCATGGCACTGTCCGTGACGCTGAGTTCGAGCTCCCAATGGACGAGCCGCCTGTAGACCTCCATCCAGTCGTTCCAAGTCTTGCAGGCTGCCATCTGCATCGTGATGTCCTGATAATTCTGCTGGTAAGCCGTCTGTGTGACCTCGGCCACGATCTCTTTGCGATGTATATTCTTCTTGAGCGTGAGCAGGATCTGGTTGGGGTTGACCGGCTTGATCAGGTAATCAGCGATCTTTGATCCTATGGCTTGGTTCATGATATTCTCCTCCTCGCTCTTGGTGACCATGACCACGGGTGTGGAGGGCTGTATCTCCTTCATCGTCTTGAGGGTCTCGAGTCCGGTCAGTCCCGGCATCATCTCGTCCAGCAAGATCAGGTCAAAGGTCTGCTGACGGCACTGTCCGATGGCATCGGTGCCGTTGCTGACGGTGACAACTTCATAGCCTCGTTTTTCAAGGAAGATGATGTGCGCTTTCAGCAGTTCGATTTCATCATCCACCCAAAGTAAAAGTCCGTTGCTCATATTTAAAATCCTTCTAAGTCGTAATATTCATCTTCAAGATCGTAGTCCTTTTTCTTTTTCTTCTCCTGCTTCTTCTTGTCAACGGCGGCTTTGCCTTTCTGCTTGTCCGAAGTAGCCTTTTCAGCCTTCCGGTCACCGAAGTAGATGCCCGTGCTGCTTTTCTTTGGCTTGGGTGCGGGTGGTGTGGCGGGAATGGAGACCCCTGATGCCGTCTTCGCGCTGCCGGCCTTTGGTGTCGTTGCGGGGATCGTGGTGCCTGTCGACCGGGGTCTTGACGTCGGCGCGGATGTCTCCCGCGGTATGACCGTCGTGCTGCTCCCTGTGGTCTGCCTCGGCGTCTCAGTTCGTTCGGGGATCACGGTTGTTTGCATCCCGGCCGTCTTCTCTCTGGTCTGCTGATGTACTGGGATGGTCATGCCGTCAGTGGATGATTGTGTCGAGACGGTCGAGTCGGGAGTGACAGTGGTGCCTGTGCCGGATGCGGGGAGGCCGAGTTCGTTGTCCAGCATCAGTCCGTCGTCCAATGTCCGGTCCGTCTCCTCCGGCGCAGGTTGCTTTTCGGGCCGGGTCTCCACATCCGCCGGCTCGGTCAGGAGGCGGAATGTGCTCACCTTTAACGGTGCAAAATGCTTCGTGTAATACTGGTTGTAGTCGTCGTAGCTGAATGGATTGCCGAGCAGGTCAAGGTTTGGTTGGCTGATGACAAAGGGTCTTCCCCGGTTCAGGAGACGGATGATCGGTCCTTGGTCATAGAGCTGCCGGGCATATTGAAGGGCTTCGTCATAGTTGCGGAATCCCGTGATGACCATCCGGTGGAGCCCGTCCACCTCTTCGATCGTGACATCGAAGTTGCGCACGAGGAAGCTTGTGAAGTTGAATTTTGCGATCTCAAAGAGCAGCTGGTTTTCATTGAGCGAGTCGGGGCTGTAGGCTAAGAAGAAGACGAAAGCCGCATTGCGGTCGGGCGAAAAGGAGCGGACAGCGATCGAGTCGCTGTCATTGAGCACAACGGAGCGGCGCTCCCAGATGTTGCCGAGGTCGAACTTGCCTCCGCGGAGGCGGCGTCCGGCCTTGACGCCATTGATGATCATTCCTGCCATTTCGCCCAAACGGCTTTCCGGGAACCCCTTGACAAGCTTCTGCATGTTGGCCAGACAGCCGTCCGGATCACCGTCGTTGAGCATGCTGAGACCTGCTATGAAGATGAATTTGTCACGGTTAGCCCCCGAGGGGAATCGCGTGTCAGAGATGCGGGCGTTGCCTTTGACTTCGGCATATCGCCCTGCCTTGAATGCATCGTAGGTCGATGCGTAGAGCGAATCTTCCATGTGGGTGCCTAATCGGGCGTTTTCCTTGAAGTAAGGATCGGTGAGCAGTGCCGTCCATTGGCTGTCGGGAAATCTCGCCTGCAGCAGTTTGACGTATCTGTCGGCCATTTCCGGACGGTTCATGCGCGAGTAGAGGAGAAAGAGATGATAGTAAGCGTTGTCCGTGTGCTCATAGTCCGGATAATGGTCGGTGAGCCTGCGCAGATGGCGTTCGCTCAAGGTGAGGTTGTCCATCCGGTCCTTCAGGATGACGCCGGCGTTGCAGAGTGCGTCTTCGAGGATGCGGTTACTCTCCTGCAACTGCTCTTCGGTAAACGGTATCTGTGCCAGATAGTATTCCCGCCGGTGCGGGTCGTTCTGGGCGGAGTCCGTCCGCTGCCTGAGCGAATCCTGCATTTGAGTTGCCTGCAGGAGCGAGTCGCGCGTGGTGTCCGTCATCTCTTCGGGCGTGTTGAGTCCTGCCACGACGGTCTTGTTGATGCGCTGCCAGTTGTCCACATTCTCCCTCTTGCCCCAGATGCGTTGGAATGTTGCCTTGCCCTGGCTGACCGCCGTGGGGTTGTAGAAATACCACTGCTGGTTGCCCTGACGCAGTTGGGAGGGGGCGGGTGTGCCCGTCGGAGCAACCGGATTGCCGCTGTTCTGCATGCCGGCACGTGTTGCGTCCTGTACAGCCTGTGCATCCCGTTCCTCCTTCTCTTTCTTCTTGAGGGCCGCGATGACGCGGTCGATGGCGGCGTTGCGGTCTTTCTCGCTCATCTTGGCCAATGTCTGGAGCGAGTCCTGCAAGTGTATGGCTTCTGTATGCGGCACCAATTGATCCAGCATCTTGGCCCTTTCCGAGAGCTGGCCGTAGTCATTCCGATCCCTGTCAAGCAGTCCGATGGCCTCGTTGTAGCATCTGCCGGCGTCGCCGAACTGTTGTCTTTCCCAGTAGAGGTTACCGAGGTGGAGAAGCAGGACCCCCTTTTCGATGCCGCTTCGTGTGGCCTTCCGGTTGCCCTGTTCGTAGGCATTGATGGCGTTGAGCGTATCTTTCTGGCTCAGATTGATGTTGCCTATGGCATAGTAAACCTGATCCAGGTAGTCCTTGTTCTTGTCAGAGGCGGCCATGTTTTTCAGCCGTCCGATCATCTTGTGCGCCTGTCCGCCGGCCATGACCTCCGTCATGGCGATCCGGGCGTTGAACTCAATCTCGTAGGGGGGATTCATCCGGGTGACCTTCCTGAAAGCCCTGTAAGCCTGGTCTTTATGTCCCAATGCAGCTTCGAGCTGTCCGAGCAGATACCATTCGCGGGCTTTCTGTTTGCGGCGCATCTCATGTTGGATGACCTTTTGCAAATACGGGATAGCCTTGGCGTATTCTCCGGTATGGATATAATAATCGGCATAAGTGTAGTCCCACTCTTTGACGGCCCGCCAGTCGAGCGAATCGCGCCGCATGTTGCGTATGACATCCTCGGCGTCATACATCCATCCCTGCTCGATGTAGCTCTTGGCGAGCCATGCACGGGCCTTGCCATAGATGGCCGGCTGGGTGCTGTAGAGGCGGCTCATATAAGAAAGGGTGGAAGCTGCATCCTCGAATTGGCCTGAATGAAACTGCGAGCGGCCCATCAGGAGCCATGCCTTCCAAAGGAAAGGATTGTATTCCCGGCGGTTGAGCCATTCGATGTCGCTGGCCGTCTTGCGCCTTTTCTTGTCCCATACGGGCCTGTTCTTGATGCTGTGAAGATGGATGGCCTTCTCGCTCTTGGTGATGGCGCGGTCAAAATTGTTTTTGCCTATCTCGCGTGAAGCTTTGTTGCCCACGGTGTAGAGGGGAATGATTTCAGTGAAATTGTCCACGTTTCCCTGCTCCTTTTCCATCGATCCGTCGATGTAGGCTACCGCACCGTTGTAATAGGTATTGTATTTCGCATGAAACGAGTGCCACCATCGGGAGGACGCAGTGTTCTTCTGCGTCGAGCAGGCAGCTGCCATCAGCATCACGGCTGGCAGGAGCAGTAGGGCTATGATCTTCGTCTCATGCTTCATGCAATTGATTATAGGCAGACGATCAGGGATTTTCGGAGATGATCATGATGACCTCGTCCTTGAGCTGATCGGGAAGGTTGATGGCTCGGAGGATCAGGCTGCGGTTCCATCCGGCCACTTCTTTCGGGTTCATCGTGTTCAGGATCTCCTGAAACCGGGCGGCTTCGTCGTCGGTGTAGCTGTCAGATTCTCTTCCGGCAAAGTCGTCCAACTCCTCGTCGTCATAGTATTCGATCTCCTTGGTGGCGGCTTCCAGCATGCATGTCTGCTCGCATTGCGTGGGGGAAGAGCTGCAAGCGGCGCACGAAGAAGTGGAATCCACACCTGCGCGGTTGACCTTCTGTCGGTTTCTGGAAAAGAGTTCGAACAGGGCGGCGACAACTCCTAATGCCACTATGGATATAACGAGATAGATCATGATTTATTCTGTAATGCTGAAACCTGCTGCACGCAGATCGTTCCAGAAGTTGGGATAGGACTTGGTGACCACGTGCGGATCGTTGATGCGAAGGCCCGGAAAACGGATCGCAAGCGGCGCGAAGGCCATGGCCATGCGGTGATCCTCGTAGGTATCAATAGGCTCCATGGTAGCCTCGCATCGTTCACCGTCCCAGATCAGAATGTCATCATCCTGGTCATGGAGCACGAATCCCAATTTGCGAAGTTCGTTTCTCATAGCGATCATGCGGTCGGTCTCCTTGATCTTGAGGCTTCGAAGACCTGTGAGCCGAAAGGGGATGTCCATGCCCACACAGCATGCGATCAGCGTCTGGGCCAAGTCCGGCGAATTGATGAAGTCGTAGTCGAGACGTGACAGCGTGCATGGATTGCATCGCAAGGAAACCTCTGTCGGTACGCCCTGCATCTTGTCCTTGAAGACGGTCTTCAGTCCGAGCAGCGAAAAGATATATCTGACCACCGAGTCACCTTGCTTGGATCCGTCCATGAGACCGGCTAACTGCAGCGAAGAGTCAGGGTCGGCGCGCAAGGCCAGTATCTCATACCAGTAGGAAGAGGCCGTCCAGTCGTTCTCGATCAGATAGTGACGCTGCGCGTAGGGTTTCGGTTCGACGGTGATGGTGTCCACGTCAGTCCATTCGGCAATGGCCCCGAACTCGCGCATGGTCCATAAGGTCAGCTCGATGTAGGGGCGGGATATGATCTGGTCGGTCAGCTTGAGTTCGAGTCCCTTTTGCAGAACGGGCCCGATCATAAGCAGTGCAGAGATGAACTGAGAGCTGATGTTGCCGGGCACTTCCAAGTGTCCACCCTCGATGGGGCGGCCCTTGATGCGGAGCGGAGGATAGCCCTCCTCGCCCTCATAGGTGATTTCGGCCCCGAGATAGCGCAACGCCTCGACCAACACGCCGATCGGGCGGAGCTTCATCCGTTCTGTTCCGGTGAGGACGTGCTCGCCCCGAGTGACCGACAGGAATGCCGTCATGAATCGCATCGCCGTTCCTGCGGCCTTGATGTCAATGACTTCCGGCATCTGTGCCAGTGTCTTGAGCATCACTATCGTGTCATCGCAGTCGGACAGATTGTCCGGCAGTATTTGCCCTTGGGACAGCGCATGGATGATCAAGGCACGGTTGCTGATGCTCTTGGAGGGCGGCAGCTGGATGGTGGCATTGATATGTTGGGGTGCATGGATGATATATTGCATGATTCGATAGGATTATTTTACAGTATTGATGGGGAGTTTGACGATTCCCTCCACGGCTCTTGTGGGTCGGGTGGTGCGGTTCTTCTTGGGGCCCGGAATGAGCGGACTGTAATAGAGAACCTGCCGCACTCGGGCCTTCTGGTCAGCTGTGAACTGATAGCCCAAGCCGACAGCGTAGTCCATGATGTTGGTGGATCGGAACTGCTCATTGTTGCAGTTTGTCCGCCGTATGAGCACATTAGCATCGGGATTGTTGTCTGATGTTCCTGCGAGATAGCCCTTCACGAAGTCGTCATACTCCACTTTGTTGTATGAAGGCGTGTCTTTACAGTAGTCAGTATCGCCGCAAGAGTCGACCGGCTCACCGTCCTTATCCGTGAAGACATGGTGGAGACCTAAGTAATGTCCCAGCTCATGCGCGAGTGTCAGATTGATATCGCGGGAGTCGTAGTTGAATCCGTTCTTCCCTTTGTCGGCCTGTGTGTAGCGCGAACTCTCCTTATTAATATAGGTACTGTTGATCGACGTGCCGTAGGGAAAGGGCAGATTGGCCTTCGTGAGGCTTGATGTCGATATTTCATTCACCCCTTCGAGCGTCGAGTCACCTTTGATCACGTAGGGCAGGTGGCTGATTCCGAGGGTGATGGACGCATTGGCTATTTCAGGCTGTTTGAAGTGATAGAGAAAGATGTTGATATAATCGTTCGGCTCCCAGAGATACTTCGCATACTTCTTCGTTTCATCTTTCATGAATGCATCGACATCGATGGGATAGGAACCGGTCCACTGCACGTAGTCCACACCGGGATTCTTGAGCCGGTTGCCCTTCTCATCGTAGTTGGCAAGGACGAACTGCACGTTCAGCGCTTCACTTTCTCCGTAGATGTTGCCTTGGTAAAGGTCGTTGACGCGGTTGATGATCGTCTGCAGCCGGGCAGGCTCCACGTATTGCGTGATGTCGTTCTTGTCGGCATATAAAACATGGAATATGACAGGCAGTTTGTAAACATATTCATCGGTGATGGTGCCGGAAAAGTTGTCTTCATCTTCGTCCGCCAGTGAAAGGGCGTTGTTGTCTTCACCGTTGAGGGCTTCATCCTTCGCACAAGAGCCAAAAGCGATGCAGACCGCGCATATCAGCATGTAGAGATAGAGTCGCATTGATACCTATATTAATGATGCAAATGTACGAATTATTGTGAGATTGTCCAAGCGGATTATCATGTTATTGGATTAAATAAAGATTTTTAAAAGAAAAATGAGAGATAAATTTGCACGTTTCCCAATTCCTTTGTATCTTTGCACAGAATTTAGAACGGGATGTAGTTCAGTAGGTTTAGAATGCTGGTCTGGGGGACCAGTGGTCGCTGGTTCGAGTCCAGTCATCCCGACATAATCAAGGCAAAGGGG
>ONHE01000003.1 GCA_900317545.1 uncultured Prevotella sp. | reverse complement strand
GGAAAAAAGGTACGGCACCAGTGCCTGTAAGCATCAAGAACACGCCGGAGACTGCTTACACCGTGGCAAAGGCTAAAGAGTTGTTTGATGCGGGCAAAGGCTTGGAAGACTTAGTTTACGTCAAAGGTATCGTGTCAAATGTTGATTCAAAGCCATTTGAGCAGTACAAGGAACTGAATATCTACATCAGTGACGATGGTCAGGTAGAAGAAAAGAATGCTTTTGAAGCTTTTAATTGCAAGAGCTTCGGTAATGCAGATTTCGTTGCAGCAGATGATGTGAAGGCAGGAGACCAAGTGGTTATCTATGGAAAGCTCACTTCTTTTAATGGTAAATACGAACTTGATCGCGGTTGCTATCTCTATTCTATAAATGGAAAAACAACGGGCATTAGCAGCGTAAAAGCTTCCCAGAAGTCTTCAGAGCTCTACAACCTCTCCGGCCAGCGTGTCAACAGCTCTTACAAGGGCGTCGTGATTCGCAACGGCAAGAAGTTTGTGAACAAGTAACTTTAATCCACCTGCCTAACAGGTGCGACATAGGACGGGCTTCAGCCCGGTCCTCCCATAGAACAACATCCTCCGCCAATGATTGGCGGGGGATGTTGCGTTAAAAGAAAGCCACATTGTGTAGGTCGATACTGATTGGGTATGGGTTGCAGCGGCCGCCATTTGGGTCGGCCACCCACGGAAGGGCGCTAATCAGTTTGGATGAACAGAAGGAAAAGATTCGTAGGATGTCCATTTCGAGTCCAAGGGATTTATGGAACACGCAAGGAGGTCGCACTTCTTCTATCTTCGGTTGAGTACTTCTGATGAAGTACTGGAATGATTGTGTTGAAGTATTGGAGTAATCGTGTTGAAGTACTGATGAAGAAGTTCCAGTCCAATCCTGACAATTGCTTTACCCGTAAACTCCTTTGTGCATCAGAAGTTCTGCTCTTCTTCAGTTATTGCTATAGGAAACATGTCGGCAGAGGACGGTCCGTCGATTCAGGGCGTTGCTAAAAACAGATTTGCCCGATCTGCAGAAGATGCAAAGTGAGTGTCTCCATTTTTGTTAAAAAAGATCTTAAATCTTCGATTATTACGCAAAATATAGTAACTTTGCACGATACGATAAAACGAATGAACATGGAATATGCGTTGGTAACCGGCGGTTCACGGGGGATTGGGAAGGCAATCGCCCTGGCCTTGGCAAGACAGGGGAAGAACGTGATCATCAACTATCACAGCAATGAGACGATGGCTTTGCAGACGCAACGTGAACTGCAGGAGGCCGGATCCTTGTGTGAATTGTTGCCTTTCGACGTCTCCGACCCCGATTCCATTGAGACCGCCCTGACCCGCTGGGAAGATGCGCATACTGACGACTTTGTTTCCATCGTGATCAACAATGCCGGTATCCGCCGCGACAATCTCATGATCTTCATGCAGAATGCAGATTGGGAGAGCGTGATGGACACCTCACTCAATGGCTTCTTCTACGTGACGCGACGACTGCTGAAAAACATGCTGACCCACAGGTGGGGCCGGATCATCAGCGTGGTCTCTCTTTCTGGGATCAAAGGACTGCCCGGACAGACCAACTACAGTGCTGCAAAGGCGGCCGTGATCGGTGCGACGAAGGCGCTTGCGCAGGAAGTGGCGAAGCGCAATGTGACGGTCAACGCTGTGGCCCCGGGGTTTATCGAGACGGATATGACGCAAGATTTAGATTCCAAGAGCCTGTCTGGAATGATTCCGATGGGGCGCTTCGGCAAGCCGGAAGAAGTGGCTGCCTTAGTGGCATTCTTGGCCAGCCATGAAGCATCCTATATCACAGGGCAGGTCATTCAGGTGAATGGAGGTCTCTATACCTGATTCGGAAGTGTTTGGACGAGGAGAATGCGTTGCAAAATCGTGACATCCTTGAGCGGAAACATGATAAAAGACCGGAACGGGAATGAATGGAAAGTTCGCTTACGACAATCACTCCGCACAGGCAAAATGAAAAATATGGAAAGAAGGGTAGTAATCACCGGCATGGGCATCTGGTCATGCTTGGGAACAGACAAAGCAGCCGTGACCGCCTCGCTCTTTGAGGGCCGGTCGGGGATCGGCATCGAGAAGGAGCGGCTGGACTATGGCTATCAGTCGGCATTGACCGGTATCGTGGAGCGTCCGAACCTGAAAGGGCTGCTCCACAGGCGGCTCCGCGTGGGGCTGCCGGAAGAGGGTGAATATGCCTTCATGGCTTCCCGGGAAGCGCTCGGGCAGGCCGGGATGGACGAAGCCTTCTTGGATGCAAACGAGGTAGGCATCATCTTCGGCAACGACTCGTCGGCCCGTCCTGTGATCGAGGCCGCAAATATCATGGCCGAAAAGCATGACACGCAGCTGTTAGGATCAGGCTATATCTTCCAGTCGATGAACTCCACGGTCAATATGAACCTGAGTTCTATCTTCCGGATGAAAGGAGTCAACTTTTCGGTCAGTGCGGCATGTGCCAGCGGAAGCCATTCCGTCGGTTTGGGCTACTTGCTGATCAAACAAGGCTTGCAGGATCGGATCCTCTGCGGAGGAGCGCAGGAGGTCAACTATTACAGCATGGCCACCTTCGATGCGTTGGGTGCATTTTCCAAGCGCATGGATGAACCGACGAAGGCATCAAGGCCGTTTGACCGTGACCGAGACGGTCTGATCCCGAGCGGAGGGGCTGCAGCCGTGGTGCTGGAAGACTATGAGTGCGCCGTCAGGCGCGGCGCTCCCATTTTGGCAGAGATCACCGGTTATGGCTTTTCATCCAACGGTGGAGGGATCAGTCAGCCCTCTGATGACGGGAGCATGACTGCCATGTCGCGGGCGATGAAGATGGCCAACGTCGAGGCAGATGACATCGACTATGTCAATGCGCATGCCACCAGCACGCCGCAGGGAGATATGTTCGAGGCCATTGCCTTGAATCGCATGTTTGGCAACTGTCATGCCTGGATCTCATCCACCAAGAGCATGACCGGTCATGAATGCTGGATGGCGGGAGCCTCCGAGGTTGTCTACAGCGTCCTGATGATGCAACACGACTTTGTGGCACCCAACATCAACTTTGAGCATCCGGACGAGCATTCTGCCCGTCTGCATCTTGCCTCGGAGACGAAAGCGTGCCGACTTGATACGGTGCTGTCCAACAGCTTCGGATTCGGGGGCACCAACTCTGCCTTGGTCATACAGAAAGTAAAGGACTCTAACAACAGATAATCATGATACATTTGAAGAAAATATTATTGTTGGCAGCCTTGCTGACGGGCGCATGGAACATTCAAGCAGAAGAAAAGATCGAAGGGTCGCTTGCCGAACTGAAAGGCGAGACAAAGATCAAGGTCGTGGAAGATTGGACCGGAACGGCAATCGCAGGCAAGTCTTTAGAGGATTGGCTGCTCTTCCGGCAGACTGAACAGCCGAATTATGACGCGAAACATGAGTGGGAAGAAGAGCTCAAGCCCCGCCTGCTGGAAGATCTGCCTAGGACCGCCAATGAAAAGATGACGAAGACTAATCTGTTTCTCGTTCGTGATGTGGATACACGTTTCGTGATGACCATCCATCCTGTATCCGTCGAAAAGAAAGGAAACTGTATCATCACTTGTACGATCCGCGAAGCAAAGACCGGTCATCAGCTTGCCCAAATTGTCATTGAAGGAAATGGCGGGAAATTCGGAAGTATGTCAAACCTTTGGGGGGATGGCTTCAGAAGTGCCGGCAAAGAGTTGGGCGCGTTGATGGTTATGGCGTTGAAGAAATTTTAACTCGACATAGATATATCCATATGAAAACCATTCACAGACTGTCATTTGTTGCCATTCTGCTCCTTCTGTCTGCAGGGATGCGTG
>ONHE01000053.1 GCA_900317545.1 uncultured Prevotella sp. | reverse complement strand
GCCGTGCCCGCAAAACGCGGCATGAAAAGGCTGATCAAACTTGTAGACGGTCGACAGGTCGCAGCCACCCTCCACGGAGATGAGTGGGGCAGCTACTGGGAGACCGCCGACGGATCCTGCTATCAGGTGCAGGACACGACGGGCCTCTTCCATGCCGTCAACAAGCACACGATCCTCAGGCATAGCGCGGCACTGCGTGCCAAGGCCAACGCATCCCGGATGGAGCGCATCAACGGCATACGCACACGCGCCGGAATCGGTGAGGGACACATCCCTTACACCGGTGTGAAGCGCGGTGTGATCATCTTAGTTCAGTTCAAAGACAAGAAATTCACATTCGGTCACAATAAAGCCTACTATGATCGCGTGGCCAACGGTCCGCTCTCCGACGCACAACGTTCCATCGGCTTTCAAGGATCAGTGAAGGATTATTTCCTTGCCCAGAGCAACGGCACGTTTGAACTCCAGTTCGATGTTGTCGGTCCCTATACGCTGAAGAACAAATATGCTTACTACGGCGCACACTCCAGTGGCGCCAATGATGTCCGCCCGGGCGAGATGATCGAGGAAGCCGTGAAGCTGGCCGATCCGGATGTTGACTATAAACAATACGACTGGGACGGCAACGGATTCGTGGACCAGGTGGCCGTGATCTATGCCGGACCGGGCGAAGCTGCCGGGGGCGACGAGAACACGATATGGCCGCATGAATGGACACTTAGCGCAGCCATTGGCAAGTCGGTCAGTCTGGACGGCGTGGGCATCAGCCGTTACTCATGCAGCAGCGAGACCACCTACAACGAATATGGCGCAACGACGCAAATAGCCGGTCTCGGAACGATCTGCCATGAGTTCTCCCATTGCTTAGGCTTGCCTGACATGTATGACACAAACTATCAGAATGCCGGCATGGGCGTATGGGACTTGATGGACCAGGGCAGCTACAACGGTGGCCAGTTCCTGCCCCCCAACTATTCGGCTTACGAAAAATGGTATGCCGGTTGGTTGGAGCCGACGGAACTGAACGCTCCGACCAGCGTCCGTAACCTGCCTGCACCCGATGTCCGATACGGCCAGGCTTACGTCATCTACAACGACGCTCACAAAGACGAATATTATCTGCTCGAGAACCGACAGAACAATGTGGGGCTTTGGGACACAGGACTTCCGGGAAGCGGACTGATGATCCTGCACATCGATTACAGCAAGGAGGCATGGGAAAGCAATCTGATCAACAACACCAGTTCTTATCCTGACATCACGGACCACGAGCGTGCATACCTCTTTCGTGCAGACAATAAGTCAGCCGACAGTGATGCTCAGGACGACCTCTATCCGTTCGGAGACAACAACAGTTTGACAGATACGTCTACCCCGGCAGCCGTCATCTTCAATGGAGGCCAGTTTATGGGGAAGCCGATCACCAACATTTCTAAAAACGAAGATGGCACGGTGAATTTCGATTTCATGGGCGGCAGCGAGTCGAACGTCGTCAACGGCATACGGGCAGTATCTGTTCAAAAGGGGCTGGAGGAAGACCATATTTTCACGCTTGACGGCCGTTATGTTGGCAAAGACCTCCTTCGCTTAGCCCCCGGAGTCTATGTGAGAGGCGGAAAGAAGATTGTCAGATGAAGCGCATATCGTTCCAGCTCGCCACATACCTGACTGTTGCAATCACTGCGTGCACGTCAAAGACTCCCCAACAGCACCCTTATTCTAAGGTAGATACTGCGAAAGCGACTGTCGGGAAACAAATAAGCGGTCCGCAGGTTGAGCAACCGAAGGCAGCAGACCTCACCCTTGACCGGTCGACGGACAACAGGGCGACCTTCAAAGGAGGCAGCAAGGCTATGAGGGATTTTATCAACAGCAAGATGGTCTATCCGAAGTTGGCACTCCAGCTGAAAGCGGAAGGACGCGTAATCGTCTCAGC
Organism: uncultured Prevotella sp.; assembly: GCA_900317545.1. Lineage (GTDB taxonomy): Bacteria > Bacteroidota > Bacteroidia > Bacteroidales > Bacteroidaceae > Prevotella. The sequence continues at coordinate 19,090 of ONHE01000053.1, read as the reverse complement.
AGACATCGACAAATCAGGGATTTTGAGCAACTTCGGCATCTTCCAGTCGGACGACAGGATATTCAACGAGGAAGCACTTCGCATCGTCCGGCTCATGCCCCAATGGGTTCCGGCGATGAAAGGTGGCGAACCTGTTGCAACAACTGTCAAGATACCGGTCATATTCCGGATGAAAACCGCTCTATAAATCAAAACATATTGTTCATCTACAAGCCCGTCCGAGGAATGCGATATCCCTCGGATGGGCTTTTTTGATAAACATAGATGTACACCCCGACATGCCCGACAGGAAGGAAGAAGATGCAGAACGTCCCAAGCAGCCGTAGGGGCGGGCGATTGGGGATGGATGTATCGTCCCGTGCGGACGTGCACAAGGGCGCCGGATGAGGCGGGGTTGAAGCCTGCCCTCCCAATATCGTTCCTCGTGCGGACCGACCACAAGGCCCGCCCCTGCAGTGGGTATGGGGATAAAAAAAGGGGAACGAGACCGATCCCATTCCCCTTTCAGATAGACTTTATTTCTTCATCATCTCCTCGACAGCCCGTTGCAGTTGTCGGTCATTGCCGTTGAGATAATCCTCTGGCGTGTTGTAAACCTCGATGTCAGGATTGAGCTGTTGGTTCTCGCCATACTTGCCGCGCATGTCCAGACAGCCTACTTGCGGAATGCCGAAGACGAGTGAGGGATCGAGCTGCGTCTCCCACCAGACGGCCGTCATCGTGCCTGCCACCGGCGCGCCGATCAGCTTACCGATGCCTAACTCACGATAGACGAACGGGAATCCGTGTCCGTTGCTATAGTCATCTTCACAGATCAGGACACACGAAGGCTTCACCCACTTGTTCCAGGGATCATATCCTATAAAGTTTCCACGCGGTACGAAGCTTTGATACTGCTTGCCACTGAGGAGCGTGCAGAGATCGTCATGGAGCCATCCGCCTCCGTTGTGACGCTCGTCGACGATGACAGCGTCTTTCTGCCTGTTCTTGTCACTGAGCAGTTCGCTGAACACCTGGCGGAAGCTCTGGCTGTCCATGGCTTTAACATGCACATAGGCAATGCGGCCGCCCGACAGGCTGTCGACCATCTCCCGGTTGCGTTCCACCCAGCGTTTGTAGAGCAGTTCGTCCTGCGCTGACTTGCTGATAGCCCTGACGGTGACGTCAAAGGTCTTGCCGCCCTTTGGATTTCTGACCGTCAGCCGCACGGGCTTGCCGGCTTTCCCGTCGAGCATATAGTTGTAATCGACATCCTTGAGGATCGGTTCACCGTCAATCTTCTCGATGATGCAGCCGGCCGTGACACCGGTGTTGCGGATGGCAAACGGTCCCCGCTTGATCACTTCTTCCACGCGCAGGCCGTCGCCCTCATAGGCAGGATCGAAGAACAGCCCCAGCGCGGCAGTCCTGAGCGACGGGCCGTCGGCATAATAGCGCGCACCGGTATGGGAAGCGTTGAGCTCGCCGAGCATCTCACTGAGCATGTCGCGGAAGTCATAATTATTGTTGATATAAGGCAGATAGCGGCTGTAGGTCTGCCGACAGCCTTCCCAATCGACGCCATGCAGCTTCGGATCATAGAACTTGTCCTTCACCTGTTGCCATACGTGGTTGAAGATATAGGCACGCTCCTGGGTAGGACGCTCATTGAAACGAGCCTCGAAGTCGATGTTCTTGGCTGTTCCCTTGGCGATGTTCACCTGCTTGATAGATCTGTCCGTGCAGAGGTAAAGGTTCTTGAAGCCCTTGTCAGCCATCAGTGCTCCGCCGCCGACATTTTTCATCACGATCTCGGTCTTGTCCTCTTTCAGTTCGCGTTTCCATAGATCATAGCCTCCCTCGAATGCAGCTTGATAGTAGAGCGTGTCACCGCCGGGACTGAGGATGGCATCGCCAAGCCGGGAAGAGTTGACGGTCAGACGGATGACACGGTCACGACAGTTGGCCAGGTCAAACTGCAAAGGCTTGACATCCGGTTTCTTTTCAGCTTTCTCCTTGCCCTTCTTGCCGCCCTTCTTGGCTTTCTTGTCGCTCTTCGTGTCATTTTCTTTCTCCTTGTCAGCCTTCTTCGCCTCGTCGAATCGTGCCTTCTCCTCCTTCGTCATACGGAATTGCTCGTAGGCATCGAGATCGAAAAACATGATATAGGAATCGCTCTCGGCTCCCCAGCTGCCATGACTGCGGTATCCGGCACGGTCACTCTCGAAGAGCATTGCTTTGCCGCCGAGCACCCACTTGCCGTTTCCGTCGTTGTATCCGCTCTCGGTGAGATTGTGAATCTCGCCGTTCCCAGAGGCGTTGACGAGTGCGATATCCGCGTTGTTCCATCCTCCATGACCGATATAAGAGGAAAGCAGCCACCGGCTGTCAGGACTCCATGAATACCAGATGTCGCCGTCAGAATAGGAATAGACAAACTTCCCGTCCATGACGGTGCGCACCTGTTTGGTCTTCACGTCAATCACGCGCAGCGTTCCCCGGTCTTCCCAGAAGGCGACCGACTTTCCATCCGGGCTGAACTTGGGATCAAACGAGGTCCGGTCCGACGTTGTCAGCGCTTCTTCCTTCAGATCCGTGGCATAGGTGAAGAGCTTCTCGTCTTTGCGCACGATGCTCGTCCGGTAGATCTGCCACAGCCCGTTGCGCTCCGAAGCATAGACAATGCTGCGGCCGTCGGGTGCCATGTCGATGCTGCGTTCCTGTTCCGGCGTATCCGTGATCTGCCGGGTGGTCTTATATTCGACAGAAGTCACGTAAACATCGCCATGCAGCACGAAGGCGATCTCCTTACCGTCAGGCGACAGACTGATCTCCGTCGCACCGCGGGTTCTGATCTGCCTGACGAGATCGACGTCGTTGCGGTCGGCCGTCACGCTGACTTTGACCTTGACCGGCTGCCCGCCTTCGCGCAGCGTATAGATCTCACCGCCGTAGCCGAAGCACAGGATGCCGTTGGCGGAGCGTGTCAGGAAGCGCACCGGCTGGCCTTTCAGATGGGTCAGCTGCTGCTTGCCGCTGCCGTCGATATGACGTTTGTAGACGTTGAATGTGCCGTCTTCCTCACTCAGGTAATAATAGGTATTGTCATCCTCGCCCCATACCGGCGTGCGATCCTCTCCCTTGAAGTCGGTCAGACGGGTATACTTGCCGCCACGTAGAAGCCAGATGTCGCGGCAGATGGGCGACTGATGGTGCTTGCGGAACGGATCTTCGTAGCCCTTCTGGTCGTGGTAGAGGATGTCACCGTTGCGCCCCACCGAGAGGTCCTGCATGGTCACGGCCGAGAAGAGGCGCGGACGTCCCCCTTGGGCACTGACTTCATAGACCTGGGGAAACTGCCGCGAGACAAAGAAGATCGACTTTGATGTCGGCATGACACTCGCCTCAAAGAGCAGATGATCATTGTCACGCCAGGCAAGGGGCGTTTCGTCGCCACTGTCGGTCGTAAGCCGCCGCGGCTCTCCTCCGTTATGGTCAATCACGTAGATGTCCATACTGCCCTCGCGTGCCGAAGCAAAAGCAATGCGCTTACCGTCGGGACTCCACACCGGCCGCGCGTCATAAGCCGCATTGGAGGTGAGCTGACGGGCCGCGCCGCCGGTCACGGGAACGGTAAACAGGTCACCTTTGTAGGAAAAAGCGACGGTCTGCCCGTTGGGCGAAATGGCACAAAAACGCATCCAGAGGGGGTCCGTCTGGGCGATGGAAATCATTGAACAAACAGACGCCAATAGCGTCAGAAATTGTTTTTTCATAATCATTTAAGTGTTTTACCGTGCAAAAATAAGCATAATATTTGCCATCTCCAAGTTTTGGCAATATATTTATTGTCATCCGGACGAAAAGTCGCACGATAGCGAAAACGCAGAATGGGAAAAAGTAAGGGCTTCCGCATCTGCAAGGGGGGCTTGTGCCCGTCCGCAAGGAGCGATCCATCCATGTTAAATCCCCATTCCCATCGTAGGGGCGGATGCAGATTGGGCATTCATGGCTCGGTCCGTTGCGGGCGGATACGCCGATCTGCCCCTACAACGATTTGATAATCAACGCGTTGGCGGAGCTATCCTCCGGGCCGTCCAAAGCATAGCTCCGGGCGGCCTAAAGCTATGCTCCGCGCGCCCCGGAGCATAGCTCTGCGCGGCGCATCAGATTCATCCGTGAAATCCGCATGATTTCTATGTGCCGTTGACATGATTTTTATGGAGGTTGAGGATGATCATCATACGGCCTTTTATCGAATCATTTTGCGGCCGGGCGTCAACCGTAGGGGCGGATCAGCGTATCCGCCCGCACGCAGCGAATGCAACCGGAAAACAGCACGTTGATCATGAATGTCGGTTGCGGATGGCAAAATGCGGACGGGCGTTCGTACCATGTTCTTATTCCATTGGTTTGATTGCGGGCGGATACGCTGATCCGCCCCTACGGCGAGAATGCAGGTTGGGCATTCATGGGCTCGGCTCTTTGCGGGCAGATACGCCGATCCGCATGGCGGCGACCTTCGCTTTCAAATAGGCTAAGAGTCCCTCATCGCTCAGCACTTCAATGTCGTCTGCCAGCCCGAGTATGAATCGACCGATGCCGACATAGCTCGCTACCTCGGTCTCGAAGATCCAGTGACGGTCGCCGTCGGGACGCATGTTGGCGGCCGACTGTGGATATTCCTCTTCCATGAGGTTGTGCGACAACTGTCCGAGACGCAGACGGACGGGATGGCGCTGCTCTCCGCTGAACATGAAGATATCGGTGAAGACCTGCCGATGGCTGTCCTCATACTCCCAGCAGAGGTCTATGAGCTGCACGTCGGCGATGCGCGCGATCTTGAACGTCTTGTTCGTCGCCGTTTTGAGCTCGTAGGCGCGCAGTTCGCGACCATGGTTCAGCAGCATGAAAGGTTCCACGATGCGGTCGCTGACGGTGCTGCTGTGGGGCGAACTGTAGCCTTTCAGCACCGCCATCTGCTTCATCTTGATGGCCTCATAGAGCATGTCAGTGTTACGAGCTGCCCGCTCCCGGAGAGCCGGATCGGGCAGGAGCTTGAGGTCATAGTATCGGTCGAGCTTATGTCGGATGCGTTCGGCGACGGCATCCCGGTCATCGAGCCGGTTGAGCAGGGACATCATCGTGAGTGCTTCGGTATCGGTGAAGTTGATGAGATCAAACAGTCGGAGGAAAAAAGGGGACCGGCGGTCGATGCTATAGCATCGTCCGTGCTTCTCGATGATAAATCCCCAGTCGCGGAAACTCTCAAGATAGTAATAACAGGTGCGGCGTGAAATGCCGACGCGACTGCAGATCTCGTCGACCGTATGGCTGCGGTTCTCGGTCAGGAGAAGCAGCAGGTTCAGTTCTCTTTCTAATTGATCGTGTCGCAAAGGGGAAGGGAGGAGTTAAAGGAGTGAAGGAGTTCGGGGAGTGAAGGACTTCAGAAGTTCTTTGAGAGATGGAGGGAAGAAGTTAAAGGAGTTAGAGGAGTGAAGGGAGTGAAGGAGTTTTGGAGTTCGGAAGCATAGGAGACCGGAGTGTGAAAGGGGGTGGAGGGGACAGGGCGAGGCATCAGACGCCGGCGGCGAAAGGATCCTGCGCAAGACTAATCGGCGAACTCCAAGTTCAGTTCTCCGCCGAGGAGGTTGTAGCTCCGACGGTGGACGGGCGAGATGCCATGCACGCGAATGCCCTCCCGATGCTTCGGGGTGGGATAGCCTTTGTTGTGTTCCCAGTCGTAGTAAGGATAGTCACGAGCCAGTGCATCCATGTATTCGTCGCGCCAGGTCTTGGCCAAGATGCTCGCGGCAGCGATGGCCTGATACTTCCCGTCGCCCTTCACGATGCACGTGAATGGCAGCGGATCCGCCGCCCGCGATCCGTCTGCCGACAGCGGACGATAGGGATCGAAGCGGTTGCCGTCGATGATGAGTGCTTCTGGGCGCACCTTCAGCTGGTCCACGGCACGATGCATGGCCAAGAAACTGGCATGAAGGATATTGATGCGGTCGATCTCTTCGGGCGTTACCACGCCCACGGCCCAGGCCAGTGCATCACGTTCGATCTGACGGCGCAGCATCTCCCGCCTGCGTGCCGTGAGCTGTTTGCTGTCGTTGAGCAGCGGGTTGTCATAGTCGTGGGGCAGGATCACGGCCGCGGCATAGACGCTTCCGGCCAGGCATCCGCGGCCGGCTTCGTCGCAACCGGCTTCGATCAGTGAGTCGTAATAGTGGTTGAGGAGCATGGGCAGGGATCAGAACATCGTGACAACGCGCCTGATGCCTGCCACGAGGGCATCCACTTCGGCCCGAGTGTTATAGAAAGAGAAACTGGCGCGGACGGTGCCCAACACGCCGAGACGGTCCATGAGCGGCTGGGCGCAGTGGTGTCCGGTGCGGACGGCGATGCCGAGCTGATCGAGCAGCGTGCCCATGTCCATGTGATGGATCCCGCCCACGTTGAAGCTGATCACCGCTTCTCCCGGTGCCTGATCATCCTGTCCGGCCGGCAAGGCCGCCGTGTCGTGGCCGTAGATGTGGATTCCGTCCACGCTGCGCAGCTGTTCGAGCGCATAGACAGTCAGCTCCCGCTCATGGGCCTCGATGTTTTCGATGCCGATAGCCGACACATAGTCGAGCGCTGTAGCCAGTCCGTGGGTCGCGATGTAGTCGGGCGTACCGGCCTCGAACTTCAGCGGCGGACGCTCGAAAGTGGTTTTCTCGAAGCTCACGCGGCTGATCATCTCACCACCACCCTGATAGGGCGGGAGCCTGTCGAGCCACTCCTCCTTGCCGTAGAGTACGCCGATGCCCGTCGGTCCGTAGATCTTATGCCCGCTGAAAGCGAAGAAGTCGCAGTCGAGCTGCTGCATGTCGACCCGGAAATGCGGTGTGCTTTGCGCGCCGTCGATCATCACCGGCACGCCGTGCGCATGCGCCAAGCGGATGATATCACGCACGGGATTGACCGTCCCGAGCACGTTGCTCACGTGGGTGACGCTGACAATGCGGGTGCGGTCGGTGAAGAGCGCGGCATAGGCATCCATGTCGAGGCGGCCGCTGTCGTCCATCGGAATGACGCGGAGGCGTATGCCTTTGCGCTCCGCCTGCAGCTGCCAGGGCACGATGTTGGAGTGATGCTCCATGACGGAGACGATCACCTCGTCGCCTTCCTGCATGAACGCGTCGGCGAAGGTCGACGCGACGAGGTTCAGTCCTTCGGTTGTTCCTCGGGTGAAAACGATCTCGGCGGCCGACCGGGCGTTGATGAAGCGGCGCACGGTCTCACGTGCCGCCTCGTGCAGATCAGTGGCCTGCTGGCTCATCCAGTGGACGCCGCGATGCACGTTGGCATTCACGTTGAGATATTCGTCACGCATGGCATCGAGTACGCACAGTGGTTTCTGTGTCGTGGCAGCGTTGTCCAGGTAGATCAGCGGCCTGCCATGCACCTCGCGCGACAGTATCGGAAAATCAGCTCTTATCTTGTCTATGTTCATCATTCACGTTTTTTCTTGATCATCCATTCATGCAGCCGTCATCGCAGCCGCACGCTCCGTCAGCCACGGCTCCATGATGCAGGAGAGATGACGGATGCTGCATCCAATTCTATTTACACAACTTGCAGCCCTCGCACTTGGTCAGCTCGCCCCTGAAACGCATCTCGACGAGATGGTGGAGGCGGTCCTTGAGCGGTTCGAGCTTGATGTTGTCGATCACCTCGTTGATGAAGGCGAACTCCAAGAGCAGCTTGGCCTCCTTCTCATCGATGCCGCGCTGCCGCATGTAGAACATCGCCGCATCGTTCAACTGGCCCACCGTGCAGCCGTGGGAGCACTTGACATCGTCGGCGTAAATCTCCAGCATCGGTTGCGTGTACATGCGTGCCTGAGACGAAGCACAGAGATTCTGGTTGCGCTCCTCAGAGTTGGTCTGCTGCGCGTCGTGGCGTACGAGCACGCGACCGGCAAAGGCTCCGACCGCCTTGTCGTCGAGCACATACTTGTAGAGCTCATGGCTGTCACAGTGGGGAGCCTGATGATCGATCAGCGTGTTGTTGTCCACGCGCTGGCTCTTGTCGCCGATGACACAACCGTTGCACCAGCATTCGGCGCCCTCGCCTTTGAGGACAAGGTCGAGCTTGTTGCGGGTGATGCCGTTGTGGAGGGTGATCACGTTGTGGTTGAAGCGGCTGTTGGCCTGCTGCTCCACATAGACATTGCTGACGCGGGTATTCTTCAGATGCGTCTCCTCAAGACAGTAGAGATCCAGGCTGGCATTCTCGCCGACGTAAGCCTCGATGACTTGCGTGGTCAGGAAGTGCCGGTTGTCGGCGCTGTCGTCGCAGAAGAGGAACTTGGCTTCCGCCCCTTCATCCATGATGATCAGCACCCGGCGGTTGACCATCAGGTCTACGTCAGACCGGAGGATATTGACCACCTGGATGGCCTTGTCCACCTTGACGCCCTTGGGCACGTAGACAGCCAGTCCGTCCTGGGCCAGCATCGTGTTGAGGGCCGTGACGGCGTCATCTTCCACACGGGCTATCTGCGCGTAATACCGCGCAAACAGCTCAGGCTTTTCGGCCGCCAACTGCGACATGTTGCCCACGATGACCCCCTCGGGGAGCGAGGCTGCCTGGCGCGTCTTCGTGTAGAAGACATCGTTGACGACAAAATAAAGGGAGGTGCTCAGATGCGGAACGCCGCACTTGAAGATTTCATAGGGATTGATCGGGATATCCAGACGGTTGATGTTTAAGCCGTAATCAGGCTCAAAAAGTTTCGGGATATCCGTATATTTGTAGCGTTCCACCTTCTTGGAGGGGAACCCGAGCCGCTGGAATTCAGCAAAAGCCCGGTCGCGGACCTGGTTCATGGCAGGCACGGCATGATCGAAAAGCTGCTGCCGGGCACTGCTGTAGAGGTCGATGTATTGCTGTTCACTGTTCATGGCCATCTCATTCTCCGTATTGGGCGTTTGCTTCTTCCTTGATCCAATCATATCCGCGGGCCTCGATCTCCTTGGCCAACTGCGGTCCGGAGGTCTTCACGATGCGTCCGTTGTAGAGCACATGGACAATGCTCGGCTTGATCATCTCGAGCAGGCGTTCATAGTGCGTGATGACGATGATCGACTTCTGCGGCGTGAAAAGCTTGTTGACACCGTCGGCGACAATGCGCATCGCGTCGACGTCCAGCCCGGAGTCGGTCTCGTCGAGGATCGACAAGAGCGGATCAAGCATAGCCATCTGGAAAATCTCGTTGCGCTTCTTCTCGCCGCCGGAGAATCCTTCGTTGACCGAACGGTTGGAGAGTTTGCTGTCCAGCTCGATGATCTGGCGCTTCTCGCGCATGAGCTTCATGAAGTCGGCAGCATTCATCGGCTCCAGCCCCTGATACTCGCGCTTGGCATTGATGGCCGCCCTCATGAAGTTGACCATCGACACTCCGGGAATCTCGACAGGATACTGGAAACTGAGAAACAGTCCTTCGCGGGCGCGGTCCTCCGGTTTCATCTCCAACAGATCCTTGCCGTTGAAGACCGCCGAGCCTTCTGTGACCTCGTAAAGAGGATTTCCCGTCAGCACGGCAGAAAGCGTGGACTTGCCCGACCCGTTGGGTCCCATGATCGCATGGATCTCACCATCATTCACCGTAAGGTTTATACCTTTCAATATTTCCTTGCCTCCAATCGAAGCATGCAGATTCTTTACTTCAAGCATAATAGTTAGGAGTTAGGAGATAGGAGTGAGGAATGAAATTGCATACATCCCACATACTCCAATCTCGAGATCGTTTTTTTAATTATGAGTGTTAATTTATCTATTACTATATTTTTGTTCATCAATTTTCCTTTTTACTGTTGCCGTCACAGAAACCAGAAGTTTTTTTAGCTCTTCACAATCACGCTGAAGTGAGAAATGCTGTTCTTCAGTTATCAATTCTGTTCTTCTTAGAATTTCCAACCAATACAGTGTTTCAGAGCTTTCGTGTGAGGGGATATAGCATTTAGCCAAGAAATCTTTCATGCTTGAGCCATATTGAGCTTCTGCCAGATTGGCGCCGATGCTTGTTCCACTACAGACGATCAACTTGGAAATAACCAAATCACGTTTCTCGTTTTGCAGCCATTGTCCTCATTTCACCATTCTTACAGAGAAATCCGAGCATTTGGGATACATGAATTGTCAGAAGTTGTCCGTTCTCTTTGTCTGATTGACTCCTGCTCTGCTATTAACTCCTCACACCTCATTTTAACTTCTCACGCTCTTAACCAACCGTTCCCTCCAACGAGACGCTCAGCAACTTCTGGGCTTCGACGGCAAATTCCATCGGCAGTTTGTTGAGAACCTCCTTCGCATAGCCATTGACGATCAGCGCGATGGCCTCCTCCATCGGGATGCCACGCTGATTGCAGTAGAACAACTGATCTTCCGAGATCTTGGAGGTGGTGGCCTCATGCTCCATCACGGCCGTCTCATTGTGAATGTCCATGTAGGGGAAAGTATGGGCGCCACAGTCGGATCCCAACAGCAGAGAGTCGCAACTGGAATAGTTGCGGGCGTTTTCGGCATTCTCTGTGACACGCACCAATCCACGGTAAGAATTCTGACTGTAGCCCGCGCTGATGCCTTTGGAGATGATGGTCGACTTGGTATTCTTGCCCATGTGGATCATCTTTGTCCCCGTGTCGGCCTCTTGATAGTTGTTGGTGACCGCTACCGAATAGAACTCACCTACCGAATTGTCGCCACGGAGAATGCAGGAGGGATATTTCCAGGTAACGGCCGAACCGGTCTCAACCTGGGTCCAGCTGAGCTTGGAGCTCTCTCCGCGGCAGTCACCACGCTTGGTCACCAAGTTCAGCACGCCGCCCCGGCCCTTCTCATCGCCCGGATACCAATTCTGAACTGTGGAGTATTTCACTTCGGCGCGATTCATCACGACGATCTCGACGATGGCTGCGTGAAGCTGATTTTCGTCACGCATAGGCGCCGTACAGCCCTCTAAGTAGCTCACATAAGAATCATCATCGGCCACGATCAGAGTCCGTTCAAACTGCCCAGTGTTGCGTGCGTTGATACGGAAATAGCTGCTCAGCTCCATCGGACAGCGCACGCCCTTGGGAATGTAGACAAAGGAACCGTCGCTGAACACGGCACTGTTGAGTGCCGCGGTGAAGTTGTCACGGTAGGGAACCACTGATCCAAGATACTGGCGGACCAAGTCAGGATGGTTCTTAACAGCCTCTCCGATGGAACAAAAGATGATGCCTTTCTCCGCCAATTGTTTCTTGAAGGTGGTCTTGACGGACACGGAGTCCATGATGGCATCGACGGCTGTGCCGCTGAGAGCCAGTCGCTCCTCAAGCGGAATGCCAAGTTTGTCGAACGTCTTTTCCAACTCCGGATCGATCTCCTTGTTCTTCGGCTTCTTCGCCATGGGATCTGCGTAGTAGGAAATGTCTTGGTAATCAATCTCCGGAACATGCACATGCCCCCAAGTGGGCAATGTCAGGGTTTTCCAATATTCATAAGCTTTCAGACGGAAATCAAGAAGCCAGTCGGGCTCGCCTTTCTTTTTGGAGATCAGGCGGACCACATCTTCATTGAGGCCCTTGGGGATGATTTCTGTCTGTACGTCTGTGGTGAAACCGAATTCATATTTCTTTTCGGCCACCTCCTTTACAAACTCGTTTTTATGATTGTCTGCCATGATTCGTCAATAGTTTATTTAATAATATGCCAGCAAATAGAATACCAAATGCGGAAAAGGTAACATTTGTTAGCAAAATAGGAACGCAATCCATTACGTTCCTATTTTCCTTATGTCAAAGAGCTGTACTTCCGGACGCCCGTGTCGGTTCTTTGTCAGAGTTTCTGCTCCACTTCGATCTCGGTGAACGTCTCAAGGATGTCACCCTCCTGGATGTCATTGAAGTTGACGAGACTGATTCCACACTCAAGGCCGGTCACGACTTCCTTCACGTCATCCTTGTAACGTTTCAGCGCGCTGATGTCTGCGGTCCGGACAACGATACCGTCGCGGACGACATGAACCTTGTCCTTGCTGTGAACCTTGCCCTCGGTGACAATGCCACCGGCAACAGTTCCGACCTTCGAAATCTTGAAGACCTGACGCACCTCTATCTGTCCGGTGATCACTTCCTTCTTCACCTTGTCGAGCATACCTTCCATGGCCGACCGCACATCGTCAATTGCGTCGTAGATAACGGAATAAGTATTGATCTCGACTCCTGCCTGCTCGGCCTGCCGGCGGGCTGCAGCAGAAGGACGAACCTGGAATCCTACGATGATCGCATCAGACGCATCTGCCAAAGTGACATCGTTTTCAGAGATCTGCCCGACAGCCTTATGGATCACGTTGACCTTGATCTTCTCGGTCGAGAGATTCAGGAAGGAGTCGCTCAACGCTTCGATCGATCCGTCGGTATCGCCCTTGACGATGATATTGAGTTCCTTGAAGGATCCGAGAGCGATGCGATGCGAAATGTCACTAAGTGTCAACCGCTTCTGTGTACGCAATCCTTGCTCGCGCTGCAACTGTTCCCGTTTGCTGGCAATCTCACGCACTTCCTGCTCCGTCTCCATGACATGGAAGATGTCACCGGCCGTCGGAGCGCCGTTGAGACCTAAGATGATGGCAGGCTCGGCGGGCTTTGCACTCTGGATGCGCTGGTTACGTTCATTGAACATAGCCTTGATGCGCCCCCAGCTGGTGCCTGCAATGACAAAGTCGCCGACCTTGAGCGTGCCGTTGCCAACTAAGACGGTGCTCACGTAGCCTCGACCCTTGTCCAATGAAGACTCAATGATCGTACCGGACGCACGACGGTTGGGGTTGGCCTTCAAATCGAGCATGTCAGCCTCAAAGAGTACCTTTTCCATCAGTTCATCGACGCCGATGCCTTTCTTGGCACTGATTTCCTGACACTGGTATTTACCGCCCCACTCTTCGACAAGCAGGTTCATGTTGGCCAAGTCTTCACGTATCTTGTCCGGATTGGCACCGGGCTTATCGATCTTGTTGATGGCGAAGACCATCGGAACACCTGCAGCCTGTGCATGAGCGATGGCTTCCTTGGTGGTCGGCATCACCGAATCGTCGGCCGCGATGATGATGATGGCGATGTCGGTGACCTGTGCACCTCGGGCGCGCATGGCGGTAAATGCCTCGTGACCTGGCGTATCGAGGAACGTAACCTTACGTCCGTTTTTCAGTGTGACACCATACGCACCGATATGCTGCGTGATTCCTCCGGCCTCACCGGCAATCACGTTGGTGTTGCGGATATGGTCAAGCAGCGATGTCTTACCATGATCGACATGTCCCATGACGGTTACGATCGGAGCACGTGGCTCAAGATCGCTCTCGTCGTCAACTTCCTCGCTGACCGCTTCCTGCACTTCGGCACTGACATATTCGGTCTTGAAGCCGAACTCTTCAGCCACCAAGTTGATCGTCTCAGCATCCAAGCGCTGGTTGATGGACACCATAATACCCACGCCCATCAGCGTACTGATGACCTGAGTGACACTGACGTTCATCATCGTTGCCAACTCACTGACAGTCACAAACTCTGTGAGCTTCAGCGTCTTGCTTTCCTTGCGTTCTGCGCGTGCCTCCTCATTGAGCTTCTCCTGAACGGCCTCGCGCTTCTCCTTACGGTATTTGGCACCCTTCTTGTTGAGGTTCTGCTTGTTGGTCAACCGTGCGAGCGTCTCCTTTACCTGGCGTGCTACGGCCTCGTCATCCACCTCTAAGGGTTTCTGATTGCGTTTGCGATTTTTGTTTTTCTTGTTGGAAGCGTTGTTCTTGTTGCCTGCATTGGCGTTGGCTTGATTAGCTGCGGCCGTGATGTCCACACGTTCGTTGCGTATGCGCTGCCGTTTTTTTCGCTCGCCGGCATGTTGCTGCTGAGCCTTCTCCTCACGTTCCTTGCGGCGTTCTTCCTTGGATTTCTTCTTCGGACGCGTGCTTTGGTTGATAGCGGCGAGGTCTATGTGGCCGAGAACGTTGACGCCTGGCTTATTGAGCATTTTCTTCTCGCTGCTCAACTGGAATATTTCGGGGCCGGAAGATTCACTCTTCTGTGCCGGCGTCTCGGTTTTCTGCTCTCCGCCAGCAGGTGCTTCGGGTGCAGCAGCCACTTCCTTTGAGGGCTCCGGAGCAGCGGTCTGGGGGACGGAGACGGGTGCTTCAGGCGCGGCAGCCGGCGTTTTTGGAACAGCCGGAGCTACGGTTTCCTGCGCCGGAGTTTCAACCATGCCCGGGGCAGCAGGCTCTTCCTGCTGCACCTGAGGTGACGAAGGTGCGGGACTGACGGCAGCAGCCTTTTCCGCTTCTTTCTTTTCCGGTTCTGGAGCAACAGACTCTTTCATCTCGCTCTTTTTCTTTCCGATGCTGTCCAGATCGATCTTCCCCAGCGGCTTATACTGCTGATGGGGTTTCGAAGTGAGCAGGCTCTCGGCACGATGGTCCTGTGGTTCCGGTGCGCGCTTTTTTTCTTTCGGCCTGCGCATGATGAGCTTTTCGGCCTGACTATGGATTTCAGCATCCTGCCTGAAAGCCACAACGAGGGCATGATACTGCTCTTCGTTGAGCTTGAAGCTCGGTTCCGCTTTCACCTCACCCAGTTCACTCTTCTTCTCCAAGAACTCAACTGCCGTTTGAAGTCCTATGTTTAATTCACGTAATGCTTTGTTTAATCTGATGCTCATATATACCTTTAATTCATAATTCACGTTTCACAATTCTCCGTACACTACCGTGCGGCACTGCCGGAAAGGATCACCGGCGGTGTATCACGCATCGTGTGTCAACCTTCGAACTCTGCTCGCAGCACGTTGAGGACATGGTCCACGGTCTCCTCTTCAAGATCGGCTTTCTCGACAAGCATCTCTCTGGGAGCGTTCAGCACAGACTTCGCCGTATCGAGTCCGATGCGCTTGATGGCATCGATCACCCACTGATCGATCTCGTCTGCGAATTCATCCAGGTAGATATCTTCATCGGACTCGCTCTCGGAGACCTCTCTGAAGACATCGATCGTATATTCGGTCAGCATGGAAGCCAACTTGATGTTCAGACCGCCACGACCTATGGCGAGGCTGACTTCCTCGGGTTGGAGGTAGACTTCAGCCTTGTGGTTGACCTCGTCAATGTTGATGCTGCTCACTTTTGCGGGACTCAGGGCACGCTGGATGAACAGTTTCGTGTTGGAGGTATAGTTGATGACGTCGATATTTTCATTGCACAGCTCACGCACGATGCCATGCACGCGGCTGCCCTTGACACCTACGCAGGCTCCTACGGGATCGATCCGGTCATCGTAACTTTCCACGGCGACCTTCGCCCTCTCACCTGGCATGCGCGCGATCTTCTTGATTGAGATAAGTCCGTCAGCAATCTCGGGCACCTCGGCCTCCAACAATCGCTCGAGAAAGACGGGGCTCGTGCGGCTCAGGATGATCTTAGGATTGTTGTTTTCATTGTCTACGCGAGCGATGACGGCACGCACCGTCTCTCCCTTGCGATACTGATCTGAGGGAATCTGTTCTGATTTGGGCAGGATCAGCTCGTTGTTCTCGTCGTCGACAAGCAACACCTCGCGCTTCCACACCTGATAGACCTCACCGGCTATCACCTGTCCCACGCGATCCTTATATTTATTATAGAGTGAGTCGTGGACCAATTCGAGGATCTTGGAAGCCAGCGTCTGACGGAGTGTCAAGATGGCGCGGCGCCCGAACTTGGCAAAGTTGACACTCTCAGAGACATCCTCACCGACCTCGTAATCAGGTTCTATCTTGCGCGCTTCGCTCAAGGAGATCTGCTTGTTTTCATCTTCCACCTCGCCGTCTTCTACGACCGTGCGGTTGCGATAGATCTCAAAGTCGCCTTTATCAGGGTTGATGATCACGTCAAAGTTCTCATCACTGCCATAGATCTTTGCCAACACGTTGCGGAAGCTTTCTTCCAGGACGCTGACAAGTGTCGTGCGATCGATGTTCTTCGTTTCCTTAAACTCGCGGAAGGTGTCAATCAAACTGACTTGTTCCTCATCATTTTTTCTTGCTGCCATAGCTTATTTGAAACTTATAATGTATTTAGTATATTTCACTTGATCGATGTGAAAGAGGTGGTCCACATCCTTCTTAACAGGCCGCTTCTTGCCTTCCTCACGCACGCGCTCAGTGACCGTGACCGTAAAGTCGTCGCCGTCTACCTGCTTGAGGATACCCTTGAACTTTTTTCCGTCGGCATCCATCACCTCCACTTCATGGCCGATGTTGTTCACATATTGCTGAAACACCTTGAACGGCTGACCCAATCCGGCCGAGCCTACCTCTAATTCATAATCCTCGTCCTCTCTGTCCAGACGGTCTTCAATATGCTTGCTCAGATCCGCACAGTCTTCAATCCATACACCATCAGCGTGATCTATTTCCACAACGATCTTGTCTTCCTGGCTGATTTCGATGTCTACGAGGAAATATTCCTTGTCTTTCAGCCAATCTTCAACGATGTTTTTTACGACGTTTTTGTCAATCATACGTGTTATATTAATACAAAATGAGGAGCTCTCGTGAGCCCCTCATTCCACTGAACGCTGCAAAATTACGAAAAAATCCAGCAACTTCCAAATAAAAAGATGATTTTCATCACATTTTCAAACGATTATACCCTAAATGGCATTCCGATGACCGACCAGTCGTGCAGAACGGCTCAGCGGGAGTTACAGACAACCTGTGTCGGTGCCGCCAGAGCCTTTCGGCCAGCGCGCTCCACTGTGCCCTACTTTCCTTTCTTTGCAGGTTGGAGCAACTGGCGATAGCGGGGCAGGTCGCCCATCAGTTCCATGGCTGCCTTAAACTGCTTGTCCTTGCGGAGCATATTCTCCACCGTGCCGCGCTGGAAATAGTAGGCAGCCACGAGATCATTCTCGATCACCTGCTTGACCATTTCCTTGTTGTAGTCGAGATCCTTTGCCACGTTGTGTTTCAACTTTCGCTCCAACGCCTCAAACTCAGCCTCGGCCTCATCGTAGTAACCTTCGAAACGAGCGATCTTGATCAGGTTTTCCAATCCCTTCTCACTCTCGGGATCATATTTGAAACCGCTTTTCACGACGCGCTGCTTGAACTCTTCATAGTCGGCATCACTCAACTCGAACTCCGACGGAGGTGCGATGGTCGGATGACGGGCTATGTAATCGACCTCGTAATTGAGCAACACCTCGTTAGAGTCCTTCATCGCGGAAAGATAATAGGCGATGTTAGGCAGCGAGTCGGGCTGCACTTCGACATCCGGCAGAATGCCTCCTCCATCTCTGACTTCCCGTCCGCGCGAGGTATAGAAGACCTTTGTGAGCGAGTCTGCCACATGCTCCGTATATCCGCCGCGGGCATGCCGGTAGTTGATGGCCTGTATGCAGCGTCCGCTGGGGATGTAGTATTTGTTGGTCGTGAGTTTCAGCTGACCGTTGTAAGGCAAGTCCATGGTCATCTGGACCAGCCCCTTCCCGTAGGTCCGAGTACCGAGGATGACGGCCCGGTCTAGGTCTTGCAGGGCGCCGCTCGTGATCTCGCTGGAGCTCGCCGTGCCGCCGTTGACCATGATGACAATCGGCATCAGCGTGTCTACCGGCTCCACCGTGGCCCTGTAGTCACGGTTGACGCGGGCCAGTTTGCCCCGGTTCGAGACGATGAGCTTGCCTTTCGGCACGAACATGTTGACGATGCTGACCGCCTCCTGTTCCGATCCGCCGCCGTTGCCGCGCAGATCCAGCACCAGTCCCTTCATGCCCTGGTTGCGCAGTTCGACAAAAGCGCGACGCACTTCCTTCGCGCATCCCTCGGTGAAAGAATTCAGATTGATGTAGCCGATGCCGTTCTTCTGCATTCCATAATAAGGCACGGCAGGCATGACGATGGCCTTGCGCGTGATCTTCATCTTGAGGATCTTGCCCGTCGAGGGTCGTTTCACCTTGAGGATAAAGCTCGTTCCGGCATCGCCGCGCAAGTGCTTGCTCACATATTCATTGTCCTTTCCGGCCATCGGCTCGTCATCCACGCTCAGTATGATGTCACCCTTCTTCAGCCCAGCCTCTGCCGCGGGCATACCGGCATAGGGTTCATCGATCACCACATTCTTGATCTGCGAGTTGTATCGGATCAGCGAGCCGATGCCGGCTCCCATGTTTCCCGTGATCATCGACTTCAGGTCACGCACCTTGTCCTCCGGATAGTAGACCGTATAAGGATCCAGCGAGCGCAGCATGGCCTCGATTCCCGTGCCGAGCACCTCGTTGGCGTCGAGCGTGTCCACATACATCATGTCGAGCTGCTTATAGATCGTGTTGAGCACCTCAAGGTTTTTGGCCACTTCGAAGTTATGGTCTTTGCGCTGCGCATGGACCGGCGCAAAGCCGAGAACAGACAGCAGGATATAGAAAAACATTTTTCTCATCATCGCACTTAAATTTTTTGCAAAGATAAGAAAATATCATGACTTCCAGCCGCAAATAAGTTTTTTTCACGCTCCGAGCATCGTCCGCCTCAACGGAACGAACGCGCCACCCAAGCAATCTTTTTTTTGCGAAATCGAAAAAAAACACGAAAAAAGTTTGGAGATTTCCAATAAAGTCCTTACCTTTGCACCCGCAATCAGGCAAACTGCTTCAGTAGCTCAGTTGGTTAGAGCACATGACTGTTAATCATGGGGTCGTTGGTTCAAGCCCATCCTGAAGCGCAAGAATGCCAAAATCCCGCAGACGTAATGTCCGCGGGATTTTTTTGTTTATCCCACCCTCCCCCTATTCATCTACTCATCCCCTCATCTCCATCATCCCCCGTCACCCTATTCATCTACTCATCCCCTCATCTCCATCATCCCCCATCACCCTATTCATCTACTCATCCCCTCATCTCCATCATCATCAACCAACACCTTCAACTCACTATGAATAAATACTTTACGCTCATCCCGCAACTCCTTGAAAGACGAAGTAAAAATGCCTCCGGCTCATATGATAGCTTTCGGCGGCCAAAAGCTATCGTTTAGGCGGCCCATATGATAGCT
>ONHE01000160.1 GCA_900317545.1 uncultured Prevotella sp. | reverse complement strand
GGCTTCGAGGAGATCGAGGCTTTGGCGCCTGTAGATATTCTGCGCCGAGGTGGGGTGGATGTCAAGACCGTAAGCATCTCCTCATCGGAGTGGGTGACCTCATCGCACGGCGTGACGGTCAAGGCCGACCTCGTGTTCGGCAGTCCGGCCGACTACGCAGATGCCGACCTGCTGATGCTCCCGGGTGGTCTGCCCGGCTCTACTAACCTGAATGCGCACGACGGCGTGCGCCGCGCCTTGCTCGACCAGTATGAGCGCGGACGCCGCGTGGCTGCTATCTGCGCCGCGCCGATGGTGTTCGGAAGCCTCGGAATACTCCGCGGGAAGCGCGCCACATGCTCTCCGGGATTCGAGAAATATCTGGACGGAGCGGAATATACCGCCGAATTGGTCACCGTCGACGGCAACATCATCACCGGCAAAGGCCCCGCAGCCTCACTCCCCTACGCCTACACGCTGCTCTCCCTCTTCGTCGGCGAAGACCAAGTGCGGCAGCTGCAGGTGGGAATGCAGTATGCCCAACTCATGGGATGGCAATGACGGCGAGCGCGAAGCGATCTT
The DNA here is from genome assembly GCA_900317545.1 of uncultured Prevotella sp. GTDB lineage: Bacteria > Bacteroidota > Bacteroidia > Bacteroidales > Bacteroidaceae > Prevotella. The sequence goes on along the minus strand of ONHE01000160.1, from coordinate 4,289 downwards.
CCGGAGCATGAAAAGGATACATCCGGAGCGGCCGGAAGAGCGCTTTGGCGCTGCCAAACGATACTTTTGTGACAACCAGCCATGGACTATGTGATCATCGTAGCCGGCGGGAAGGGCCTGCGCATGGGCTCGAAGATCCCGAAACAGTTTATTCCGGTGGGCGGAAAACCCGTACTCATGCGCACCATTGAGCGTTTCCACGACTTCAGCAGCGACCTGCAGATCATCCTTGTGCTGCCCCGCGAGCAGCAGGCTTACTGGCAGTCGCTCTGCCGGGAGCAGGGATTCGACATCCCGCATCGGGTGGCCGACGGCGGTGCCACGCGCTTCGAGTCGTCACGCAACGGACTGGCGCTCATCCCCGACGACGCAGAAGGGGTGGTCGGCATTCACGACGGCGTCCGCCCCTTCGTATCGATTGACACCATCGCCCGCTGCTATGACGCGGCCAAAGATGAGTATGCGGCCATTCCCGTGATGCCTGTCACGGACACGCTGCGCCATGTCGACAACGAAGGACACGGGCAAAACGTGCTCCGCAGCGAGTTCCGTGCCGTCCAGACACCGCAGACGTTTGACATCCAACTGCTCAAGCGCGCCTTCGAACAGCCTTACCGGGAGTCGTTCACCGACGATGCCTCGGTCGTGGAAGCCCTCGGATGCTCCGTCGCCATGGTGGAGGGCAACCGCGAGAACATCAAGATCACCACACCCTTTGACCTCATTGTCGCCGAAGCGTTAGTCTGTCATGGATCATACAGCAAGCATGATCCTGTCATCTGAAGCATCTTCCGCTCTCCTCGGATACATTCGGAATGATGAATGAAGCCTAATGGATAATAAATGATGAACAGTCTTCTCGATCAGGACATCATGTACCTGCCGGGCGTAGGACCCAAGCGCAAAGAGACGTTGAACAAAGAACTCAACGTCCGGACATGGTGTGACCTGCTCGAATATTATCCCTATAAATACGTCGACCGCAGCAGGGTCTACACTGCGGACGAACTCTCGGCCGACATGCCATTCGTGCAGATGGCAGGGCGGATCCTCAGCTTCGACGAGTATGCCATGGGGCTCCGGAAGAAGCGGATCGTGGCCCACTTCACCGACGGGCACGGCATCGTCGACCTCGTATGGTTCAGCGGCGGACAGTATATCTATAACAATTATAAAGTAGGGGTCGACTATATCGTCTTCGGAAAGCCCACAGTATACGGCGGGCGCTATCAGATCGCCCACCCGGACATCGACGAAGCCTCCTCGCTCCAGCTCTCGGGGATGGGCCTCCAGCCCTATTACATCACCACGGAGAAGATGAAAAGGCTCGGCCTTCAATCGCGCGCACTCGAGAAAATCGTCAAGACGCTGCTTGAGAAGATTCCCGCGCCGATGCCTGAGACCCTGCCTCCGTTCATCACCGGACCCCTCCACCTCGTCAGCAGGGACGAGGCGCTGCGCCACATCCACTACCCTGCCAACGCCGACGAACTGCAAGGCGCCCGCTACCGGCTCAAGTTCGAGGAGCTGTTCTATGTCCAACTCAACATCCTGCGCTACGCCAGCGACCACCGCCGCAAGTTCCGGGGCTACATCTTCCAGCGTGTCGGCGACCAGTTCAACGAATTCTACCACCATCACCTGCCGTTTCCGCTCACCGGTGCGCAGAAACGCGTGATGCACGAAATACGCGCCGACATGGCCAACGGAAGGCAAATGAACCGACTGTTGCAAGGCGATGTGGGCTCCGGAAAGACACTCGTCGCCCTCATGACGATGCTGATCGCCATCGACAACGGCTTCCAAGCCTGCCTGATGGCCCCCACCGAAATCCTCGCCGAGCAGCACTTAGCCACGCTGAAGGCTTTCTTGAGCGGGATGAACCTGCGCGTCGAACTGCTCACGGGCGTCGTCAAGGGCAAGAAACGACAGGCACTGCTCGACGGACTCCTCGACGGATCGGTCAACATTCTGGTCGGCACGCATGCCATCATCGAAGACCCGGTGCGCTTTGCGAAGCTCGGAGTGGCCGTCATAGATGAGCAGCACCGCTTCGGCGTGGCACAGCGCGCCAAGCTCTGGAACAAAAGCGAGAACCCGCCCCATATCCTCGTCATGACCGCAACGCCCATCCCGCGCACCTTGGCCATGACAATCTACGGCGATCTGGATGTCAGTGTGATCGACGAACTGCCGCCCGGGCGCAAGCCCATACAGACGATCCACAAGTTTGACAATCAGATGACAAGCCTCTATGAGGGCATCCGCAAGCAGATCCGACAGGGACGGCAGGTCTACATCGTGTTTCCGCTCATCAAGGAGAGCGAGAAGAGCGATCTGAAAAACCTCGAGGAAGGATTCGAGGCACTGAAAGAGGTGTTTCCAGAATTCTGCCTCAGCAAAGTCCACGGACAGATGAAGCCAAAGGACAAGGAAGCCGAGATGCTGCGGTTTGTCAGCGGAGAGACGCAGATCCTCGTCGCCACGACCGTCATCGAGGTCGGCGTGAACGTACCGAACGCCTCAGTCATGGTGATCCTGGACGCACAGCGGTTCGGACTCTCACAGCTCCACCAGCTCCGGGGACGCGTGGGACGCGGAGCCGAACAGAGCTTCTGCATCCTCGTCACCTCTTATAAGCTTTCGGAAGAAACCCGCAAGCGCATCGACATCATGTGTGACACCAACGACGGTTTCCAGATCGCAGAGGCCGACCTGAAGCTCCGCGGACCAGGCGATCTGGAGGGGACGCAACAGAGCGGCATTGCTTTCGACCTGAAGATTGCCGATATCGCCCGCGACGGACAGATCGTCCAGCTGGCGCGCGAGCAGGCACAGCGCATCGTCGACGATGACCCCGACTGCGAGAAAGCCACCTACCGCCTGATCTGGAACAGGCTCAAAACGTTAAAAAAGACAAACATCGATTGGGGCACTATCAGTTGATAAAAAGGGCTGAAAACAGCGAATGAATAGATTTCAACTGTGTTAAACTGACCCTAAAAACTGTTAAGAACTTAACAGAATTGTAATTTTTTTGTTATCTTTGAAGCGTCTTTTGATGAATTGCTGGATTTTTGTATCATTCAGCAATGATTTTTGCTCCGGAAACAATCCGTTTCCTGGATGGCTTTAAACCTGAAAACAAAGGAATATGAATTACGAAAGAACGATAAGAACTTTTAGTATCATTACTCTATTTATCGCATCATCACTCACCGCAGCAGCACAGGACCTGCTCGCCAGACAAGCTCCGGTTGACCGGAAAATGAAAGCTGTAGACACCTTAGCACTTCGGAATCTCATCGACAGGGAGAACAGCCTGTCTCCCGCAGCATCATTATATGAAGAATGGGATAACAAGACCGTTCACCAAATCACTTCCGTACCCGATTCATTCCGCATCAATCTGCGCCACTTCTGTATGCCCACACCAAGCCGGGTCATTACTTCCAACTTCGGACCACGATGGGGACGGCAACACAAAGGATTGGACATCAAGGTCTATATCGGTGACACCATCCGCGCTGCATGGTCAGGGAAGGTGCGAATAGTCAGATACGAGCGCGGAGGCTACGGCAAATACGTCGTCATCAGGCATCCCAACGGACTCGAGACGATATACGGACACCTCTCTGAGCAGCTCGTTAAGGAAAATGAAGACGTGCGGGCGGGCGACCCCATCGGATTAGGCGGTAACACTGGAAGAAGCACCGGATCGCACCTGCATTTCGAAACCAGACTCTGCGGAATGGCGCTCAACCCGGCTCTATTCTTCGATTTCCGCGCGCAGGATATCACTGCCGACACTTACTTCTTCACAAAACACACCTACGACCATGAGTCTGCAGAGGCTACAAGACTGCGCGGAAAGATCGGCAACGGCAGCTACTCGCCCGAAGAGGTCACAGGAGAACTGGCCAGCAACGGCATCTCTGCCGCAGACGAAGGAGAGAAACTCTATCACAAGGTGGCATCTGGAGAGACGTTGTCCTCTATCGCCGAGAAGCGTGGCGTGACCGTCGAACAGCTCTGCAAGCTAAATCACCTGACGCGAAACGCCAGGATCCGCCCGGGACGAATACTCAGATATTCATAATCAAATCCGCTTCATACGGATAAATCTACAATCAATAAGTTAACCGCCCGTTATGATGTGAATCATAATGGGCGATATTTTTTGATGCCGGAACGATCTTTTCGCAGGTCCGCCCATTGGTCATGCCACTCCGAAACGATTGTTACAGCCCCTCCCGAATAATCATATTGTCAGCCCAAAGCTATTCTCC
>ONHE01000105.1 GCA_900317545.1 uncultured Prevotella sp. | reverse complement strand
GTTTCTGTATTGAACGGAAAACCGTACCCTTTTATACGAAAGACTGTTCACGTGTTGCAAATTTCATCTTCAGAAGGCTGACAAGCAATGCTTCTGACCGCACGAAGGTAGCTAAAAAAGTAAGCGCAAACAACCCGTGTTTTAACAAAAAGTTGTACCTTTGCGAAAAATAACACATATTTCTATGAAAAGAGTTCTTCTTTTAGGCGTTATTTTCATTGCCTCCATCGGGCATATAATGGGTCAGAAGCATGAGCCATGGGATATTTTTTTCACCCCGAAAGCCGGTGCTGCATACACTGGATTTTCTTCCCTCAACTGCGAGTACAAGCCTGGTTTTGTCGGAGGAACCGGCATTGAGGTCTTTTTTTCCCCCCATTTTTCCTTTGAAACAGCGCTTACGTTTTCGATGGAAGGTGCCAATAAAGTCGACAACGATCTCAATCAACGCGACTCCAACTATAATCTGAATTATATAAACATGGATTATCTGTTCAAATGGTATATCGGCAATCACATGAATATCTTCACAGGGCTTCATATGGGACGCCTTGTTTGGGCCAAGGCAAATGGAGTTGACATCAGCGACGAGCTGAACAAGGGGGCCATTACCATACCTGCCGGCATCGGCATTGATATTGGGCGATTGGCCATCAGCGCACAATTCAACTATTCATTTCCCAAGATTGCCAAGTCTGACCGAGCCAAGCAGATACTCAAGGACGCATCGCTCATGGGTGGGTTCGTCACGATCGGATATAAAATACAAGTATTTTAGCATTCATGAACAAGCAAGATTTAAGGATTGTCTTTATGGGAACCCCGGAGTTTGCGGTAGAATCACTTCGCAGACTTGTTGAAGGTGGATACCATGTAGTTGCCGTTGTGACCCAGCCCGACAAGCCCGTCGGCAGACATCAGGATACCCTACAACCCTCCGAAGTTAAGAAATATGCCCTATCACAAGGGCTTCCAGTGCTTCAACCTGATAAGATGAAGGATCCATCGTTTATTGAATCACTGCGATCCTATCATGCTGACTTGCAGGTGGTCGTGGCTTTCCGCATGTTACCGGAAGTGGTCTGGGCGATGCCCGTCTATGGAACCTTCAACGTCCATGCGGCCTTACTCCCACAGTATCGGGGCGCGGCCCCCATTAACTGGGCTGTCATCAATGGTGAAAAAGAAACGGGCGTGACCACCTTTTTTCTCGACCACCAGATCGATACCGGCCGAATCATTCTCCAAAAGAAATTTGCCATCCCCGTCGATGCAGACGTTGAGTATGTATATGACGGATTGATGCACTTGGGCGCAGAGGCTTGTCTCGAAACCATAGACATGATGCTAGCCAATGACGGCTCTGTTCCGAGCATGGATCAAGACGCATTTCTGAAAGTGCAGTCAATGGACAACGCTGAGCTGAAAACTGCTCCCAAGATATTCAAGGATACCTGTCGGATCTGCTGGAAGCAGCCTGCAAGGAGCATTTACAACTTCATTCGTGGCCTGTCCCCCTATCCCGGTGCCTGGTGTGAAATCTCCGACTGTGACAGAACCACCGTCCTCAAAATCCAGAAGGCTGCGCTCACCGGCTTAAAAGCCACAGACCTTCCCGGCGGAATCACGACCGAGCGCAACCGCCTGTTCGTCTCGACAGCCGACGAACAGCTTGAGATCCTCGAGTTGCAGTTGTCCGGCAAAAAGAGGATGAACGCCAAGGACTTCCTGAATGGCAATAGAAATATTGAAAACAATCATTTAAGGTAATAGACATGACACAAGAAGAAGATATTCGCAAAGCTATTGAAGTGCTTAAAGCAGGTGGCGTGATTCTCTATCCCACCGATACGGTTTGGGGAATCGGTTGCGATGCCACGAACACAGAGGCCGTATCGAAGGTCTACAAGATCAAGCGTCGGGACGACTCGAAGGCTCTGATCTGTCTTGTCGACTCTGATGCTCGCCTGCAGCGATACGTTCGGGATGTTCCCCCCGTTGCTTGGGACATCTTGGATTTAGCCACCAAGCCCACTACGATCATCCTCGACGGAGCGTGCAATCTTGCTCCAAACCTGATAGCCGAAGATGGAAGCATTGCCATGCGCATCACCAAGGAGAAGTTCTCCCATGAGCTGTGTTATCGGTTTCAGAAAGCTTTAGTGAGCACAAGTGCCAACATCAGTGGCGAACCGGCAGCTTCCAACTACTGTGACATCAGTCCAGAAATCCTTGAAGCCGTGGATTATGCATGCTGGTCCAGACGGCAGGAGCATAAGCCCCACACTCCTTCCAGCATCATCAAGCTGTCCCAGGACGGCACTGTCAAGATTATACGCAAATAAGAGCAATGGAAGAGACTGTGGATATGCAAAAAACGCTGATGCAAAAAGTCATCGACTGGAGGAACACTCATATTTCCGACAGCCAGATGACGCTGGTCCTTGCCTTTATCATTGGATTCTTCGCATCTGTTGCGGCGCTCTTTCTGCATTTTCTCATTTCCCAGATCCAGACCTTACTCATTGACGGATTCAATGACAGCACGTACAACTTCCTGTACCTGCTCTTTCCCGTTGTCGGCATCTATTTGACCTCCCTATTTGTCCGCTATATCGTGCGTGACAACATTTCGCACGGCATCACCCGCGTGCTTTATGCGATTTCTACCAAGCGATCCCACCTCCGGGCTCACAATTGCTGGTCATCGGTCATCGCATCCGCCATCACCATCGGCTTCGGAGGATCCGTTGGAGCCGAGGCTCCGATTGTTCTGACGGGATCGGCGATAGGATCCAACCTCGGACAACTGTTCAAGATGGACAACAAGACGCTGATGCTGCTTGTCGGATGCGGCGGCGCGGCGGCCATAGCCGGCATCTTCAAGGCACCTATTGCAGGCCTCGTTTTCACCCTCGAGGTGCTGATGGTCGACCTGACAATGGCTTCCCTGATGCCCATCATGATCTCCTGCGTCACCGCCACCTGCTTCAGCTACATCTTTGCTGGCAGCGATTCACTGTTCGCCTTCCATCTCGACAGTGCCTGGGCTGTAGACCGCATCCCCGCATGCATACTCTTAGGACTCTTCTGCGGACTGACCAGCCTCTACTTCATGCGTGCCATGACGGCCTGTGAGAATGTTTTCGCAAGGCTGAAAAACTATAATTACACCAAGTTAGTGTTAGGCGGACTGATCCTGAGTTCACTCATCTTCCTTTTTCCTTCACTCTATGGCGAAGGCTATCATGCACTCAACATCCTCATCAATGGTAAGACGGAGGCCGACTGGAACAGCATTCTCAACAACTCTCTCTTCTACGGCCACGGCGAGTTGTTGGTGATCTATGTTGCCTTAGTCGTTCTGACGAAGGTCTTTGCCACATCGGCCACCAACGGCGCAGGCGGCTGCGGAGGAACCTTCGCGCCATCCCTGTTCATCGGAGGGTTCTCCGGATTCCTCTTCGCCCGCTTGTGGAACATCAATCAGATCGGTGTTTACATCCCTGAAAAGAACTTTACTCTGCTTGGCATGGCGGGTGTCATGGCCGGCGTAATGCATGCGCCGCTGACGGGCATCTTCCTCATTGCCGAGATCACAGGAGGTTACGAGCTCTTCATGCCCTTGCTGATCGTAGCCGTAGTGTCGGTCATGACGATCAGTATTTTTGAGCCTCACAGCATCTACGCCATGCGTCTCGCCCGTGAGGGCAAACTGATCACCCATCACACAGACCGTGCCGCGCTCACGCTGATGAATCTCAGCAGCATCGTTGAGAAGGACTATATCGCCGTCGACCCCGACATGGAGTTAGGTCGGCTGATCCGTGTGCTCAGTCAGAGTTACACGGATTTCGTGCCCGTACTTGACAGTGCCGGCAAACTTCAGGGTGAAATCGACATCACTAAGATCAGACACATCGTCTTCCGCACCGAACTCTATCATCGCTTCAAGGTCAGCCAAATCATGACGGAGATACCAGCTACGTTAGGCATAAACGATCCGATGGAGGAGGTCATGAAGAAATTCGACCGGACGGATGCAAATTATCTGCCTGTCGTAGACATTAATGAACACCTGGTCGGATTCATCTCACGAACCAAGATGTATACCACCTATCGCAGAATGGTAGCTGATCTCTCTGCGGAATAAAAATTCTTATGCGACAATTCTGCAGACCTTTTCTCCATGTCCTCAGAAGCCGTCTCATCCCCTCATTTTTTCCCCCCTAAACACAGAGTTATAGTCTGCCGTCCGCAGAGGATAGCTCTTGGCCGCCGAAAGGATAGCTCCGGGCAACCAAGAGCTATCATATGGGACGCCGAAAGCTATGCTCCGCGAACGGCAGAATAATTTATTATAAATCAGATAGTTACAAAACCACATATTCTCGTGGGTCCTACAGGCTTACTTCCGGTAGATCCGGAGGTGCAAACGGTGGGTCTGGTTGGGATCGATGGCATATTTCTTCAGTACGCCGGGACCACAACTGCTGTTGCCCAAGCCTAATACCGCACAATTAATGTTGACGATGGTCGCATCCCGTTCCTTCAACAGGTAATCGTAAAGAACAGCAGCCATATCCTGCGCCGTATAGTGTAAGGCACTGAAACTGAACGGTGCATCCAGCGCTTCGATGACATACGTGGATGGTAGGCGGCCTTTTGTCTTCAGCTCAAGCATCGCGCAGTCTTCATGATTACCGCTATCCTGGGGCCGTGGATAATGCGTATACTGCTCTGTCACAGAACTGTTCCACAGACCGACACGGGCAGCCTGCTTCCGATCAGGATAGCTTTCCCATGGACCGCGGCCATACCATGTCAGCAGTTCATAGGCTTTCGGCAATTCAATCTGTATGCCCAAGCGGGGCAATGGCGGCAACTGGCCCGTACATTCGTATTCCTGCATCAGTTCCACAGCACCATCATCACTTGGCTTCAACGTAGTTTTCACGATGATGGAGCCTTGGGCAAAACGAAATTCTTTCACGTCGGCCGAGCGGCAGATGATCTCTGGCGCATCAAGCCGACTTTCTTTCCAGTCCTTGGCTAACCAGTTGCCGAATCCCTTGTCATTGTCAGTCGGTGCCCGGAAGAAGTTGCACGTCCATTTCAGCACATCGACCGCCAACGTTTTCTTGACCCTCCGGTTCTGATTGAAAGCCAGCAGTTGGTCGTTCAGTGCGATCTGCTGGACGGTGACTGTGTCCTTTCCTTGGAGGACATACAGGTTCAACCGAGCATCCTGATGCTGTCCGTAGGTCCAGTCGGTGCACCGTGCAATGACGGCACTGTCACCGGGTTGGACTGTGGGAAAGGCGACTTGGGCCGACCGACGCAGCTTCCCGTTCAGCATGAATGTCCCTTCACACCTGTAAGCATCCAACGTCAGATGGCTACTGCGATTGATGGCGTAGATCTCACCGCCATGCACCCGGAACTGCACGGGCGCATAGATCGCCTTTACTTCCTCATACTTCGGCGTGACCTCCCGGTTGCTCCGGATGACGCCGTTCAGGCAGAACGCCCGTGAGGAGGGTTTGTCACCGAAGGCACCGCCATAGAGGACGCCCCGGTCTCGGGTATAGATGCCCTGGTCGACCCAGTCCCATATGAATCCGCCCATCAGTCTGCGATGCGCGTAGATCTCTTCCCAGTAATCCTTTAAATTGCCCAGCGCGTTGCCCATGCAATGCGCATACTCACTGGTCAGGATCGGTCGGGGGTCGTTGGAGCGATCGGCAATATCGACCAGATGTTCCCATCGGGCATTCTCTGCCCGTTCTGCCGTTGATCCTTCCGGTATGCCCGGATTGAGATATTCCTGCTTCACCCGCGGATAGAAACGCGAGATGACATCCACACAGGCAGGATCTGTCTGGGGAAAAGTGGCCTCGGTCCACCTGCGGTTGGCAGGCAGGGAGTCGGGAGCCGGCACATAAGGTGTCTGCGCCCCTTCATAGTGAACGGGGCGAGTGGCGTCAAACGTATGGAGAAAACCGGCCATTGAAGCCTGGTTGACGCCGAACCCGCTTTCATTGCCGAGACTCCAGAAGATCACGGAGGTGAAATTCTTATCCCGCTCGGCCATGCGTATCACCCGATCCATGAATGCTGCGTTCCATTCGGGCGATGATGCAAGCGTGCCGCGAAGCCCATGCGTCTCAGCGTCAGCTTCGTCCATGACGTAGATGCCGGCACTGTCACAGAGTTCATACCATCGGGGACAGTTCGGATAATGGCTGGTTCGGACCGCATTGACATTGGCCGCTTTCATCAGCCGTATATCCTGCTGCATCCGCTCCTCTGTCATCACGTGGGCCGTGAAAGGGTCATGCTCATGTCGGTTGACGCCTCTCAGGCGTACCTGACGGCCATTCACAAGCAGCATCCCATCCTTGATCTCCACCGAGCGGAATCCTATCCGTTGCCGGACCTGCTCAGCCACCCTCCCGAGTGAATCTTCCAAGGAGATCGTCAGCCTGTAGAGGTAGGGAGTCTCGGATGTCCAAAGCATTGGATCTGTCACCTTTGCTTCCATGCGGTTGAACTTACGAGGACCACGTTGTGGGAACCAGGTGTTCATATTCACGGCCCGATGATCCAGATCAAGGATGGTCTCGGCATCGGTCCGCATGGTGGCTATCACCTTACCCTTATGATCCTGCAGACAAGCTTGCACCTGAAAGCCTTTCCCCGTTGCAGCTCTGAAAACGCGTAATTGCGGATCTATCTGAAGCAGCCAGACCTTCTGTCCCACCCCGTTGTCAGGAATGGTCCGGACGGCAAAATCACGAATCTGCACGTCGGGCGTGTGATAGAGCAGCACGTCGCGCTGTATGCCGCCGAAACGCCAGAAGTCCTGATCTTCCAGATAGCTCCCGTCGCTGTATTTGTAGACCTCTACAGAAATCTGGTTCGTTCCCGGACGCAGGTCATCAGTGATGTTGAACTCCGACGGCTCCATGGATCCCTGGCTGTAACCCACCCTTCTGCCGTTGACCCAGACATAGAATGCCGACTGCACACCTTCAAAGCGCAGGAAAGTCTCACCCGCTCCCGTCCAGTCAGCCGGCAATAGGAACGTGCGCCGATACTGCCCAGTGGGGTTGCGCTCCTTGTAGGCAGTCCAGTCGGTCTTGGGCTCTGCCGTCACGTAAGGCGGCAGGATGCGGAACGGATAACCCGCCGACACATAGACAGGTGTGCCATAGCCATTGACCTCCCAGTTGGCAGGGACATCGAACAGTGCCCATCTGGAATCGTCAAAATCAGGCCGATGGAATTCCTCGATACGGCCTTCGGGTGTCGGGGACCAGTGAAACCGCCACTTCCCGTTTAAGCTCATCTGGCGGTCACCCGGATGTTTAAGATAGGGAATGAAATAGGCCCTCGCCGGCTCTCTGTTGATTTGAAGGACATGCTGGTTTTCCCAGTCGCGCCCCGACGCTGCATGCAGCGAAGCTGGAAGCAGACAACTGATCATCAGTCCGATTGTGATTCCTTGATAGCTCATTGCCTTCTGTTTCCGATTATTGTAGTTCGATATAGTCAAAATCTATACCCGCGGCGTCTCTGACCGTCAGTTGATATTGCCCGGCATTGATCTGCGTCCCGACCGTAGTGCCGATGGTTTTGAACTTGTTTGGCGTTACGGGGAATGTCATCGCACGGTTCGCGAGCACCGTGCGCTTGGAATCTACGATCAGCAACCGTCCCCGAACGGCTGTTCCGGTGATATTCTTATACCGGAAGCGGATCATATAGTCGCGTGCCACGCCAGGATTGACCGTCCACACATGCTTTCCGGTCTCCTTGTAACGCACCGACGGAAATGCCTCCACATCCGTCGGCAGCAACGCCTTCGGATATTTTGCCACGGTATCGGTGTCCTGCAAGGCCCAGAAATCTTTTCTCATCTTGGAAGGCATTGCGGCATAGTCGCCTTCAGACCGACTTTTTGTCCCAATCGCAATGGCTGCAATGACGGCTTCGCCGACTTTTGTCTCCGGGAAAGAGATGTCGATCTGCCGGTTACGGGTCTTGATGTAGAAGGTTCGCTTGCATGCTCCGGCATATCCTGCTTCTGCCCATGGATCGAAGTCATCCATGACGACCGAGTCGTTGATGGCCACATCGAAGATCCGTTCCCCTTCACAATCAATGGCTGCACCGTATCGGGCACCGAGCCAGGGCTCCGCAAAGTAAAGTTCGACGCGATATTCACCATCGTCCGGAACCGTAAAATGATATTTCAACTGATGCTTTCCCCAGCGAAAATATTGGAAAAGCGGATCGTCTGCAGTCCCTTGGATATCGTCCGTCAGATGCCCTTGACTGGCAAGATAAGGATTGAGACCGAACGGCCGGGACCACGATTCGGAGAAAGTGGAATCATCCTGCAGCCAGGTCTGACCGTAGGAATCGACATACCGATCGCCACCACAGTTCAGCCGATAGAGATAGTTGTATCCGGGCGCAGCTTTCACAATGTCACGGTTGCGGCTTGCGGCCGTGGGCGTTATCGTGTCCTTCGTCGAATCTGCATAATGGTTACGATAACGATAGAAAACCTCTGTAGGCTGCTCCCAGATCGTAAAAATGCCTTTGTAATTGAACGGGCCTACCTTGTCTATGCACCGGATCGACTCATCGGGCTGAACCAGTCCCGGATTGTCGTGCGAAAGGAAGCACCACTGGAAATGACCACAGACACTGTCACGGACAGACTCTGCCTTCAACGCCTTCGTCATCAGGAGATCGGCAAATGACGTTTCGGAATACTTGGAACCATCATGCAGGCCGAGCGTCCGCCATGCTCCATATTCGCCATTGAGCAATTGTGTGGGTTGCTTGAGCTCACGGTCATAGTTGTACACGTTGCCACCGTAGGTCCCGCTCCAGTTCTGCACCACATTCCAATCGGTACCTTCCCCACCGTTGCAAGTCGTGATCGCACGCTGATCGACACAGGTCGGATCCATCTCCCGGATGATCTGCGAGCACTCTTCGGCAAAGTCTTTCGGCAGAACGCTCTCGTTTTGCAGCCCCCAGAGCATGATGCTTGGAGAGTTTCGACGCTCTTTGATCCATTGACGGAGATGCTGCTTGAAATGCTCACGGAACAAAGGCGTGTCATACCAGATATGCGCAGAGAACTGACTCCAGAACAGCATGCCCTGTTCATCCATCAGCTGCTGATAATAGAGATTGTGGGGCTGATGCGCTTCACGGAAAGCATTGAACCCCGTCTGACGCATCATCTTGACCCGCGAGGCAATCTGCTCCCGGCTGAACGCATGGCTCTGGCCGAAGAGATGCTCGTATTCACAGGTCCCGTTGATGAAAACAGGCTGTCCGTTCAGCAGGAACCGATGGTCTCCATCCTTTCTGTGCAAAGGCCAGCTGACACTTCTGATTCCGAAAGCGGTCGTCACCTGATCGACCGTATGGCCCTGCGAGTCTTTGAGCATGGATGCCAACGAATACAGGTATGGATCGTCCAAATTCCACAGATGTGGATTGCTGATGGCCGTCTGCTGACGTATGGTCCTCACTTCTCCCGGATCCAAGGTAACCGGAGTGGAGAGCCGAAAAAATTGTTTGCCGCTTTTCAGGTTCATCTTGCTGACGACTTCAACCGCCATCGGCCGTGTGCTGTAATTGCGGACCTCTGTTTCGATAAACACACTGTCACAGGCTGCATTGTTCCAAACATGCACTCCGAAAGGCTCAACACAGACTTCGGCCGTTTCGATGAGAGAGACCGGACGGAAGATACCGAAAGGCTGGGAGCCTTCAGAGAAGCCCCACTCCGCCGAACAGCCGCCACACACCCACGGCATATCCGTGATCATTTCCGGGTGTTCGCATCTGACAGTTAATCTGTTGTCACCATTCTGAAGTGCCGTTGTCACATCGAGCGTATAGGTTGTACGTCCTACGCCCGTGCGGGGATAGGTATGCCCGTTCAGCGTAATGGTGGCATAGGTGCCGATTCCCTCAAATTGGAGAAAGTAACGCTTGCCGTCTGTCTTTGACAGAATGAACTCTTTCTCGTACAAGGCCGTACCATGCAGGTTGCCATGTCTGAGTTGTCGGTATCCGTAATAGCTGTCGAAGTTGTGAGGGAGATTGACGTTGTGAAGCTC
>ONHE01000077.1 GCA_900317545.1 uncultured Prevotella sp. | reverse complement strand
CCGCTGACAGTGCATGCTTCCGTCTCGGATCGAGCATACATTTACCGCGGATCGCTCTTTTTTCGACCGCAGATGACGCTCATGACGCAGCTCCGTTGGCCATGATTTGAACGTGTGTTTGGTTCATGGCTGTCTGCGTCATCAGCGTCATCAGCGGTGGCGTGATGCCTTATGGATGGACTACAGCTGCCGGATCCAGTCGGCGATGTCCTTCATCACCTCGGGCGACATGGTCTCCTCGATCTGGTAATACTCGTTGGCGCCGCCCGTTGTGCAGTGCTGAAACAGGTGGTTCAGGCCCGGATACTCGCGGATGAGGTTCTTCCGGTTGGCGTCTTTCAGCAGTTCCCGGATCGCCGTCAGATTGGTCCCGGGCAGCACCTGATGGTCTTTGCTGCCGTTGATGGCCATCACCGGGATCTTCACTTGGCGGATATAGGATGCCGGGTCGCAGTCGATGAAATAGTTCATCCATGGGTCTTGCGGCAGGGCAGCTAACTCGCGGCGCAGGTTGACAACCGTCTGCTTGGGCTGTTGGCCGTATATCTGCAGGTTGGCATTGGCCTGTTCGGCAATCAGCGTGTCGCCCTTGATGCCCGGTCCGGCCATGCTGACGATGAAATCCGCCGCTTTCCGGGCGCCGATCATGAATGCGATGAGGCCGCCCTCGCTGTGTCCGAGCAGTCCGATGGGGCCGAACCGGCCGCTCTTCTTCAGCCAGTCGAGGCCGCATTTCGCGTCTTCGGCGAAGTCTGCCGACGTGGCTCCCTTGAACTGACCGGTCGAACGGCCTGTACCGCGGTCGTCATAGCGCAGCGAAGCGATACCGTTTCGGGCGAAGAAATCGGCGAGGACGAGGAACGGTTTGTGATCGAAGACACCCTCGTTGCGGGTCTGCGCGCCGCTTCCCGTCACCATCAGCACCACGGGCACGCGCCGTCTGGGCTTGTAACCGACGGGATAGGTGAGCGTCCCGGACAGCGTGGCGCCGGCCTGCGGATTGCTGAACGAGACCTCTTCCTGCTGGTAGGGGAACGGCTCCTTGGGCTCCTGTGGCCGGTTGGGGGCTGCCGTCTGACCTGGTTTCAGTTCCAATGGCAGCGTGACCGGACCCTGCCGGAACGTGCCTTTGATCCCGTCGCCTTCGCGCCGACCGGCATACGACAGGCCGATCTGCGGTACCTCAAGGCTGAGGGAGTCGGCTGAGAGATGAATTAGACGCGCGGGAATGCCCTGCGCACCCTGCTGGGGCACGTCCATCGTGCATTGTGCCTTGCCTCCGGAGTCGGTGGAGAGGTTGAAGACAACACCCAGCTGCTGCCCTCCGACATCCAATTTGCCGTGCCAGGAGCCTGTGATCGACTGTGCCTGAACCATCCATGCGATGGTCCATAGGATCATGATTAGCCCAATTTTTTTCATGTCTGTATATGATTAAGATGTGTTTCGTTGTTCGCTCCGCCTTTAGACGGAGGCGGGGGAGATGGTCCGTCACAGGCTCTCCAACACCCTTTTCAGCACCACTTCTGCACTGATCTCACGGTTGGCAGCCTCTGGAATGACGAGCGAATGCGGTCCCTCGATCACGTCATCGGTGACGATGAGGCCGCGACGGACGGGCAGACAGTGCATGAAATAGCCGTCGTTGGTCCAGCTCATGTGCTCCGCGTCGATGGTCCAGCCCATGTCCCGTGAGAGGATCTTGCCGTAGTCGGCTGGCTGTGTCACACCCGGACAGCTCCAGTTTTTGGCATATACGAAGTCCGCTCCTTCCAAGGCCTTGCGCTGATCGTATTCTACGCGTGCGCCGCCGACAAACTGCGGATCAAGCTCATAGCCCTCGGGGTGCGTGATGATGAAGTCTACGTCGGCCGCGTTCATCCACTGCGCGAACGAGTTAGGCACCGCCTGGGGCAGCGCCCTGCAATGTGGGGCCCAGGTCAAGACCACACGAGGACGCTTGTTCTTGGTATGTTCCGCAATCGTGATGAGGTCGGCAAAGGCCTGTAGCGGATGCACCGTGGCGGTCTCCATGGCAATGACGGGACGGCCGGAGTGGCGCACAAACTGATTGACAATGGTCTCGGCGTAGTCGAACTCACGGTCTGTCAGGCCGGCAAAGGATCGCACGGCGATCACGTCACAGTAGCTCCCCATGACGGGGATGGCCTCCAAGAGATGCTCACTCTTGTCTCCATCCATGATCACCCCACGCTCGGTCTCAAGTTTCCAGGCACCTGCGTTGACGTCTAAGACGATCACATTCATGCCGAGATTCATGGCGGCCTTCTGCGTGCTGAGTCGTGTGCGCAGACTGTTGTTGAAGAATATCATGAGCAGCGTCTTGTTCTTGCCCAATGACTGATAGGCATAGCGGTAGGCTTTCACCTTCTGTGCCTCGGCCAGCGCCTTGTTCAGGTCGCCGATGTCTTGTACGTTGAAAAATGTATTCATAATCTGTTGGTTGTTTTTTTCAGGAGTTCAGGAGTTTTATTTCAGGAGTTCGGGAGTT
>ONHE01000030.1 GCA_900317545.1 uncultured Prevotella sp. | reverse complement strand
GGAAGTGCCCGACGTGGAATTGGAAGCATTCGTCCATGGTGCCCTCTGCGTGAGTTACTCGGGTGTATGCTATGCTTCCCAGCATTGCTTTGGACGCAGCGCGAACCGCGGCGAGTGTGCCCAGTTCTGCCGATTGAAGTTTGATCTCGTCGACGCAGACGGTCGGGAGATCGAGCATCAGCGTCATCTGCTGTCGCTGAAGGATATGTGCCAGATCGAAAACCTTGAGCTCTTGGCCGATGCCGGAGCCTCTTCGTTCAAGATAGAAGGCCGTCTGAAGGATGCGGCTTATGTGAAAAACGTCGTCTCGGCATACAATCAGAAGCTCGACGAACTGATTGCGCGGCGGCCGGAAGCCTATTGCAGGGCGTCCAAAGGAAAGGTCACCTACAACTTCACGCCTGATCTGAAGAAGACTTTCAACCGCGGTTTTACTTCCTATTTCATGCAGGGGCGGCAGCCCGACATCGCTTCGTTTGACACGCCGAAAGCCATCGGGGCTTACGTAGGGCGTGTGAAGGAGATCCGCGGCTATTCTTTCACTGTCGCCGGAACGACTGCTTTCGCCAATGGAGACGGCCTCTGCTTCATCAACGGAGAACATGAACTGGAGGGATTCCGTGTCAACAGAGTGGAGGGAAACCGCCTCTTCCCGCAGAAGATGCCACGGAACCTGCGTCCGGGGATGGCCCTTTACCGGAACAATGATGAGGTGTTCGGCAAGATCCTGGCTGGTAAGACGGCCGAAAGGAAGATTCCTGTCACCATGAGACTGCAACGCTCGGCCGACGGTTTCAGGCTCACGGCCGACGGGGTGGAAGCTCATGTCGTCTTCGAACATCAGTCGGCGCAGAAGCCGCAGCGTGACAACATCGTCCAGCAGTTGTCCAAATTGGGCAACACACCTTACGAATGCCGCGAGGTGGTGATTGAAGATGGAGCAGAAGAATGCTTCATTCCGAGTAGCATACTGGCGCAGTTGCGTCGCGACCTGGTTGATCAGTTGCTCCGCCGACATGCAGATCCGGAGCCAGAACGTATGGTCACCCCGGCCGAAAATCTGTATCAGCCAAAGAAAGAATACCGCTCCAACCCCTACTTATACAACATCTCGAATCATCTGTCCCGTGCTTTCTACGAAGAAAAGGGGCTGAAAGGCATCCGCCCGGCGTTCGAGTGTGCGCCCAAGGGGACCTACCCATCGGCGCTGATCATGCAATGCCGTCATTGCATCCGCTACAGCTTGGGCTTCTGCGTGAAGCATGGAGGGCGGCGGCCGACATGGCGCGAACCGCTCTCGCTGCGTCTGCCCGACGGGCGCAACTTCCGACTGCAGTTCGACTGTCAGGCCTGCCAGATGAACGTTTTAGCCGAACAGAAAACATAGAATCAAGATGCCGAAGCTCCGTACCATCCTTCCGCGTCCCCTTGACGGGACATTTTCCGGCACCGTCTGCCGCCTGTTATTTGTGTTGCTGATGCTGCCGTGGCTGGCATCATGCTATCATCAGAAGCCCAAAACATCGGAGGCGATGGTCCAGTACAGTGAGCGGCAGCTTGATTCCCTCTCCTTTTTCTCCACCCATCACTACACCAACAACTACAACTTTGTCGTCAAGGCCGACTCACTGACGCTCATTAAGCAGCAGCCGGAAGAGATGCTCAGCGGCTTGGAGATTGATTCGTTTGTCGTGCATCGTCATGATCATCTTGTCGTAGCAGACATCCGCATCCTCCCAACAGATCCCTCGGACTCCGTATGGGTTCAAGTGGCTAATCAAGACATGCGATTCGGCTGGATCCATGAATCGAGATTGATCCCTCACGTGGTTCCTGACGATCCGATATCCCAGTTCATTTCGACCTTCTCCGACGTGCACCTGCTCATCTTTCTCATCGTGATCATCCTCTCGGCCTGTGCCTATCTGATGAAGCGGATGCTCAGGCAGGACACGCCGATCGTCCATTTCCGGGACATCGATTCATTCTATCCGACGCTCTTGGCGTTGCTTGTGGCCTCTTCGGCGACCCTTTATGCGACGATACAGCTGTATGCCCCCGAGATGTGGCGTCACTTCTACTTTCATCCGACGCTCAATCCGTTCTCCGTTCCCACGATTCTTTCCGTCTTTCTCGTATCGGTCTGGGCCATGCTGATCGTCGGTCTGGCAGCCGTGGACGATGTCCGTCACCAGCTCCCGTTTGGCGAGGCGGTGACCTATCTGGCCGGTTTGGTGTGCGTATGTGCATTGGATTACATCATCTACAGCATCGCCACCTTATATTATGTAGGCTATGTGCTGCTGGCGGTGTATATCTTCTTTGCGGTCAGACAGTATTATCGGTTTAGCCGCACGGAGTATATCTGTGGCAATTGCGGTGCCAGTCTGCGCCATAAAGGCAAATGCCCGCACTGCGGGACGTTAAATTCCTAAAAAATTAGGATTGCCTGTTTCGCGGATATCCTTTATCTTTGCAGACAGAATTTAATGTATACCTATGAAAAGTAAAATCGTTCTGCTATTGGCATTGGCATCTTTCGCTCATGCCTCTTTTGCATTTGACCGTCTGTCGACTGACAGGAGTGCTACGCTGATAGACTCCTCGCGTGTTCATGATTTGGATGAGATCATCGTCGTATCACAGCCGAAAGAGCAATTCCGATTGCGTCAGCAGCCGATCAGCAGCTCCATGTTTTCCCGTCAGGAGATGCGCAGTCTGAATGTCAGAGACCTGCGCGAGCTGTCTGTCCACGTGCCTTCGTTCGTCATGCCCAACTACGGTTCACGCTACACCTCTTCGATGTATATCCGCGGCATCGGGTCTCGCATCAACAGTCCTGCCGTTGGAATCTACGTTGACGGTATGCCGTTGATGAGCAAGAGCGCGTTCAACTTCCATGCGTATGGACTGGAACGCATCGACATCCTGCGTGGCCCGCAGGGCACGCTCTATGGTCAGAATGCCGAAGGTGGCATTGTCCGCATGTACTCCCTGAACCCGATGCGCTATCAAGGCACGGATGTGTCTGTCGGCGGAGGCTCACACGGCTATCGCAACGTGGAACTGTCCCACTACAGCAAGCTGTCTGACCGGTTCGCATTTTCATTAGGCGGATTCTACAATGGGCAGAACGGCTTCTTCCGCAACAAGGCTACGGGTGACCGTGCCGACCGCTACAATGAGGCCGGAGGGAAGTTCCAGCTTGTCTATAAGCCCACGCAGCGACTGAACGTCAGCTATCTGGCTGACTATCAGTATGTGCGTCAGAACGGCTTCCCATACGGCATTCTTGACGAGAAGACGGGTGAGACAGCCGCTCCGGAGACCAATCTGCAGGGCAACTATCGCCGCAATGTCTTTAACACGGCGCTCACGTTCGATTATCATGGAAGCTCATTCGACTTCAACTCTACCACAAGCTATCAGTATCTGAATGACGACCTGCTGATGGATATCGACTATCTGCCCGTCAACTACATGCACTTGAACGAGAAGCAGCTGCAGAACGCCCTCACACAGGAGTTCGTCGTCAAGAGCCGAAACCGGTCATTCTGGCGCTGGACCTTCGGCGCGTTCGGCTCGCAGCAGTGGCTGAAGACCGACGCACCTATCTTTTTCGATGACGATATGGACGCCTTCCTGAGCCAGACCATCACGAAGTCCATGTATAATGCCATGGTCGGCTCGATGGCAGGCCGATTCATCGCCCAGGGAATGAGTGCCGAGCAGGCCGCGCAGATGGCTGCAGCCACGATCGAACGGGCCGGCGGGGTGAAGATGAACGTCGATCTGGCCACCGTTCCAGGCCTCTTCCATACGCCCCAACTCAATCTCGGCATCTATCATGAGTCCAACTTCGACTTCTCAGACCGTTTCACCGCCACGGTCGGACTGCGCTACGACTTCAGCCGCGTGGGCGTCGAATACAAGACGAATGCTACGATGACCTCCGTCGCCAACGTGATGGGGCGCGAGGCCAAGGTGGTCCTGACGTCTGCATTGGCCGACAAGACACACGACACTTTCGGCCAATTGTTGCCCAAGTTCGGGCTGAAATACCGCATAGACCATAATGGAAGCAATGTCTATGCCACCATCAGCAAGGGCTACAGAGCCGGGGGTTACAACATCCAGATGTTTTCAGACATCATGCAAACCGAATTGAACAAGAACAGTTCGCAGCGCAAGGACTACGACATTCCTCATACGGCGCAGGATTATGACAACATTCGAAACACGATCGCCTACAAACCGGAGGAGAGCTGGAACTATGAGGCCGGCACACACCTCAACCTTTTCGGCAACCGAATACATCTCGACCTCTCGGCTTTCTATGTCCAGGTCCGCAATCAGCAGCTCTCCGTGATGGCCGGCAGCTACGGTTTCGGACGCATGATGGTCAATGCCGGCAAGAGCCGCAGCTGCGGAGTGGAGGCCTCCCTGCACGGACGGGCCTTTGACAATCATCTCGACTGGAATGTGAACTACAGCTACACGCATGCCACATTCAAGGAATATACCGACACGATAAGTGTTCGCGGGACGATGCAGCCCGTGGATTATGAAGGCAAGCGCGTGCCGTTCGTGCCGCAGCATATCGTTTCGGCAGGGGCTGACTATCGGTTCGACTTTGCGGCATCGATGCTCAAGTCGGTCGTTGTAGGCCTGAACTTCGCCGGTCAGGGCAAGACCTACTGGGACGAAGCCAACACTGTCTGCCAGAAGTTTTATGCCGTGCTCGGCTCCCATGTCGACTTCAACTTCGATCCAGTGGTCGTCAGTCTGTGGGGGCGCAATCTGACAGATACAAAGTACAACACGTTCGCCGTCCAGAGTGCAGCCACCGGGAAGCGCTATACGTTTGCCCAGCGCGGCAATCCCTTCCAGATTGGTGTTGACGTTCGTCTGCACTTCTGAGCCGATAAGAAAAATATTGACGGTCTGTCGGTTGCCTGCGCCATGAGTGCGAGGCGGCAGCAGACCGGGAACAGCAAGCATCCGCTTCGTTCGAGGAAGAAGGGAATGCTTGCTGTTTTTCGTTTCCGGATGACAGTAGGCACGCTTTCCGCCATTGCAGACGCTTTCTCGGTCTTTGCTTCCAATTTGCTATGTATCAGTAGGTTGTATGCTCTTGTCCGGGCGGGGAGATGCTTTGTCAGAGAGTGGTGGATCCTATGCTTTCGCCAAAGGATAGCTCCGGGCGCTCAAGAGGATAGCTTTGGGCGCTCAAAAGCATAGCTCCGCGCGTCCCGGAGGATAGCTCCGCGCGGCGCATATCATACATGCGCTTCGGACGGCCGCACATCGTCGTGCCGGGAGGGGCGTCATACGGTGTCGCGAAAGAAATGCGGTGTGAAGAAAATTTCTGACATTTTGACGGATATAAGCTACGAGCTCCGCCCTCGCAGTGACGCAAGTATGCGCTGCGTAACATGCTGCTGACTGTCTGTCCCGTCATGTGTATTGCCTCTGTCTTCCCCCGTCGCCATCCTTTCATGGAGTCAGCGGTCCGGTCGGCGATTGTCTGCGGGCCAGTCGTATCAGTCAGGCCACAAAAAATCGGGAACCGTTTCTGATTCCCGATTCAGGCTCCCGGAGCACTTTCCGGGGATATATATTCGTGAGAGAGATGATGCTACCGGTGTCCGCCGAATGGATTTCCGTCGTTGTCATAGTTGACCTTTTTTGCCCGGATGCCGTCGGAGGAGTTGCCGAACGATCTGGATCCGTAGCCCTTGCTGTTGGAGCCGAACGAGCGGTTGTCCCTTTCGAAGGAGTTGTACCGGCGGTCCATCTGCTTCTCATGACCGAAGGCGTTGCGTCTGTTGTCGGTTTTATGTTTTCTGCCGTTGCCGAAAGCGCGGTCATAGTCATAGCTGTTTCTGTCCTTTCCTTTGCCGAATGCGTTTCCGTTGTAGTCATATCGACGGTGCCGCGTGTTGTATGGCCGGTCGTAGTAGTGCTTGTCTCTGACGACGACCACCTTCTGTCGGGCCGGCCTGTTCCATGTCCGGATCTCGTAGTATCTGTGATTGCCGTTGTGGAAGCCACCCCGATAGGAGTAGTAAACGCTGGGCCGCGGATAGTAGTAGTAACTTCTGTCGGTGTAGTGGCTGTAGACCGGGAAGTACCATGCGTTGCTTCTCCAGTAGAACGGGCGGTAGAAGTAGGATGCTGCCGTATAGAGTGCATATTGCCAATTAGCGAGGACGTAGCGGAGGTCCGCGTTTCTGCGAGCCCAGTAGCTGCCATACAGATCATCGGCATGCGACACGGCCATCATGTAGTCGAGGTTGATTTCATAGGCGGCCTCATACTGCTGGTCGGTCAACTGGAGCTCATAGGCCATCTTGTCGGTGAGAAACAGGGCCTGCTTACGTGCCTGTCTGTAACTCATTGCGGATGCTGCGGTAGCCAAGGATATCATCACTGCTGCCATCATAAGTCTTAAAGCTTTCATAATCGTCGTATTTTTGGAGCTTCCTCTGTCCGTTCCCGGAGGATGGATTTCAGCCGCTCGGTTAAACGTATCTTTTCTTGTCTCTGCCACAAAGATAGGCAATGCGCCGTTTGCGGCAAAGGTGATCTTCCTATAAAGCATGAGGGTTTCCCCTATACGTTCGCGGGATTTTCCGGTCGGACGGTGATGGCAGGGTCGTTGGAGTCCGTCTGAGGAGCGCTTGAAAGGAGTCGGCCGGAGTGGGTGAAAACGGCTGTGGGATGACGGTGACGGTTGTTGAGAGGAGGTTTGACGGGTTTCCGGCACCGGCATCGTGCAAATAAACTGTTGATTTATATTAAATAATCGTTTTTCATAAGGTCTTTTTACCTTTTTTTGTTACTTTTGCAACTAAGTGGACTTAATAACCGTCTTTGGTGCATGAAAGAATTATTGCGATCCGTATTTTATGTTTTCCTGATAGCGCTGGTCAGCATTTCGACCGGCTGTGGTAACAGCAAGAAGCGAGAGCTGAACCGTCTTTTGGTCGAACTGGCAGCTGCCGACCAGACCATTGATGCTTCCGACTGGAAGCGGCTCACCGACTTTCTCGATGCGCAGAAAGTCAATTTCAGTGACTTATACGATGACGGAACGCTCGACGTGAAGGCAGTCGAGGACTATGTCAACGACTTTTTCGCCCACAGACGGCCGGCACAGACCATCCGTTTCATCGGAGTCGGCGGGCAGGAACTGTCGTTCCATGTCTTCATAGAGCGTTCCGGGTCTATGACCCCGTATGATTCGCCGGCCGGCGACGGCTCTTTCCATGCCGCCATCATGGCCTTGCGCAACAACCTGCCCGGCCATTCAAAGGTCGAGAACATCGGCGAACAGGGCTATACAGACTTTAGGAAGATCTTCGATCAGATTCTCAACCGCACCGGGAAAAACCAGATTTCGATCCTCGTGACCGATATGATCTATTCGGTCAAGGACATGAACGGCGTCAACCCACAGAAGGTTTTCAACGGGGCCCAGGGCATGATCAACGCCGTATTCAAGGATGAAGTGAAGAAGAAAGCAATGCTCGTCATCAAAATGGACGGTTCTTACAACGGTCCTTACTATGCCTATGACAACAGCGTCAGGCAGTTCAACGGGCGTCGGCCTTACTATATCATCATCGTGGGTGACAATGACAGCATGAGCAGACTGACCATGGACAAGGAGCTCCTGTCGTTTTCGCGCTTCACGGAGCTGAAAGGCTATGAGAACATGTGTCTCTTTGCGGCCGACGAGATCTATCAGCCTTACTACTCGCTGCTGTTGAGCAATCCCGGCATTCGCGGCCGCTTCCAGCCCGAACGCGGACAGGAAGACCAGATCAAGAACATCAATGGTGTGGAGATTGACCGCAACAGCGGCGACATCCGCTTGGCGCTGGCCGTCGATCTCGGCCACATGCTGATTGATAAAGGTTATCTGACAGATCCCGCCAACTATCGTGTCGAATCGGATGACGAGGTCACCATCAGGGAGATAAGGCCCATCAACGACAAGGATGTCACTCCGGCCGAAAAGAAATACCTCAACAAGGCGACCCATATCTTCATCCTCGAGATGAAGCAGATGCGCAATGACCAGGAAGTCAGCGTGCAGCTCTTGAACCGTCTGCCCGCGTGGGTGGAGGCGTCATCGACCGATGATGACATCCACGGGTTGCAGCAGGGGACGACCTTCGGACTGAAATACCTTCTCCAAGGCATATACAACAGCTATCAGAAAAACACGGAAGGGACGCCGTGTTACTTTGAGTTGAAAATGAAATTCAATGATTAAATAAGACATGAAGCATTCCATTCTGCTGATCGCAGGAATCATCTTGACGGTGCTCTTCCTGATTTTCTCAACGCCACTCTTTGAATCTCTTTATTACGAACGCGAATTCTCCAACGAGATGTACAATCAGAATCTCTATCTGATCGTGGCCATCGTGACGGCCGTAGTGGCATGGAGCCTTGCCGGCATCTATTATTATGTCATCAATTCGGTGAGCTTTTCGCGCTGGTATCATTGGCTTCTCATGCTGGCCGGAACGGCTGTGCTGGCCCCGGTCATCAACTATACCTATCCAGACAGCATATTTTCCGACTTGGGATATGACTTCGGTGCGCAGCTCTTCAGCTTCTGCATGGTCAATCTGATGATCACTGCCGTGCTCTTTGTCATTGCCTCCTTCTCCGTCAGATGGTGGAGTTCCAATTGTCGTCACACTCCAATTCCAGAATAAAACATGAGACTTTTCCTGTTTTTAGTAGGAGGAACGGGCAGCCGGGTGATGCGTCCGCTGCTCATGCAACTGGCTGCCGGCATCCATCCGGTGGACGAAAGCGGTCGCCCGATGCCCCTTGAGATCGTTCCGATCATTGTCGATCCGCATAAGGCAAACGAAGATTTGAAGCGCACTGATAATCTTTTGCGCTGGTATAAGCAGATCAGACAGGCGCTTTATGGTGAAGATGTCGATGTCAAGAGGGGCTTCTACTCCGTCAAGATATCCACTTTGAGCGACATATTGCCCAACGGATCAAACCTCAGTGACACCTTCCTGTTCAACATGGGGGCCATTGAGTCGAAGAAATTCCAGGACTTTATCGGTTACTCAACACTCGACACGGCTAACCAGGCGCTTGCTTCGATGCTCTTTTCCAATTACCAATTGGACACGAAAATGGACATCGGATTCGTCGGAAGTCCCAATATCGGAAGTGTGGCATTGAACCAGTTCAAGGACTCTGAGGAGTTCCGCCAGTTCTCGAACGTGTTTCAGAAGAACGATCGGATATTCATCGTGAGTTCCATCTTCGGTGGGACCGGTGCCGCCGGCTATCCCATCATCGTGAAGAATATCCGCAACGCGGCCAACAACGCGATGATCAACAACCGCGGCGACTTGCGTGACGCGCGCATAGGAGCACTCACCGTGTTGCCCTATTTCAACGTCCAGCAAGACGAAAACAGCCCTATATCCCGCGCGGACTTCATATCCAAGACCAAGAGTGCGCTGTTCTATTACCACGACAATCTCACCGGACTGCGCCAGAACGGCGTCGATCTGCCCCTCTCAAAGATCAATGCGTGCTATTATGTGGGCGACGAGGTGCCTTCGAATCCCTATTTCAATGATCCCGGAGGCAACGGACAGCGCAACGATGCCCATCTCGTGGAATATGTGGGAGCATTGTCCGTCCTCGACTTCCTGTCCATTCCGGATGACCAGTTGCAGACTTCGGATGGCAATGCGCTTAATCCTATTTATAAGGAATATGGCTTGGCCAACGACAAGATGACCTTGAGCCTGAAGGATTTTGGGCTTACGACGCGCTCATCCGTCAACCGTCAGATGGTCAAGTTTTATCTCTCCTATCTCTATGTGACCCATCAGCTCAAGTCGGACATCGGCCGCGGCTTCACCCAAGATAAGCCGGAGATCACCAACGGTTTCCTTTCGACGTCGTTCTATGCCACGTTGACGGCCAACTTCTATGTCGCCTACAGGCAGTGGCTGAAGGAAATGCGGGGCAATCAGCGTAGCTTCGTGCCCTTCAATCTTGACACTGATAAGCTTAGCGAAGCACTGACGGACATTACACCGAAGTCGAGTTTCTTCAAGTCGACTATCGACTACAAGACCCTGCTGGCTGCTCTGAACAAGGAGTCTCAACAAGCTGTCCGAAACGGAGACTACGGATCCAAGGTCGCCCTCAGGCTGATGGACCTCCTGGACAAGACTCTCGACAAGCTGATAGATGAAAAATATAACGGGATCATATAATGAGCAAGATATTATCATATAACAACAAGACTTCCGGCGAGGGATGGATTCCACTGAATAACCAGTACAGTGCCGATGAGATAGAAATGATCTCCGATCCCAACGGCGGTCTTTCGCAACAGCCGCGAACGGCCATTCCGTCACCTTTCGCACAGATGGACTTAGTCAAGAATGCCTTTTCGCGCCTCTCATCCCATCCGAACCTGCAAGGCGAACTGATGGACGAGAAGCTCGTCGCCAATGCTCTGGACATCGCGCAGCTGTTCTTCAACTATCCCGAAATACGCAATAAGCTCCGCCTGATCGAATGGAACAAGTCGACCGAACTGCAGGTCTTGCAGAGCGATGTGCAGCATAAGCTCTTCGGGGAGACGCTCGCCATGTTTCTCGAACAAGACAAGGAGGCATTCAACTTTGACAAGATGGACCGGCTGTATTTTCTTGTTTACGGCAACCAAGTTGTCGGAAGCACCTCGCCGGTGACGCTTTTCATGGCCTCACCCAATGCCCGTGAGAGGCTCTATGATATACCGGTGGAGCAGAATGTGAATCTTTTTGACCTCTGGCGACCGCTCTATATGCGTACCGAAAAGTTCGTCAAGTATATCTATGCGCTGTTTACGGCCTATCCGGAACTGAAACGTTACTGCGGCGAAGTGAACCGCTATCTCATCGCCAACTTCCGTCTGCTCAAGCCGGAACTGCAGAATGACATCCTCAAAGAGATCGGTAATCCGGAGGTGTTGGACATGACGAACGTCGAACAGGCCAAAGGTTACTTGGACATTAACTTCACCCAGCTTGACGAAGGCATACAGGTGCTTGGTGTTCCGTTCTATTGTGCGCGGTCCGAAGATGTGCAGAAAGCGATCGGGAAGAGTGATTTCGTCATCGTTCCAAGCCGTCAGGTGGAAGGAGAACGGCTTCCGCTCGTGCTCCAAAATCATCTGAATGCGCCGCAGACGGATCCTTTCCGCTACATTACGAGTGCCTGGGACGATGCGACAATCATCACGCCGGCCGACTATGCGAATGATCCGGAGAAGCGGGTGCTGCCTGCCACGAGCCACCAATACCCCTGGTTGACGGCCGATGACTTCTTTCAGCCGGCGCTGATCAAGTTGGATTACCGCGTCGATGGTGACTGCTTCTTCGACGGGAACTTGTCTGTGGGCACGACCGATACGGACGATTGCGATTTCGTACTGCCACTGAAGCCATTGTTCTTCAAATATTTCAACGTCAGTGACCTGTGGGGCACGATCGGCGGACGTCCGCGGTTCGAGCTGGTCCACACCAAAACAGGCCAGATGGAGACGGTGCGTGCCGTGCTCCGTATACCCGTCCAGAAACAGGGAAAGTTTATTCTGCTCGAGCGGACCTATGTCGCAGCGCACAACGTAGACCTGACTTACGATCGCAAGAATGACCGTGGGTATTTCATCACTGTGCCTTTTGCGCTGGCCGTATTCCCCTTCATCCATTGCAAGGATCTCAAGCAGTATAACGTTCAGTTGGTGGATCGCGCCTTGGGAATGTTGGAGAACTACAGCCTTACGCTCAATTTCTACAAGAATGGCTATATGAATCGGGTGGCCGAAAATGACATCATCATCCGCGAACGCAGCCTCAAGTCGGAGAAACGGGTAGGCTCCTGTTATTACAAGTTGGCCTCCGACTTCGACTATATCACTGTTACGCTCACCGATGACCGTGGCAATCAGGCCGTGACAGGAATGGTCTGTCCGCGCTGGTCCGACTATATTCCGGGGCATGAAGCCTTCACTTTCGCCGTCGATTTTGGCACGACGAACACTCATGTCGAGTGTATGAAGGGCGAAAACATGCCCGAACCGCTGCGGATCAGTTCCGTTTCGCGCGACCGTCTGCTGTCTACGCTCTATAATGGTGAGCAGGCTCTCTACGACGTAATCATCAAACAAGAGTTTCTCCCCAAGACGATAGGGGCCGGTTATGGCTTCCCTCAGCGCACTGTCCTATCGGAATGCGAGCGCATGGATGCCGATAACGTAGACCATATTGTTGCTCTGGGCGATGCAAATATTCCCTTCATTTATGAGAAAGAAAGCATCGGCTATGGCAACAGGATTGTTCCGAATCTCAAATGGTCTACCGAAATCGCCACAAGCAAGCGTGTCAGGTCTTACCTGGCGGAGCTTGCTCTGATGATGAGAACAAAGGTCTTGCTCGAGAACGGCGACATTACGAAGACGCGGCTCGTATGGTTCTATCCGCTCTCGATGAAGGTCGGGAATGTCAGGAAGATGGGTGAGATGTGGGCAAAAACGTTCCGTGAGGTCTTCGGAGTGGAAGTGACCGACAGCAATCTGATACAAATGCCGGAGTCGGTGGCACCCTATTACTTCTACAAGAGCAGCAGTACGTTCCGCGGAGCTGCATCGACCGTGGCCAGCATAGATATCGGGGGCGGGTCCAGTGATGTCGTTGTCTTTGAGTCAAATGCATCCCAACCGACCATGCTCACGTCATTCCGCTTTGCGGCGAACGTGCTCTTCGGCGACGGCTTCTCGGAGGTTCCGCACGGCGACAGCAATCCAATGCTCGTCAAATATATCGACTATTTCAAGCGCCTCTTTGACAGTGACGATGACAAATACGGTGAACTTAACGGCATCTTGGATGACATCACGGCCAAGCGCAAGAGCGAAGACATCAACGCGTTTCTTTTCTCCGTCATCAACAACAAGGTGGTCAACGGCAACGATGTCTTTTCTTACAACATGAGACTCAATGAGGACGGTGTCCGCAAGATCATCTTCATCTACTTCTATGTGACGCTGATCTACTACGTGGCCAATATGATGAAGCGTCGCGCATTGGCCAAACCGCGTTCCGTGATGTTCAGCGGGACGGGCAGCAAGGTGCTCGATATCGTAGGCGGACAGCGTGACTTAGACCTGATCACACAAGCTGTGTTTGAGCGGGTTTATGGCGAAAGCTACGACGCTGACGGATTCTCTGTGGTCATGGAGAAGAAAGAACCGAAGCAGATCACCTGCCGTGGCGCGCTCATGCAGGTCAGGGACGGTCTCGGTTGCAAGCATGTGAGCGATCTGAACCGCCTGATGGACGATTTCGATAACCCGCTGAAGTGCAACGACTCGATGATTGCGAAGGAGCGACTGGTCTATGATGACATGGACAGTGCAGAGATCCGCTCGCAGATTGTGGCTCGTGTGAAGGAGTTTAATGACTTCTTCGTCCGGCTCTGCGACGACATCCACGTCATCGACAGGTTCCTTGTTGACAACAGGTCGCTGCAGCTCTTCCGCGAGTTGATGAATAAGGACTTGGAACATTATCTCATCAATGGATGGAATTTCGTCAACAAGAACCAGACGGACAAGAACGGCAGCGACCCGATAGAAGACGCTGTCTTCTTCTATCCGATCATCGGCAGTATCCGCGACAACTTGATTGAAAACCTGAAATAATGTTCGGCAGCAAAGACTATATCACTCCGGAGCAGGCGGAAGAACTGATCGCTCCGCTCATGGAACGTATCGACCGCTTGGAGCAGCAGATCCAAACGCTGCAGCAGGAGATCAGTTCGTTGAGGCTGGAAACGGCCGTTACGGCTGCGACGAAAGAGGCATCCGGATCGGCGCAGGAGACATCTGCTCCGGCTCGGCAGTCCGTCCAGCCGCTCATCGGCATCAATATGGATCAGGCAGACGCTTTCGCCCCGCAGGGTGCAATGGCCGGTCGGGAGGCTCAAAGGCGGTCTACGGTCTATCTCCAGGCACCTTCCGGAGATGGCTTGTTTACCCTTTTCTCCGAACAGGAGCAGATCGGGAAGAGCATATATCTGTTGACATCGGCCGACGGACTGAACGGCACGTTCATCCTCATCGACTCCCACGATGCCATAGCGACGGCAATGATCAGCGTCAGCCAGTTCGTGAAGCCGGTCTGCAAGGTGATTGGCAACACCCGTCAGTTGCCCCGTCACATCGTGACAGAAGAGGAAGGCGTGGCTCGGAAGGATGCCGGAGGCTGGCGCGTGACCCGAAAAGCCGTCGTGAGATTTGAATGACACGACCGTCTCGGAAGAGGGACGGCGCATTGACAACAATAAACAGGAAATTGAAGTGAACGTAAAATGCCCAAAATGCAGATACAGATATGACACGCAGGTGGCTTCTGGAATCAAGGAAGTTGCCTGCGTCTGCCCCCGCTGCGGTACCCCCTTTACCTTCGTTGTGCCTGAAACCGAACCTGAATCTGTACCCTTCCGAAGCGAGTCGGATCAGCAATGGATGGCTCCCGCACAGTCGGCGGACCGTCCGGAGCAGCCGGTTGCAGCCCCGACACCATCAGGCGGAAGCGTGCAAGAGAATATTACGGCCTATAATGCCCGGCAGCGCGGCCAGCGTCCATCGGTCATCCCCGGCCGGCCTACGCCACCTCCGCCACCTTTCAAGATGTCCGGTCAGCCCGACAAACTGCGTTCGGGCAGTTTTGGTAGCCGTTTGCTGAAAGGCTGTTTCATCGTGGCTGTAGCCGTCATGCTGCTGCTCATCGTGATTGTCAAGGGCTGTTCGTCAGACGAATCTTTCAATGGATCAACACTTGATGACAACACTGAGGTCGTCGAGAGTGCCCAGATCCCGCAGGTGAGTGCTGCCGAACGGGCCAAGGCAGAGCGCGAGGAGCAGGCCGGGAAAGCCCCTTCGTGGATTCAAGGCAACTGGATTTACCACACCGATTACGGCGTTATCTCCGTGAAGATCCATGGTCGGCATATTGCGGAGACGGCAGGCGGCGACACCTCCTACGGCACGTTCACCTTTGAGAACGGCCATCTCAACTGCGACTTTGGTGACGGAAGCATCATCGTCTATAAGTTGGACGACGAGCGGCAGCAAATCGATTGCGGAGACGGAATGCTGATGAAGAAGGTGGATTGACCACGGGACGGCGCGGTGGTGGTAAACTTTATAACTGCCTGAAATACAATATTTTTATCGCTTTTTCCCGTCTTTCTTGCTTGGTGTCAAGTTGAAGCTGGCGCAGAGGATAGCTTTTGGCTGCCCGGAGGATAGCTTTTGGCTGCCCATATGATAGCTTTGAACGCCCCGGAGGATAGCTCTGCGCCGGGCGTTCGATACCGATCGTTTTCTGTGCCCATTCTTATCTTTTCACCGAAAGCAAAAAGCAACAGATTGTGAGCAGCAAGACGGGCTGGACGGAGAACCAATTTCCGGGCTCCAAATCTTGGGACTTTCGGTAATTTTTTCTATCTTTGCCTGTGATAAATATCATGAACATGAAGCTCAGATCATTGCTTTT
>ONHE01000052.1 GCA_900317545.1 uncultured Prevotella sp. | reverse complement strand
TCGGGAGTTACAGGAGTTTTCACTCGCTTCGCCCGTTCAGGTGTTCAGACAATTGTTTGCTATGTATTATGTGTCACATTTGTCCGAACTCCCGTAACTCCTTTAACTCCCGAACGCCCCAATAAGCTCTCTTTCACGCCTCAACTCCTTTCTCTGATCTGTCCTTCCCCTTCAATCAGCCACTTGTAAGTGGTGATTTCCTCGAGTGCCATGGGGCCTCGTGCGCCGAGCTTCTGTGTGCTGATGCCGATCTCCGCACCCATTCCGAACTGAGCTCCATCGGTGAATGAGGTCGGTGCATTCCAGTAAACGCAGGCCGCATCGACCATCTTTTGGAACAGCTGGGCCGTGTGGCGGTCGTCCGTGATGATGGCTTCGCTGTGGCCGGAGTCGTAGCGGGCGATGTGGTCAATGGCTTCCATGCAGCTGCCGACGGTCTTGACGGCCAGTTTATAGTCCATGAATTCCGTGCCGAAAGTATCGCTGTCGGCAGGTTGGAGCAACGCTTCGGGATACTTGCCCGACAGGGCTGACCATGCCGGTTGATCCGCATAGATCGTCACGTGGTATGCTTCCAGCGGTTGGCAGACACGGTAGAGATCGGGCAGACGGTCCTGATGGACAATCAGGCAGTCAAGTGCGTTGCACACACTCACGCGCCGTGTCTTGCCGTTACAGATGATCTGCGGCGCGATCTTCATGTCTGCGGCTTTGTCCAAGTAGGTACTCACGACGCCCGCACCGGTTTCTATGACCGGCACACGTGCCGTATCGCGGACGAAGGTGATCAGTCTTTTGCTGCCGCGCGGTATCACTAAATCGACATAACCGACCGCCTGAAGCAGCGCAGACGTTGCTTCACGGGTGGCAGGAAGCAGGGTCACGGCGTCCTCGGGCAGTCCGAAGCGGCGCAGGACTTCCCGGATCAGCGCCACGGACGTGCGGTTTGTCGTGTCCGCATCTTTGCCGCCTTTCAGGATGCAGGCGTTTCCGCTCTTCAGACAGAGGGAAAAAACATCGAACGTCACATTCGGCCGCGCCTCATAGACGATGCCGATGACGCCGAAAGGTACCGACACCCGGCGCAGCCGAAGCCCGTTGCGGAGCGTCCGTTCCTGCTGTATCTTCCCGAGCGGGGAGGGCAGTGTGGCCACGTGACGCATGTCGTCGCTGATGCTCTTCAGTCGTTCGGCGTTCAGGCAGAGCCTGTCGTAGAGCGGATTTGATGCTTCCATCCGCGCCAGATCCTGCCTGTTGGCATCGAGGATCCGGTCAGCGTTCTGCCCGATGGCATCCGCCACAGCCTCCAGAACCTTGTCACAGGTCTCCCTGTCCATGAAAGCGAGCTGTCGGGAAGCCGCCTTCGCCGCCTTGAAAGTCTGTTCCAATTCCATTTATTCCATGTATAAGTAATCGTAATGGATGAGCGGTTTCACGTCGTGGGCGCCGATCTGCCGGCGCGCCTCGTCAGCGGAATAGGCGCTGCGGCCCACCCCTATGACCTGCCCTTGGTTGCCTAAGATGCTGATGATGTCGTTTTCCTCGAAGTCACCTTCGATCTCCGTCACACCCACCAACAGCAGGCTCGTGGCCCGTTTGCCGCGTAACGCTTCCTCGGCCTTGTCGTTGATGCGCACCAAACCCTTCGCGAAGCTCTCGCTATGGGCTATCCATTTCTTCACGGGAGAGGTCGGATTGGGGTTCGGGAGAAACGCGGTATGGGTCGTTTCCTGCGGCTTCGAGAACAGGTCAGGCAGTATGCCCGGCTTCTTGCCGTTGGCAATGATCACGCGAATGCCTTCCTCCGCCACCTTCCGGGCTATGTTGGTCTTGGTGATCATGCCGCCTCTGCCGAATCCGCTCTTGACGTCCTGGACATACGCACTCAAGTCGACATCGTAGCTGACCGTCGGTATGACGTGCGTGTGAGGATCGTCCGGGTGACCGTTGAAGATGCCGTCGACATTGCTGAGGATCACCAGCGTGTCGGCATCCATCATCGATGCCACTAATCCGGCAAGCTCATCGTTGTCAGTGAACATCAGTTCGGTGACGCTGACCGTATCGTTTTCGTTGACGACAGGTATCACGCCATTGCGGATCATCACTTCCATGCAGGCCCGCTGGTTGAGGTATTCGCTCCGTGTGGCGAAGCTCTCCTTCATTGTGAGCACCTGTCCGATGTGGATATGATATTCACGGAAGAGGTCGTAGTAGAGGCCTATGAGCTTCACTTGTCCCAATGCTGAGTAGAGCTGGCGTTGCTCCACGCTGTCCAATCTCTTGTCTACCTTCAGTTCGTTGCGCCCGCATGCCATGGCTCCCGATGACACGAGGATGACCTCAAACTGGTTTCTTTGCAGCCAGGCGATCTGGTCAACGATGGCCGAAACCTGCGTGACGTCCAACTTCCCGTCGTTTCTTGTCAGGACATTGCTGCCCACTTTCACTACGATCCGTGCCATTTTCCTTTCGTGGATACCTTCGTTCGACACTCCGTCGGCGTCATTCCGCCTGCTTGCTTTGCTTGTCTTTCTCCCTGATCTCGACGCGGCGGATCTTCCCGCTGATCGTCTTGGGCAGTTCGTCGACAAACTCAATGACGCGCGGATACTTGTAGGGGGCCGTCTCATGTTTCACATGAGCCTGCAGATCTTTCACCAATGGCTCGCCGGCACGGTCTTTCCAGTCTTTCGCGAGCACGACTGTGGCCTTGACGATCATGCCGCGCACCGGATCCGGAACACCCGTCACGGCGCACTCGACCACTGCGGGATGGGTCATGAGCGCACTCTCCACCTCGAACGGACCGATGCGATAGCCCGAACTCTTGATCACGTCGTCGGCTCTTCCGACAAACCAATAGTAGCCGTCTTCATCCCTCCAGGCGAGGTCGCCCGTATGGTAGACGCCGTTGTGCCATACCTTCTGCGTCAGTTCCTCGTCGCGATAGTAGCCTTTGAAGAGGCCTACGGGCTTCTTGTCGCCCACCAATACGCATATCTCTCCTTTCTCTCCGTCCTCGCAGGGGGTGCCGTCGGGCTTGAGAAGTGCGATGTCATACTGTGGGTTAGGCTTGCCCATGGATCCCGGTTTGGGTTCCATCCAAGGGAAAGTGCCTAATGTCATGGTTGTCTCCGTCTGTCCGAAGCCTTCCATCATCTTGATTCCGGTCAGCTGGAAGAATTCCTTGTAGACTGCCGGTTCAAGCGCCTCGCCGGCCGTGGTGCAGTATTTGAGCGCCGAAAGGTCATAGTCGGCGAAGTTTTCCTGAATCATGAAGCGGTAGATGGTGGGCGGTGCGCAGAATGAGGTGACACGGTATCGCTCCATGGCCCGCATGATCTTCTCGGCCGTGAACTTCTCATGGTCGAAGACGAAGACCGTCGCTCCGGCAAACCATTGGCCGTAGAGCTTGCCCCAGACGGCTTTTCCCCATCCGGTATCGGCCACGGTCAGATGCACGCTGTCAGCGTTGAGGTTGTGCCAGAAGACACCTGTGGTCAGATGTCCGAGTGCATAC
Organism: uncultured Prevotella sp.; assembly: GCA_900317545.1. Lineage (GTDB taxonomy): Bacteria > Bacteroidota > Bacteroidia > Bacteroidales > Bacteroidaceae > Prevotella. The sequence continues at coordinate 9,489 of ONHE01000052.1, read as the reverse complement.
AGGAAGTCGTGAGCCACCATCTTCGGTTCGCCGCTGGTCCCGCTGGTGAAGTACATGAGCATTGTGTCCTCGTTGGTGTTGACATGCTCGGGCCGCCGGAACGCGGGGACGAGGGGCCATTCCTTATGCCAGTCGTGGAAACCTTCGGCCACCGGCTTGTCCTGTTCGATGATCGAGTTGACGGCGACCAATGTCCTGACGGTCGGACTTGCGTCCATAGCGGCCTTGACTTGTGCCGTCACGTACTCGTCATTGCAGCAGATGATGGCCTTGACCGATGCCCTTTGGTTGCGGTATTCGATGTCTTTGGCCGTGAGCATGTGTGTGGCCGGGATGGCCACGGCGCCGATCTTGCAGAGCGCGAGCATGCTGAGCCACCACTGATAGTGGCGCTTGAGGATGAGCATCACCTTGTCGCCGTGGCCGATGCCGAGGCTTTGGAAGTAGGCCGCGGTGCGGTCCGTCTGTTCCTTGAGGTCCGCGAAGGTGGCCTTGACTTCCTCTCCGCGCTCGCTGGTCCACAGCAGGGCGAGCTTGTCAGGGCGCTCTTCGGCCCAGGCGTCCATTACGTCGTAGGCGAAATTGAAGTTTTCCTTGATGATGAAATGCAGATGCTGCTTGAAGTCTTCCTCTGAAGTGAAGGCCGTCTGCGTAAGAAATCGTTCTATCATTGTTTCGGTCCTCCTATAATACTACGCACAGAAACTGGCATGGCTGATCGCCGATGGCACGCATGCAGTGCAGGTTGTTTGAGTCGAAATAGATGCTGTCGCCGGGGTTGAGGACGAGGACTTTCTCGCCGATGGTGATTTCAAGCACGCCACTGATCACCATATCAAACTCCTGACCCTCGTGCGCGTTCTTGCTGTGGTTTGTTCCGTCGGGCAGGGGATCGACGGTCACCATGAACGGATCGGCCTTGCGCCCGCGGAATCCGCTTGCAAGGCTCTGGTATTTGTAGTCCTTCCGCCGGTTGACACTGAGTCCCTGGTCCTTGCGGGTGACGAAATAGGTGCTCATGCGAGGCTCTTCGCCGAACATCAGGACATCCAAGGAGATGCCGTATCGCTTCGCGATGCGCGAGAGGCGATAGACGCCTGGGTCGGCCTCACCGGCCTCGATCCGCTCGTAGTGGTCTAATGTGATTTCACAAAGATCGGCAACTTCCTGTGCCGGAATGTCGAGGACCTCGCGCAATCCTTTCAGTCTCTGTCCGATTTGCTTGATTGATTCTTCCATTATGTGATAAATAAACGTTACTAACTGCGGCCAAAATTACGAATTATATTTGGAAAACGGGCATGTTGCTGCCAATTTGTGCGAGGAGGAAAGAAATTGCTTCCATCTTGCACGCTCCGTTTCTGGGGCACGGACAGGCGTCAGACGGTCATTTGGCAAGTCCGGCCTTGAGTCCGCGGATGACGGCGCTGGTGAATCCGGCGTGCTCCATTTCGTTGAGTCCGCGTATGGTCAGACCGCCCGGCGTGGTCACTTTGTCGACCTCGGACTCCGGATGCGCGCCGCCGTTCTCAAGCAGCGTGACGGCCCCCTTGATGGTCTGCATGACGATTCGCTTGGCAATGTCGGCCTTGAAGCCTAATTCCACGCCACCCTCCGATGCCGCGCGGATGTAGCGCAAGGCGTAGGCGATGCCACATCCGGCCAATGCGGATCCGGCCGACATGTGCTGCTCGTCGGTGACGAGCACGCTGCCGAGGTCGCTGAAGACGGCTTCGACTGCTGGGAGCCTGTCCTGCGCCTGCTTGTCGGCGGCGATGAAGGTCATCGACTGCTGATGGGCGATGGCGATATTGGGGCCGATCTGGAAGACGGGAGGCAGCATGCCGTCCTTGCGGAGCCACTCATGGAGCTGCGCGAAGGTGGTCGAGGCGGCCATGTTGAGGATGGTCTGGCGCCGGTAGTCGAGTTCGGGCTTGATCTCACGGATGACCTCTTCGATGAGCCAAGGCTTGACGACGAGGGTGACGAAGTCGGCTCCGATGACGGCTGCCTTGTTGTCCGTGGTGACGGTGGCACCCATCTCGGCAAAGCGTTTCAACTTGGCGTCGTGCGGATTGGCCACGGTGACATCGGCCGCACTGAACACGTTTCCTTTCAGCAGGCCCTCGGCGAATGCGCCGCCCATCTCGCCTGCTCCGATAATAGCAATTTTCATAGGTCTTTATACCTTATTACAGTTTTATCTTCATACCTTTTCCAAGGCAGTTTTAGCATTTATCTTTATTACCATCTTAGCTTTTCAAGACGCGAGAGAGACGGCTGATGAAGTCGTCGACCTCGTCTTTTGTGAGCACCAATGGGGGCAGGATGCGGAGCATGTCGGTCGATGCGCCGCCGGTGAAGCAGTGTTCATCATAGATGAGGCGGGTGCGGACGTCCTTTTGGGGGATGTCCATGACGACGCCGATCATGAGCCCCCGGCCACGTACTTCCCTGATGTGCGGCTCGGAAAGCTGCAGCTCGCGCAGGCGGCTGAGAAAATATTCGCCCACCTCGTGCGCATTGTCCACCAAGTGTTCCTGCTCGAAGACATCGAGAACGGCTAAGGCTGCGGTGCACGCCAGATGATTGCCGCCGAAGGTGGTGCCCAATTGGCCGTAGACGGGTTTGAGTGTCGGGGCGATCAGCACACCGCCCATGGGGAAGCCGTTGGCGATTCCCTTGGCCACGGTGATCAGGTCCGGGCGGATGCCGAGCCACTGATGGGCGAAGAACCGGCCGCTGCGGCCGTAGCCGCACTGGATCTCATCGCAGATCAACAGGGTGCCGTTGCGGCGGCAGGCTGCCTGCAGGCCCTGTGCGAAGTCGGCAGTTGCCATGTTCACTCCACCGACGCCCTGGATGCACTCGATGATGCAGGCACTGACATCGCCCTTGTCCAATTCATGCTCCCATGCCTCAAGGTCGTTGAGGGGGAGGAAGGTGACATGCCCGTTGTCGTTGACCGGCGCGACGATCTTCGGATTGTCGGTTGTCTCGACAGCCAGCGAGGTGCGTCCGTGGAAGGCTTTTCCGGCTGCGAGGATGCGCTTGCGGCCAGTGTGAAAGGATGCCAACTTGAGGGCATTCTCGTTGGCTTCGGCTCCGCTGTTGATCAGGAAAAGCTGATAGTCCTCATATCCGCTGAGCTGTCCGAGGCGTTCGGCCAGACGGATCTGCAGCGTGTTGATGACCGAGTTGCTGTAGAATCCGAGCCGGTGGAGCTGGCGTGTCATCATTTCCGTGTAGTGGGGGTGGCAGTGCCCGATGCTGATGACGGCGTGACCGCCATAGAGATCAAGGTACTCCTGGCCCTTGTCGTCCCAGACTTTGCAGCCTTCGCCCTTCACGATATTGACGTTGAAGAGCGGGTAAACGTCAAATAAATTCATGATCTTTTATGTTTTGTTTTTTCGATGTCATAGATGCTCTCTGCGCGGATGATTTCGGCGGTCGGCGCGGAGCTATGCTTTCGGGCCTCAAGAGCTATGCTCCGGGCCGCCCGGAGCATAGCTTTGGACGCTCCAAAGCTATGCTTTGCGGACGGCGTCTCTGCGGTCCGTCTTTCAGAAGGCTGACGCCTTGAGCCGAAGCCCCGTCGTTTCGGGGATTCCGAAGAGAATGTTCATGTTCTGGACAGCTTGTCCGACGGCGCCTTTGAGGAGGTTGTCAATGCAGGAAGTGATGAGGAGCCGGTCGCCGAATTTGTCACAATGTACGAGCGCCTTGTTGGTGTTGACGACCTGCTTGAGGTCGATCGGCTGGTCCACGTAATGGGTGAAGGCGGAGTCCTTGTAGAAGGCCTTGTAGCCGTTGACGATCGTTTCGAGGTCGGCATCGGTGCGGACGACCTCGGTGGCGAAGATTCCGCGGGCGAAATCGCCGCGGTAAGGGATGAAGTCGATGGAGGCTTCAAGATGGCCCTGCACCTGCATGAGGCTCTGACGGATCTCGGGCACGTGCTGATGAGTGAAGGCTTTGTAGATGCTGAGGTTGCCCGACCGCCAGGAGAAGTGGGTCGTCGCCCCCGGCTTCTGTCCCGCGCCGGTGGAGCCGGTGATGGCATTGACCGACACGTCGTGGTCGATCAGGTGCATGGCGGCTGCCGGGAGAAGCCCTAACTGGATGCACGTGGCGAAGCAACCGGGATTGGCCACGCGTCGGGCATGGGCGATGCGGTCGCGGTTGATCTCGGGCAGGCCGTAGACGAAGCCCTCGGATGTCGGTCCGAGCCGGAAGTCCTGGGCCAGGTCGATGATCCTGACGTGGTCCGGAACAGGATGTTCCTCGAGGAAAGCCCGGCTCTTGCCGTGGCCGAAGCAGAAAAACACGACATCGACATCCTCGAGGGGCAGCTCGGCCGTGAAACGCAGTTCCGTGTCGCCGTAGAGCCCTTCGTGGACGTCGGTCAGACGGTTTCCGGCGTTGCTTTCACTGTTGACGAAGCTGATTTCAGCCTCGGGGTGGTTCAAGAGCAGCCGGATGAGTTCGCCGCCTGTATAGCCGGCTCCGCCTAATATTCCAATCTTAATCATATAAAGCAAGTTGTTGATGACAGGGGAATGCACGTTTTCGACACCGCGAAGACCCTTGTCCGTTTAACTCAAACCGGTCATCAGACCGCAACGTCTTCATTTTACTTGTTTGTCCATGCTTCCCGACCGCTTTCGTCAGATAGCCGGGCACTTTGTCCACCGGTCTTCCCCCGCGTAGCCCGCTACGCCTTCGGAACACTGGCAGACAATCAGCCTAGTCGTCAAACTAAATCAGTCAGGACACTGATGTTCGGTCCGGTTTTAATACATTTTCTTCTTAGGCATGCAGATCCATAGGATGAGGTAGCCCGTCACACCGGGGAAGCCGACAGACATGATGGTCAACACGAACCAAGCGAGGCGCACCAACGCCGGATCCCAGTCGAAATACTCGGCGATGCCGCCACAGATGCCGGCGATCCAGCTATCATTTGAACGTTCCAATCTTTTTCCAGTCATATACTATTTGATAACAGTTTGTTATCCGTTAGACGCTTCAGGCTGTCAGAAAGTTGCAATGCGGGTGCCGAAAAGCATCTTTTCAGCGTTTCTCGTCGGGATGAATGCCATAGTAGACACGCAGCGGCGTGCTCGACACCTTGATGAATCCCTTGGCCTCGTCGGCTGTCCAGCCATGCTGCATCTCGCCATATTCGCCGAGCTTCGACTTCGTGAGGTCGTCGTCGGAGTCGATGCCGACGGTCTGGAAGCTGTAGGGGCGGAGCTTGAGGATCGCCGTGCCGTTGACGTGGCGCTGGCTGCTGGTGAGCATGGCCTCGATGTCCGGCATGACCGGTTCGAGATACTGGCTCTCGTGGAGGAACATGCCATACCAGTTGGCCACCTGGTCTTTCCAGTACTGCTGCCACTTCGAGAGCGTCGACTTCTCCAAGAGGCGGTGGGCTTCGATGATCAGCAGCGGTGCGGCAGCCTCAAAGCCTACGCGGCCCTTGATGCCGATGATCGTGTCGCCGACGTTGCAGTCGCGGCCGATGGCATAGCTTGCGCCGATCTCCTCGATCTTCTGGATGGCCTTGATCTTGTCTTCGAACGGCTCTCCGTTGACAGTCACGATCTCTCCCTTGCTGAACCCGATGCGCAACTCGGTCTCTTCGTCCTGTGCGGTGACATGCTTCAGATAGGCCTCCTCGGGCAGTCCCTGTGCCGGATCGAGCAGTTCGCCGCCGCAGATACTTGTTCCCCAGATGCCGACATTATAGCTGTACTTGAGCTTGGTGAAGTCGGCGGTGAATCCATGTGCATTGAGGAAGTCGACCTCTTCCTTGCGCGAGAGCGCCTTGTCACGCGTGAGTGTGATGATGTCAATGCCGGGTGCCATGACGAGGAAGGTCATATCGAAGCGGATCTGGTCGTTTCCGGCACCGGTCGAGCCGTGGGCGATGGCGTCGGCACCGATCTCGTTGGCATAGCGTGCGATGGCCAAGGCCTGGAAAATGCGCTCGGATGAGACCGAGATGGGGTAGGTGTTGTTGCGGAGCACATTGCCGAAGATCATGTATTTCAGCGACTTTTCGTAATATTCCTGTGTCACGTCGAGCGTCACATACTGTGCGGCGCCCAACTTGTAGGCATTCTCTTCGTTGCGCTTCAGCTGTTCGCCGCTGAACCCGCCCGTGTTGGCGCAGGCGGCATAGACTTCCCATCCGTCGAGCGCCAGTTTCATCACCGTGTAAGAGGTGTCCAATCCGCCACTGAAGGCGACCACTACCTTTTTCTTGTTAGCCATATCGTTTCGTTTTAATTGTGATAGTCTGTCCTGATTGTATGTTTTTTCCCTGCGTTCAGCGTGTGACTTTCGGACGGACAATCGGATAGCTTCTTTTTGTCTCTAATCCGTCTGTCGTGCATACTAATCCTTGATTTTGGGAAACTCGCCGTCAATTTTTCGAATTCTCTCCACGACCTCCGCCGGCAGCTTGGTCGGCAAATGCTCCTCCGGGTCATAGAGCATGGCGGTGCAGATGCAGTATTTCCGGCCGGTGCGATGGAGCACATCGACGTTGATGCAGCCTTCGCATCCGCGCCAGAAAGCCTCGTCGTCGGTCAGATCGGAGAAGGTGACCGGATGATAGCCGAGCTGCGTGTTCATCTTCATGACGGCAGATCCGCTGGTGAGCGAGAAGATCTTGGCGTGCGGCCAGCGCGTTCTGGCCAGTGTGAACGTGAGGTTCTTGATCTGTTTTGATACGCCGAGCCCACGGAAATCGGGGTGTACGATGAGCCCGGAGGTGGTGACATATTGCTTGTTTCCCCATGTCTCAATGTAGCTGAAGCCTGCAAACCGGTCGCCCTGCAGGGCTATCACGGCTTTTGCTTCCCGCATTTTGGTGGCCAAGTATTCGTGAGTGCGCTTCGCAATGCCAGTCCCACGCACTTTTGCTGCATTGGCAATCGTCTCTAAAATGGTGTCGACGTATTTCTCATGCGAAGCATCGGCAACGACCACTTTAATCTCTTCCATTTTTTACGTTGTTAGTTTGATAACCTTGTTTTTATCCTCTTCTTCCGGCGAATAATATCTCCGGTCGCTTCAGAGGATTTGATCGTTCTATACCTATTTATATATATACGGCTGCCGTTTGTCAGTCTGAATGTTTTTACCTTCTGTCTAAATCTCTCTCCCGGCTTGCAGGAGTTGTCCCCTCTGTGGAGCTTGATCGCCAATACCTATTTGTTATAGGCTGGTCCCGATGATGTCAATGTGCGCACAGGAGCCCCATGATTTGTGGCCGTCCCTGTGGTTTCGAGCGTCCGGAACGATGTTCTGTCGCCGGATGATTCAAAAGATCATTTGCGGGAAGTAAGTTTTCAGTTCGTTGATCACTTCGTTCTGTCTCGCTCCTTCCTTGAGAACGATGAGGATGGTGTCATCCCCAGCGATAGTTCCAATGATGTGCTGAAGTCCGCTGTTGTCAAGGTTGTAGGCGATCGAACTGGCATATCCGGGCCGTGTCTTGATGACGCCGATGTTGCCGGAGAAATTGATGGATACGAAACCGGAGGTCTGAAGCATCTCGGTTATGGTCTGCGGCTTGGAGACGCGCTTGTACATGGTCTCATTGGGCAATACGTATACGTATTTCCCATTCATGCTGGCCGCCTTCGCCACCTTTAGTTGCTTGAGGTCACGGCTGAGCGTTGCCTGCGTGAGGACGAACCCCTCGTTGTTCAATTCCTGCAGAACTTCTTCCTGAGAGCCCATTTCCTTACTCGAGATCAGCATTTTCAATGCTTCCAACCTTTTGTTTTTGGCTTTCATGTTTGTATTATTATGCAATTATTGGCTGCAAATATACGCAAATATGAATAAATAACCAAATAATTCAGTGATAAAATGAATATTTTTTTTAGCATGTTTGTTGATTTATGATTAAGCGACAAACGCGTTTTAATATTAAAAATGGCTAAAAACAAGACAATATTGTTTAATTTTGTCTATATTTGCAGTCTATATAGCTTAAACCAAATTTTTAGTAATGGAAAATACAAGAGTGAAACCTGCTGATGGTAAATTGGGGGTCATGGTTGTGGGCTGTGGTGCCGTCGCAACAACCTTTATGACCGGAGTTTTAATGGTTCGCAAAGGACTTGGAAAGCCTATCGGGTCAATGACCCAATATGACAAGATCAGAGTAGGCAAGGGGGAAAGCAAGCAATACTTGCACTATGCCGACATCGTGCCATTGACCAAGTTGGACGACATCGTCTTCGGTACGTGGGATGTGTATCCTCAGAATGCTTATCAATCGGCAATTTACTGTGAAGTGTTGAAGGAAAAGGATATCAACCCGGTGCGTGAAGAACTGGAGAAGATCGTTCCCATGAAAGCTGCCTTTGACAAGAACTTCGCCAAAAGACTTGACGGTGACAATGTGAAAGACTGCAAGACCCGTTGGGAGATGGTCGAAGCGTTGCGCGAAGACATCCGTCGGTTTAAGGAGGAGAATGGCTGCGCGCGTATCGTAGTGATCTGGGCTGCATCAACAGAGATCTACGTGCCTTACGATGAGCAGTATCATGGCACGCTTGAGGCTTTGGAAACCGCCATGAAAGCTGATGACCGCGAGCACATCGCGCCGTCAATGTGCTATGCTTATGCCGCGTTGGCAGAAGGTGCACCGTTCATCATGGGGGCTCCCAACACGACAGTCGACATTCCGGCCATGTGGGAAATGGCCGAAAAGACAAAGATGCCGATAGCCGGTAAAGACTTCAAGACCGGGCAGACGTTAGTGAAGAGCGGATTCGCACCGATCATCGGGACCCGCTGCTTGGGTATGAGCGGATGGTTCTCAACCAACATCCTGGGCAACAGAGACGGTCTGGTGCTCGACGAGCCTGCCAATTTCCATACGAAGGAGGTCAGCAAGCTGTCTACCTTGGAGACTATTCTGAAGGGCGACGAGCAACCAGATCTCTATGGAAATATCTATCATAAGGTGCGCATCAACTACTATCCTCCACGCAATGACAATAAGGAAGGATGGGATAACATCGACATTTTCGGCTGGATGGGTTATCCGATGCAGATCAAGATCAATTTCCTCTGCCGCGATTCCATCCTCGCAGCGCCGTTGTTGCTTGATCTTTGCCTGCTGTCAGACTTGGCTGCCCGCGCCGGCAGATATGGTATCCAGCGCTTCCTGAGCTTCTTCCTGAAGAGCCCGATGCACGACTATACGAAGGGCGAAGAAGCCGTGAACAATCTCTATCAGCAATATACGATGCTCAAAAACGCCATCCGCGAGATGGGCGGATATGAGGCTGATGAAGAGATCGACTGATAAGTGGCAGAAGAATACGGATGAACAAAGGAGGCTGTGTCAAAATGGAGTGACTCCTTTTTTCAATATACAATACAGCAGAAAAAATGAAAACAAAGCCCTGACTTTCCCAAGCCGGGGCTTTGCCATGTCAGAAAGTTTTTGTAACT
>ONHE01000067.1 GCA_900317545.1 uncultured Prevotella sp. | reverse complement strand
TCGCCGAGATAGTCGATGCCCGTCCAGATAAACTGTCCGATGGTGTACGGTGCATCGTCCATGGCGATGAAGTCTTCCTCGGGGAGGTTACTCCAGGAGCACCAGTTGACATCATAGGACGACACCTGACCGTCGCTGTCGGGCCGAACGATGCCCCAGGTGACGGGAAACTTGTAGACGCCACGTGAAGAAACGGTCGACGCGGTCTCCGAACCAAGGATGAAGCCTCTCGGGAGCTGTCCGATGCTTCGTCCGTATTTATAGACCCGATAGTTGAATCCCGGCACATCCATGACCTGGGCGAACCCTGTCCTGAGCGCACTCTCTGCCCTATCCATACCTTGGGTGACGGGGCGCGAGGGATCGAACTGATGGCAGATGTCCTGCAAGCGTCGGGCTATCAGCGGCCCTTCTTCGCTCCCCTGCTCGGGGATCTCGTTTCCGACGGACCACATGATGATGCTCGGATGGTTGCGATGATGGCGGAGGAGATTTTCCATGTCACGGTCGGCCCACGCATCGAAGAAGCGCGCGTAGCCGTTGCGGCACTTAGGGTAGCGCCACATGTCGAAGCTCTCGGCCATGACCATCATGCCCAAGGAGTCGCAAAGCTGCATCTGCAGCTCGGAGGGCATGTTATGGGCGGTGCGGATGGCATCGGCTCCCATGTCCTTCATAAGTTTGATCTGCCGGATGAGGGCTGCCTTGTTGACGGCAGAGCCGAGCGGCCCGAGATCGTGATGGAGACAGACGCCCTGCAACTTGCGCGTGACACCGTTGAGACGGAACCCGTGAAGGCTGTCGACGGTGACCGTGCGGATGCCGGTCTTGAGCCGATGAGATGCCACGCGCCGACCATCCGAGACGACCGCGAGGCGCACCTCGTAGAGATAGGGGGTCTCCGGAGTCCAGAGACGGGGATGGTCTACGCGGAGGTCGAGGTGCACCTGCCCGTCGGACGGCGACAGCAAACGGGTGGCAGTGGAGGCGACGCGGCTGCCGTCGATGAGCTGGACGGAGAGGTGCGCCTTGCGTCTGAGACCTTCGACGGTGAGATCCACAGCCACCGTAGCCTGCTCGGGGGCGAGGCGGGTGGTGCGCACGTAGACCTTCCAAGGGTCGATGCGCACCTCTGGCGTGAGCATGAGGCGGACCGGCCGGTATAGTCCGGCGCCCGGATACCATCGGCTGCTCTCCTCGACATTGCGCAGATGGACGGTGATCGTGTTGTCACCAGGGCGCAGGAAGGGTGTGGCATCGATGCGGAAAGCGTTGTAGCCGTAGGCCCAGCGGCCTGTCTCGGCACCATTGATGCGGACCAGCGGTTCAGCCATGGCACCGTCAAAGCAGAGGTAGGCGTGGCTGAAGGTGGCCGGAGACAGACGGACCGTAGAGCGGTACCATCCCTCGCCGATCCACGGAAGTGCGCCGGAGCGTCCTGATTTCTCGGTCGCCGCCTGCTCTCCATTCTGCGTGATGGCCACGCGCTGCAGGTCCCACTGCTTGTCGAAAGGCCCACTTATGGCCCAGTCGTGTGGCACGCTGACGGTCTGCCAATGGATGCTGTCGCGTGAGAATTGCCACTCACGCAGGTTGATTTCACGTTCCTGCGCCATCGCGCAGGCTGCCATGACGAGCAGGATGAGGGTGAGCAGATCACGGGAAATGCAGTTCTTGTTCATATTCCGGTAGTTTTTTTTTCACAACAAATTTACGTGTTTTTTCGCGATTCCACAACAAACCGGAAAGGAAAGTGATGTTGCAGCATGAGGCGGCACAGACTTTTCCGTTGAGAGGAGGGATGCTTTCGGATAAGGACTGGCCTTTTAATGGATGGAAACAAGTGTCATGAATTTCTCCCTATGGGTTGTTTGCGGATGGGATCGTCGTACTGTTCCTGCAGCTTGAGCAGCTGCTTCTTCAGCCGGCGCGTGAGTTTCGCGGTCCCGGGCTGCCCATACAGGTTGTGCATTGACTCGGGATCGTGCTTGATGTCGAACAGTTCCCATTCATCGATGTCATTATAGAAGTGGATGAGCGAGTAGCGATCCGTGCGGATGCCGTAGTGCTTGCAGACCGAATGTTCGGCGGGATACTCGTAGTAGTGATAGTAGAGTGCTTTGCGCCAGTGACTGACGTGTTTGCCTTGCAGCAGCGGCAGGAGCGAAATGCCTTGTATGTCCTTGGGGATCCTGACGCCTGCCAGTTCAAGGAAGGTGGGCGCATAGTCGATGTTTTGCACCATGTGGGCGTCCTCTCCCTGTTTTCCGCCGGGCAGGTACATCAGCAGCGGCGTGCGGAATGACTCCTCGTACATGAACCGCTTGTCAAACCAGCCGTGCTCGCCCATGAAGAATCCCTGATCCGAAGTATAGACGATGAGCGTGTTCTCGAGCAGATGGTTGCGACGGAGATAGTCAATGACGCGTCCCACGTTGCGGTCTATGGAGTGTATGACGCGCAGATAGTCATTCATGTAGCGTTGGTACTTCCATTCGGCGAATGCCTTACCGGTCAGTCCGGCAGCCTTGAAGCGGCGGATGATAGGGTCATAATGGCGGTCCCATCGTGCGCGTTGCTCTGGCGTCATGCGTTCGTAGTTTGCCCTTCCCCATGCTTCGAGGGCGGGATTGGAGTGAATTTCGTTGTCCTTGTCGGCCATCTTGTTGTCGTAGACGATGTCCATGTCCTTGGCGATATTCATCTTCTGCTTGGCCGCAGCTTTCCGTCCGCTATAGTCATCATAGAAGTTGGCCGGCAAGGGATAGTCTTTGTCTTCGCCGGAGTCGAGGTCGCAGGTGTCGGGACTCCACACGCGGTGGGGCGCCTTGTTGTGCATGAGCAGGCAGAATGGCTTGTCCTTGTCGCGCTGGCTATCCATCCACTGGATGGCAAGGTCGGCGATGATGTTGGTGACGTAGCCTTCCCGGTGCAGTTTCTCTCCGTTGCGGATGAAGTCGGGGTTATAATAGTCGCCCTGTCCGGTCAGGATATCCCAGTAGTCAAAGCCCGTCGGTTCGGAGGTCAGGTGCCATTTGCCGATGACGGCTGTCTGGTATCCAGCCTGCTGGAGCAGTTTGGGAAAGGTCTGCTGATTACCGTCGAAGACGCGGGTGTTGTCCGTGAAGCCATTCTTATGGCTGTGCTTGCCAGTCAGCATACATGCACGGGAAGGTCCGCTGAGCGAATTAGCGACGAAGCTTTCGGTGAACTTGACGCCGTTGCGGGCAATCCAGTCGATGTTGGGTGTCTCGGTCAGTCGGTTGTCATAGGCACTGATGGTCTGATAGGAGTGGTCGTCACTCATGATGTAGAGAATGTTCATCTGTCGTTTCTGTTGTGCGGCAGCCGTCATGGCGGCACCTGTCGAGAGCACTCCTGTGAGACATAGGAATAAATTGGATTTCATCTGTCGGTTGATCTGGGTTTATGTTGTTGCGTGGCGCGGTCGGTCTGTATGTGTCCGATGGATCGTGACTTTTCGGCAAAGTTACTAAAAAGTGGTGATTTTCCGCATTCCTATCCTTCATTTTAGCTGATTTTTATCTTCCCGAAACTGTTGGCGGCCTGTCCCGTTTCGAAAGTCATCTTGTTATTGAGGTATTTGCACAGGTAGCAGCTGGTCGATGTTGCATTCGGCAACGGCTAAATCACCGGCATAGATAACAGAAAATGAATAAGAGAGGCTTATCGACAACAAAATCCATCTCAACTCCTATGTCTCAATGAGTTGGGGTAAACATGTCTATGCAAAGCGGACAGTAATAAAATAGAAAAGGCATTTGGGGGATCTCCAAAACACTTGCCAATTACCAATCTATGATGCCCTCAAGGAACAGGAAACAGAAGCTTCCGTAATAGTGCCACAATCTGTGGCATAATTTCTTTTTTATTGGGGATGTGCCCGTTTTGACATATCCCCGTTCCTCATTAATATCCTATCACTCAAATTTCGCATGTCTGTGACATGCTGTCAGAAAACAAGTTGACAGTTACATCGTAAAAGAACAGCGCGAGTAATCACAAAAAATCCATATTCTTTCTGTTCTGCAAATAGTCTTAAATCTCACAGCATCCAGCGATGCAGACTGAGGATACAACTCGTGGATGCCTTCGTGTCGCCCGCCCTACAAAAATTCTATCATAGGGATTTAGTTTGTCGTTTCAGATTATTTTGCTAATTTTACCCGCTGAAATGAAAGAGTCTATATCTTTTA
>ONHE01000116.1 GCA_900317545.1 uncultured Prevotella sp. | reverse complement strand
CTGCGTGTCTTTTTTGCATCTTCGTATCAATGGTCCGTGTTCGATGGAACCTGCTCCTGTGGTCAGGTTCTTTGTATAGGATGATACGGATAAGGCGAAAAGACTGCTCTTTCGATCGCAGAATGTGCAGAAAAGGAATGTTAAAATGCAGCCCGAGAGTTGGCAATCGGCTTGCGGTGCGCGTCTTTCGCCTTGCTGATTGCCGGCTCTCGGGCTGGTGGATGTCTACCAGGTGATCCGCAGTCCGAAGGGTACGGTGATGGTGAACGGATGCTCGGTGCGGTAGGTTTCGATCCCACTGCCGTTGCCGAAGTAGTAGTAGAGGTTCGGCTCGATGTATAGGCTGAACGGTTTGAACAGTTTATACTGGATTCCGACACCCCAGTTGACCGACCACTGACAGCGGGCCTTGAGGTCGCCTTTGATCGTGAAGGCTGAGTCTGCTGTCACGATGTATTCCTTGTCGAGCCTGCTGCGCACCGGCCATTCAAAGTTCAGGCCTCCTGTCGTGTAGGCGTTGAGGCTGCCCTTGTTCCATATGTGATAGGTCAGCCGTAGCGGCAGGCCGACGTAATCAATCTTCTGGGTCTGCTTGAGTGTATTGTTGTCGAAATCACTCACAAATTCCGACTTCAGCCGGGTATAGGTCAATCCTGTTCCGAAGGTCCATCGGGGACCGAGTTGCTTGCTGATCGCGAGGCCGAAAGTGATGGGGCGGAAGTGGTGTTTCCGCTCTTTCAAGCCGACACTGCTTGTTATGTCCGATCCGTTTACGATCTCTCGCAGCTTGGCCTGCTCGACGGAGTCCATCAGTGAAGCATTGCGATCGAGGTAGTCTGTAAACTCGGCGATCGTATGGATCTTGGCTCTCACCCCGCCGTTCGCGTAGTCGACGACCGAGAGGTAGTCTAAGTTTGACAGTGCGCCGGCTGCTCCCGCGTTGGACGAATAGCCGAAATTGAATGTCCATGGGTAGCGTTTCTTCCGGCTGGCGTGGCGGTTGGTGGCTCCGTTCCAGGCCATCATGCGCTCATGGGGTATCGCCGGCAGGCGCCACAGCGTGTCTCTTCTGCTGCTGTCCGAGGTCCAGCGTCTCATCAGGGAGTCTGCTTTGAGCGTCGTTGGCAGCTGCTCTGCCGTGACAGGAGAGGGCATCTCGTATCTGCTGTCTTCTGCTGGCGGTCCGGCCGTGATGGCCAACCGTTGTTGCTGACGGTACGGATTGTCCGGCTTGCCTGTTCCGGTCGTTGTCCTGCGGGCCGTCTCCGGTGCGCCTTTCTGTCTCTTCCGCAGTTGCGCCTTGCGTGTTTTCTGCACGGACGGTCTTTGTTCCGCCAGCCTCGCAGACCGGTCTTTGGTCATGACATAAATATAGACCGGAATGAGGAGTGGCAGCAGCAACAAGGGCCAGCTGCGCCCGATCATCGTCCGAAGCATCTTCTTTGCCCTTGACAGCTGAGACGAGGAGCTATGCGGCGCGATCCCCAATAGATCCCCGATTTCCTGATGCGACAGCCCGTCCAGCACCGCGAGCTTGAACACCTCTCGGTTTCCTGCCGGCAGAGACTCGATGGCTGCCAGCAGCTGATCCAAGTCGATGCCCGGCCGTTGTTGCGCTGTCTCTTCGGGAAAGTCGATGTCCAAGGCTGAGAGTGGTATCTCGGCTTTGTCCCTGCTTTGCAGATATCTGAGTGACAGATTTCTCACGATCGTGATCATCCAGCCTTCCAACCGCGCGTCGTCCTTGAGGTTCCTGATCGCGACAAAGATGATGGCGAAAGCGTCATGGATGATATCCTCGGCAATGCTTTCATCTTTCACGTAGTGCCGGCATATTCGCAAGAGCTTTGGCGAATATGCCGTATAGAGTTCTCCGAGGGCTTCCCGATCCCCCTTTCTGCAAGCATCGATATTGATCATGTTGTCTCTGACAGAGGTATAAAATTCCCCTTTTTGATACAAAGGAGTCGTATGGAGCCAAAAGACTGCACGGATTTTTGATTTATTTTTCATGTTGATAGTCTATGACCTCACTTTCAGGTTTGCCGGCAGGTCTTCTCCAGCGGTCCGTGTCGGGGCAGGAGCGGGGAGGAGAGGAAGGAGGGACTCGTTCCGGAGGCAAAGATACAAATAATATCATAAACAATCTGTCCCGCACGGAATTTCTTCCCTGCGGGACAGGAATTGTCGGGCGAGCGGACATGGCCGGCAATGCGGCCGCCGGTCGCGGGCGGTTCGTCTGCTGATCACGGTCCGCACCGCTTCCTCGACGGATGCCTTGTCCGTCACGTCGGGCTTCAGCGTTTTTTGTCCTTCTGCCCTGTCGTTTTCAGGCAGCATGAACAAGGGCTGCGCAGAGCTATCCTTTCGGGCTCGAAAAGGATAGCTCCGGGCCGCCCGGAGCATAGCTTTCGAGCACCCGGAGCATAGCTCTTGTCAGCGGTCAGCAAACCTCCGTTTTTTCAGTCTGTCTGCAGTGGGGTGCGAAGCCTGTCTTCAGGCACATCCTGCTGGCAATGAAAGCTCCAGGCGTTCTCATGTCGAGAGGTCGGGAGCCGCTGTTATCCTGCATCCTTTCCAAAGCAGATGTCAGGAAAGACAAGCTACATTCATTCCCACACACATTCAGACTGAAACCCGGTTCGGCTGCTATTGCCTTGCCGTATTCCTGTACTTCAGACTTCTGTGTCAGTCAGAGACCTCCTGTTGCCTGCGTCTGTAGAGACATGCTGCCGCAACTTCTGGACCGCATTGTCTACGTGGTCTCTTCCGCCCTGTGCCAAGTCGATCCCTGTGTGAGACTCTGCGTACACACTTAATGGGAAGTTTTTGAATCTCCGGCCGTTGCTGCAGATTTGCCAATCGTGAGCTGGTCGTATTTCTTCGGCATTCATGCGGGAAACCGATATTTTATGGATGTGTAGTCGTCGTCTGATGTTGTGTTGATGGGGTTGTAAATTTCGGGTTTTATTTTTTTGTGTCACCCTCCTGCCAATGATATCTCCTGATACCGTGCTCTCTGTTAGACCATGAACTTTGCATGGCAACGCATTTGTTATGTTTCGTTGCATTTATGTTTGCAAAGATAGGTATTATGATTGATAATGCGTAAGAATGCGTTACTTCAAAAATACGCTTGGCAATAATGAAAAATACGTCAAGAATTCGTCTGCCGTACGTGGAGTTCGTGCCTCGGATCTGTCCGGCACGCACGAAAAGGCATTATGGACGGGGATATTTCTTAATAAAAAATAAACTGCAGGGTATGCGTATTTTTAACGTAGTGCATAAACGTCCATCGAATACTTAATCGGTTATTTTTGCAAGGATAATCATGTACGCTTAAAAACACTTGCTATGAATAGAACGTTTTCTGTTTTGGTCATGCTGGCTGTTGCCTGCCCGGACGTCTTCGGGCAGAAGCAACCACGCAAAAGAATCGTTGCCAACCCGATCGAGTTGAATTACCAGTTCCAGCCCGACAGCCCTTCGCGGAGGGAAGCCGCAGATCCCACGTGCATCCTTTTCAACGACAGCTACTATCTCTTTGTTTCCAAATCGAGCGGATACTGGAAATCTGCCGACCTTGCCAAATGGACGTATATCCCCTGCCGGTCCATTGCCACGATCAATGATTATGCGCCCGCCGTGCTTGCTTATAAGGGCACGGTCTATTACACGGCCTCGGACCGGAACCGGATATTCAAGAATGCACATCCGGATCAGGATTCCTGGACCGAAATACCGTCAAAGTTCCAAATTCCCGAGCATGATCCCTATCTCTTTCAGGATGATGACGGAAAGGTCTATTATTACTGGGGGTGCTCGGACGTGGATCCCATCATGGGTGTCGAGGTAGATCCGGAAGACGGATTTGCGCCAAAAGGAAAGCCGGTAGTCCTCATCCGCCACCACGCCAAGGATTACGGATGGGAGAATCCGGGCGAAAATAATGAGGCCGATAAGGACGGATGGAATGAAGGGCCGGCCATGTTCAAGTACGAAGGGCGCTATTATCTCCAATACGCCGCGCCGGGGACTCAGTTCCGGATCTATGCGGACGGTTGCTATGTGGGCGACAGCCCGCTCGGTCCATTCACCTATATCGAGGACAATCCGTTCTCCATAAAGCCGGGTGGCTTCATAGCCGGAGCCGGCCATGGTGATACCTTCAAGGATCGGTATGGTAATTATTGGCATGTTGCATCCATGAAAATCAGCCAGCGTCACTGGTTTGAGCGGAGGCTCGGGCTGTTTCCCGTGACGCTCACTGAGCACGGTCCGGTTGCCCATACAGTCTTTACAGACTATCCTTTCGCGATCCCTGACCGGCAGACTGATTTCAGCAAGACGGCCATGCCGGACGGTTACAATCTGCTTTCTTATGGGAAAGCGATACAGGCATCCTCTGCCTTGCCCGAGCACGGCTGCTCCTTAGCCAACGACGAGAGGGTCGAAACATGGTGGAGCGCATCAACGGGACATCAGGGAGAATGGCTCCGGACAGACTTGGGATCAAAGATGGAAATCAAAGCCATACAGGCCAACTTTGCCGATGATCATTTCACCGTGAAGGCCCCTGCACAGCCGCAGCCGTACCGGTATCGCATTGAAGTATCGGATGACACGGAACGATGGACCACAATTGTCGACCAGTCGCGCAACGAGGAAGACTTGCCGCATCGGCTGCACCTTCTTGACAGATCGGTGCATGCAAGATATGTGCGGATTGTCAATCAATGCGACTTGAACGGAAATTTCTCGCTGTATGATTTCCGCATTTTCGGAACGGGCAACGGACCGTTGCCTTCGCGCGTCAGGGATGTCCGGATCAGCAGAAACCAAAGGGATGGGCGCAGCTGCAAGCTCACATGGGCTCCGCTGCAGAATGCTACAGGCTATATTGTCAGTTGGGGGACAGACCCGAAACGACTGACCCATTCGACCATGACATTTGATCCGTACTTGGATGCAAACTGGTACAGCCGAAACGCAACCTGTTACTTCTATGTGAAGGCATTCAATGAGAACGGGGTGGGGGAATAAAGCCTTGCCCCATCTGCTCCTCCCGAAGGGGGCTTGATGGAGGGTGAGGCGAATCCTCAGGCTGAAACTGTAACTTTGGGTGCAGATGGGTCAGCACGGAGGACAATTGCATGGAAAACCGCGTTGACGTTGACTGAATATCCTGAAAATGAGGAGAAAAGGCCGTTGTGACGTATTTTTGACGTATTTAAAAAGGCTGTCTGGCGTATTTAAGAATAAGCATGTGTAACTCACCTTTTTACTTTAAGTGCTAATTTTGTGTCGAAAACATTAAACTAATGTCATGAAGTATCTATTGAAAATCTCCTTCGTAGCGGTGACTGCAGCCATATTGGCCTTCCGACTTCATGCTCAGACTTCATATCAGCCGAAATATGAACTGATCAACAAGGCGGAATACCCTACCAATGATCTTGCAGTCGCAACATACAATGTGCTTGATTATGGGGCTGATCCTACCGGGCAGCGTGACTGTACCCGCTTGTTCCAGACGCTCCTTGACAAGTTGGCCGGTGTGGGAACGCTTTCCACAGAACGTGGAAACTATGCAAATCTGACAGGTGGTATATTATATGTACCCGCGGGGAAATATCTGTTCACAGGTAAACTGATTGTTCCGAGGGGCGTGACTCTGCGTGGGGACTGGAAGAAGCCGGAACCGGGACAGCCGGTCAGTGGTACGATCCTGATCGTTAAGCCTGCGACCGTCGGCGATCCGGAAGCGGTAGAAAACTCCTTCATCACGATGCAGCCGACAACAGAAGTCAGTAATCTCGCTTTTTGGTATCCTGATCAGGATATCAATCATGTGACCGCCTATCCCCCTACGCTCTGTTACGGGCAGCAGGGATACTGGGGAAATGACTATTGCAACGGCCGCCATCTCACGTTCATCAATGCCTACACGGCTATCCGGATGAATGACAAGAATGGCGGGGGCTGCCCGAATGTCTTTGATGTTTACGGCACACCGTTACATCAGGGCATCGTAATGGATGCCATTGCCGATGTGGGGCGTTTTGACGGAATTCATTTCTCCGGCTCCTATTGGGCAGATTGTGGATTGGATGGGGCACCTTCTGTCAGTTCCGTCAACAATTATCTCTATAACAATGCCATTGCAATGGTAATGAGACGGAATGACTGGTCCTACACCACCAACTTCTACGTCGATCATTATAAGATAGGTTTCTCTGCCGAAAACTCTCCGGCCGGAATCTCTCTAAGTGGTTCACCTAACGGCCAGAACTATCGTTTCCGCTTGAATGACTGTCAGACGAGCATCAATATCGGGGCTGCCTCTGGAGCCGGCATTATGTTTACGGATGTGGTGACGACAGGCGGTGATACAGGCATACATCTCGAGCCGAACGTGAGCGGGCCTGTCAGCTTCTATGGATGTAGTATCGGTGCGAACGGTTATGCATTGCTGACGGATGAGATGGCAAGTTCTGCCCTGTCGTTTCAGGACTGTGACATACGGTCTGAAGTGAGGGTGCTCGGAGGCCAGCTGACTGCCAATGCGAACCGGTTCTATAAGAATGTCATGGTCTGGACAAAGGCACGCACGATATTCACGGGTAATACCATGGAGAATGGAGCAAAATTTGAAAACAACTCCATCTTCGAATCAACCGTCAGTGAGGCGCAGACAACTGTTCGTCCTTTGCCGGTATTTGAGGATTCGTGGATGGAAATCAAGTCGGCAAGGCCTGCCCGTGCTGCGCTGTACGTGGTGACGGATCCCGAATTCGGAGCCGTGCCCTTGACGGTCAAGGATGATTTGAACAGTGCGCAGGACAATGCGACAGCGATTCAAAACGCATTGAACAAGGCCAAGCGTGAAGGAGGAGGTATCGTTTATCTTCCATCCGGACATTACAGAATGAATGGAAATATCACAATTCCTGCGGGAGTGGAACTGAAAGGATCGGGTGATCTGGCTACGGTTCCCAAGGGAAATGGCGCGATCCTGGAGTGTATGGTCGGTGAAGGCGAAGAGAATGGCACACCTTTCATCACGATGGAGCAGGAAAGCGGTATTCGTGGCATCACGGTCAACTATCCTCGCCAGGATGATCCGCGAACGGTCAAAGTCTATCCTTACACGCTGCGCGGGAACGCGAATGTCTATATCGTCAATCTGGCACTACGAACTGCCTATCGGGGCGTAGACCTCTTTACCAACAAATGTGATAATCACTATGTTGATTACCTTGGCGGTCATTGCTTCATGAATGTGATCCGGGTCGGTGGCAATTCCCAGAATGGTCTGATCTCGAATGTCCAATGCAACACGATCGCTTACGCATGTGGTGACGAGACAAAGTTCGGGGCATGGCCAAACAGCGAGAAGATGGCTGACAATAAAGGCAAGTTGCAGGATTATGCCTATGGTCAGAATAAGGAAGAACTGGATTTCATGATCATCGGCGATTGTGATGGTGAGATCCTGTACGACAATTTCCTGTTTGGATGCAACAAGGGAATGATCTTCCAAAATGACGGCGGTGGCGGAGCAACCAATGTACATTCGATGGGCAATGCTGTGGATGGAGCCGTGAATACCTTCGTATTCAACAGTTTAGGCGATGATCTTGATCTGATTAACAGTCAAGTTGTAGCTCTGGCACATAACAGCGGACAGATCAAGTATAACTATATACCTGCGACTTTTGTGACCATGGGCCCTGATTGTAACAGACAAGTGACCTTCTTTTCAAGTGATCACTGGGGAAGTGGCGATTACTTCGCTTCGGTTAAGGCAGGAACTTTGAATCTTTATCTGCCTAATTTGCATCAGTCAGGTTCGGTCTGTACGTTTGATGTTTCATCCAGTTCTAAAATCAATATGGCTGGCGGATTGGTCAGTGGACTAAAAAATCTTGTCAAGACAGTGGGCAGTATGGAGTCGCAGATCAATGTCGCTTCATCCGTAATCGATGAGGTCGGTACGACGGCCAACCGTTTCGCAAAATGGGAAAACAATCTTCCGACAGCCTGGCAACTGGCCAAAGGAATCGAAATCGCCAAGTATCGTTGGTCTGCAAAAGCCAGCAATGACGAGAATGGAACGCAACAGAAGGCTCGCCTGGGGATTGATGGGAGTTTGGGAACCAATTGGAATACGGAAGCAGTTCAGACCTCCGGGCAATGGTATCAGGTTGGATTCTATCGGGATGAGACATTCAACACAGTTATCTTGATTGCTCCCAATGGCCAGGGGCCGGCAGACTACAAGGTGGAAGTTTCGTCTGATGCAAAGGAGTGGACACTGGTTAAAACAGGTAAGGACGCTGGATCAATGGCTGTCATCACCTTCAATACGGTCACCGCAAAATATGTCAGGATTACCCAGATGGGGAGTAAAAATGCCAAATGGGGTATCAGTGAATTCAAAATAGCCCTGTTGAAAGAAGGGCAGTTGAGCGGTATCAACCATCCGGAAACTGCTCAGGGAGATGTTGTCTATCATGATCAGTGCCTATACTTCAAAGGCAACATGATAGGAAGTTCCGTGGCTGTGTATGCTGTGACGGGAGTGTGTGTGCTCTCTGTCCCGTCAGCACCTGCCAAGGTGGATCTGTCTCCTTTGTCTAAAGGGCAGTATCTTGTCTCGGTTAGAGATGATCAGATGCTTAATGTCAAACGAATAAAGGTTATTAGGTAGTATTTTTGTTTCTATTGTCGCAGTCGTGAGGCTGCGGCAATAGCTTTATCTGCAGCATTGGCCATGATCGAAAATGAATGAATAATGGGAATATATAAATATTAATCATATAAAATCTATATTTATGAAACATTTTTTTATATCTGCTTGTATGGTAATAGCTCTGCTTGGTCAGAGCATCGGCGGGAATGCAAAAGATATATTCCTGTCTTCAACTGGCAATGATTCGAATGATGGACTGACGGCCTCAACGGCTTATGCCACACTCCAGAAAGTGATGGGAAACGTCGAGGACGGTGATGTCGTGTATGTGTCGGGGATGATAAAAGTATCTTCTGAAATCAGCAAGGAAGGTGGTACGGTCACCTTTGTCGGTTCTGGAGACAAGGGAGAATCGGGCTTTGACGGGAATGGGACCAACCGTATCTTTTCGACGGTCAATGCCAATCTGAGTTTCCGAAACCTAACTGTCATGAATTGTAAATCACAAGGTACAGGAGGGGCATTATATATGCAGGGAGGCAAACTGTTTGTTGATAATTGCGTACTCTCAAACAATGCCACCAACTGTCAGAACGGGAGCACGGGCGGAGCTATTCGTGGGCACAACTGTAACATCGAAATCTATAACAGCGAATTCTATAACAATAAAGGCCAGATGGGTGGAGCGATTGAACTGAGAGGTGGAAATATTGCGGTCTTCAGCACAAGCTTTACCAACAATCACGCGGCATCGGCAACGTCGGGTGTATGGGATGGCGGTGTCGCCGGGGGAGCTGTCAGCCTGATTGATGTCGGGACATCGAAGTTCCAGTATTGTACAATTGAAAATAACGTATCTGATGCCCATGCTGGTGCATTCAATATCGCAGGTGGATCGACCCGGAATATCCAGATACTTTCATGTTCTGTTATCGGCAACATAGCAGGTGGGACAGACGGAACCTACGTTGCCGGAAAGGACGTACTTGAGAATGGACGGCATAAAGCTCACGGGGGCGCATTCATGGTTTCATTTCCCGGTACGGACAATGGCAAGGGAGAGACAACCTGCAAGATGATCATTGCAAGTACGACAATTGCCAATAACTACTGCGGACAGGCCGGAGGCGTCATGCTTTTCTCTGGTAATGGCCTTGATGGGCAAGAACTTGATTTGGTCAATTGTACGATTACCAAGAACGAGACAGCTGATAACATCGGCAACAGTGGCGGTTTTACGATGCAGGACAAGAAAGTGAAACTGAACGTCATCAATACGATTCTGGAAGGAAACTGGGCAATCGGCAACAACCGATGGTCGGATGGTTGGTTCAAGACAACTCCTGTTACGGTGAAAAACAGCGTTGTCGGGTTTATCTTTGAAAATGATCAGTATACTTATGACATCGATCCAAGCAGCTATTGGATTACGACTCCCGACGGTAATACGACCAGTCTGACGTCGGGGATCGATCCCCAGATGGAGTGTTCGACCCACTGTTTTCCATTGCAACCTAACTCAAAGGGAACCGTTATGGGGGATAACGCTTTGGCTGCAACCTACGGTGTGACTGTCGATCAGAAAGGGCAGCCGCTGACAAAGCCATATATCGGTGCTTTGCAATCATTGATCGGTGAGAATATCCCTGAAATTCCATCGACCCCGACAAAGATTCTGGATCTTGCAGGCAATGCTGACGGCAGTCTCAGTTTTGCTGTTCAAGGAAACAAGATCGTAGCAGCCAAGAATGCAAAGGTTGAGATCTTCAGCTTGTCAGGCCAGAAAATGGCAGATTACATCGGCTCTCAGACCACGGCATTGCCTAACGGGAGTTACGTCGTAAGAGTCTCTGACAACGGAAAGTCTGTAAGTAGGAAAGTGATATTTAAATAATAATATATGTTGAAAAGATTTTTTCTGGTTATGCTCGCATTGGTTGCTGTCCATGCAGCCGATGCAACTGTCACCTTGCCATCAGTCATCGGCAATAACATGGTGCTCCAACAGCAGCGAGATGTATGTTTATGGGGGAAAGCAAGTCCGAATGCTTCGGTCACAATAACAGCAAGCTGGGGCAAGACAGTGACAACCCAAGCCAGTGTGGAAGGCAAGTGGAAAATCCAGATTGCGACACCTGAAGCAGGAGGTCCATATAACATCCAGTTCAATGACGGGACGGCATTGACCATCTCAAATGTCATGATAGGTGAAGTCTGGTTCTGCGCCGGACAGTCGAACATGGAATGTAACATGAAAGGAAAAGCCATGGATGGTGCCAACTATGTAGACTTCATTGATGGTTATGAAAAAGCAATAGCAGAAGCAGATGTGAATGTTCCGATCCGTGTGTTCATGCATGCTCGCAGTGCAACGGGTACACCTCAGGATGAATATACGACAAGCGAATTCGACGGCACGTCAGGAAGCTGGACCGTCAATGATGCCAATGGAATCTCCAATGCAAGTGCAACCGCATATTTTTTTGCGAAGTATCTGCAGTCGCAGCTGCATGTCCCGGTAGGAGTCATTGTCACTGCCTATGGAGGGGCAAATATTAAGCCGTTCATGCCTCGGTCTGCCACAGACGAAGTTAAGGCACAAGGCGATGACATCAATTATGACGGAGTTATCTTCAACAGCATGATTTCCCCTCTGCTGCCTGTTTCATTCAAAGGCATGTTATGGTACCAGGGGGAAGCGAACATAGATGCCATAGCCAATGGCAAGGAATATCCGGGGCTGTATACCAAAATGTTCAAGGCTCTGATGAACAGCTATCGTAAAATGTTCCCTAATGGAGATTTTCCTTGTTATTATGTAGAAATCGCACCTTTGAATGCCAATAATGGCTTAGTAAGGCCAGATTTCAGGGCAGAACAGGCTCTGATTCCAAGTGCTGTGGATCATGTTGGTATGGTATCTACAAGTGATGTCGGCTATTCCGGCATACATCCTCCCTATAAAGAACCCGTAGGACGCCGATTGGCTTATTGGGCTCTGAATCGCGACTATGGGAGAACGGATGTCGTATGTGAGTCTCCTGTGTTCTCCAAATTTGAGGCGGTCGAAAATGGAAAGGCATATGCTTACTTTACAAATGTGCAGGGAGGGGGTCTCAAGTCTCAAGGAGCTTTTGCCGGGAACTTTGAAATGTGTGGTGCCGACGGGACGTTCTATTCGGCAACGGGATATGTTGACAGTGCAAATAATCGGGTTTTGGTAAAGAGCGACAGAATGTGTGCTATCATGCCAACGGCTGTTCGTTATTGCTACAAGGATTTTGCAGCAGGAACTGTTTTCAATGGAGCAGGACTGCCTGTTATTCCCTTCCGATCAGATCATTAAGGTCCGATTCGGAGATATATGCAATATAGATTGATAATCATGGACTTTTAAATTGCTTATCCGACATATAATAAATCTCGATGAGGAGTGAGAAAATGTTTGACTTATCAGGTGATTGAATAAAACCAAAAGGGAATCTGACCGGTTGAGGCTATTTTTCTAAAACGAGCACACTGCTTCTCGGTTAAAGAATAAGAACTATTTATAAATGAACCAACATGAAAAGTTTGAAGTTAGTCGCATTGTTGGCAGGTGTAGCTGGAATTACTGTTTCTTGTGGCACAGGCAAGTCGGCAAAACTGGATCCGGTTTTGCCTCCTAATCCATTTGTTACGAGTATCTACACAGCTGATCCATCTGCGCACGTGTGGAAAGATGGGCGTCTCTATGTTTATCCTTCTCACGATATAGATCCCCCACGTGGGTGCGACTTGATGGATCGTTATCATGTTTTTTCTACGAATGATATGGTTCATTGGAAGGATCATGGAGAGATACTGAATTCTTCTCAGGTTGAATGGGGGAGAAAAGAAGGAGGTTTCATGTGGGCTCCGGATTGTGCGTATAAGAATGGTAAGTATTATTTTTATTTCCCCCATCCCAGTGGCACTGACTGGAACCGGACATGGAAAGTGGGTGTTGCCGTGAGTAAGTATCCTGACAAAGACTTCAAGGTGTTGGGCTACATTCCAGATTTAGGAGATGCCTTTGCTATGATTGATCCTTGTGTCTTCATTGATGATGATGGACAGGCATATTTCTATTATGGTGGAGGCGGCCGATGCGTAGGCGCTAAATTGAAAGATAACATGATAGAACTGGCCGAGCCACTTCGCCCTATGCAGGGACTGGTTGACTTCCATGAAGCGACTTGGATACACAAACGAAAAGGCATCTATTACTTGTCTTATGCTGACAACCATACGGAAAAGGGCAGAGGAGCCAATCGCTTGTGTTATGCTATGAGCAAATCTCCATTGGGACCGTGGGCTTACAAGGGTGTTTATCTGGATCCTACCGGTTGCGATACAAGCCATGGTTCGATAGTAGAATATAAGGGACAGTGGTATGCGTTCTATCATAACCAGCGCATCAGTAACCAAGGTAACCTCCGTTCAATCTGTGTCGATAAACTGTATTTCAACGAAGATGGAACTATTCAAAAGGTTATTCAAAGATGAAAAGGTTCAGATTGTTGCTTATATTAGGACTCTCCTTTTGTTGTCAAATAAGTTTTGCAAAGACTTACAAAGGGGGCATCACGTACAATTCATATAAAGGTTTGGTCATGGCAGGTTATCAAGGGTGGCATAATGCCCCTGATGACGGGGCCAACCGTGGATGGTATCATTACAAAGGAAAAGATGGCTTCAGGCCGGGTTCTACCAATGTAGATTTTTGGCCGGATGTGTCTGAGTATCCAAGGGTTTATCAGACCGAATTTACCTTTGATGATGGAACCCCGGCATATGTCCAGTCAGCACATGATTATTCAACTGTTGATACCCATTTCCGTTGGATGAAGGAATATGGATTGGATGGAGTTTTCATGCAGCGATTTGTCGGAGAGATCAAGAACCCAAGCGGGAAGAGCCATTTCAATCATGTTCTTGCGTCGGCCATGGCTGCTGCCAACAAATATAGCAGGGCCATTTGTGTTATGTACGATTTAAGTGGCATGCGTCCAGGGGATGAGAATGTCTTGATCTCCGATGTGCAGGAGGTTGCCAAGGAGCATACCCTATTCCATCATGATGACAATCCTTCCTATCTCTATCATAACGGGAAACCCTTGATCGTCGTTTGGGGCATTGGATTTAATGATCATCGTCGATATGGACTTAACGAGGGTTTCAAGGTCATAGACGCTCTCAAGTCAATGGGATTCAGTGTTATGGTGGGCGTTCCTACGTATTGGCGTGAATTAAGACAGGACACAGAGTCGGATCCCCGATTGCATGAGCTGATACGTAAATGCGACATTGTAATGCCGTGGTTTGTGGGCCGCTATGACGAAAAAGGCTATGTGAAGTTTCGTTACTTAATCAATGAAGATATCAAATGGACCAAAGCGAATCACGTTGATTATGCGCCTTTGTGTTTTCCTGGCTTTTCATGGGTGAATATGCATTATCCCCGCAAGACAAAATCAATCCCGAGAAACCACGGGAAGTTCTTTAAGATGCAGTTGGACTATTGTCTTTCAGCCGGAGCTGAGATGCTTTATATCGCCATGTTTGATGAAATTGATGAAGGTACGGCTATTTTCAAGTGTGCCAAACGGGTGCCCCAACCAACTCCAGGCAGTACTTTCGTTCCGATAGACAGTGATTGCGGTACTGACCATTATTTGGTCTTGGCCGGTAATGCCGCAAAAATTTTAAAGAATAAGAAGAGGTAATAAAAATACGTATGCGAAACAATAGGCTTTGTTTGATTCTGTTAGGGACGCTCTTTTTGTTGCATTCGGCTGCATTCGCTCAACACAAGGAGGTTGTTGATTATGTCAATCCGTATATTGGAAATATCAGTCATTTGCTGGTCCCTACTTTTCCCACTATTCAGTTGCCCAATAGTATGTTGAGGGTTTATCCCGAACGGGCGGACTACACATCCTATCAAATTAATGGATTGCCCATTATCGTGACTAATCATAGAGAAAGATCTGCATTCAAATTGCTGCCTTCTATCGGTGCCGAGATTTTGAAAGCGCGCGCCTATACATATGATCGGGAGCGGATCACACCGTATTCCTTCGATATAGAGATGGATGATAATCGTATTGAAGTCAGCTATGCATTGTCTCATCATTCGGCCGTATATTCCTTGACGTTCAAGTCTGACGGGCAATCAAATTTAGCTCTCGTTTCAGAGAATGGTGCCCTGAATATTGAAGATCACTGGATCAGCGGTTATCAGGTAATCAGTGGAAATACCAAGGTCTATCTTTTTCTGGAAGCACAGGAGACACCTTTAAGGTATGGTGTGCTGGAGTCTGGTAGCTTGGAAACCGGGAAGTCTAAAGTTGAGGGTAAAAAAATAGGCGTGGCTTTTACTTTCGGACCGCAGCAGAAGACTGTACATCTGCGCTATGGCATTTCCTTTATCAGTGTAGATCAGGCCAAGAAGAATCTCTACAGTGAGATTAATGGCTTTGACGTGGATGACGTTGCCCGGAAGGGCCGTGCGCTGTGGAATGAGACCTTAGGACGTATTCAAATCAAGGGAGCTACAGAAAACGAGCGCACCGTATTCTATACTTCATATTACCGTACGTTTGAGCGACCGATCTGTATGAGCGAAGACGGCTACTATTGGAGCGCCTTTGATAGCAAGGTGCATCCTGACAACGGTACACCTTTTTATACAGATGACTGGATATGGGATACTTACAGGGCTGCCCACCCTCTTCGCATCTTGACGGATGGAAAAATGGAAGAGCACATTCTTGACTCCTATCTTCGAATGGCCGAACAAGAGGGCAATATGTGGATGCCAACATTTCCAGAAGTAACAGGTGATTCGCGGCGCATGAATGGCAATCACGCAGTGGCATCCGTAGCAGATGCGCTTTCCAAAGGGTTGAAAGTCGATGCCGTCAAGGCCTATGAGGCTTGCCGAAAAGGTATAGAGGAGAAAACCTTGATACCCTGGTCTGGGGCCAATGCCGGATGGCTGGACGATTTCTATAAGAAGAATGGTTACATTCCAGCCCTTCATCCAGGCGAAGTAGAAACAGTTGACCATGTCAGTAAGTTAGAGAGGAGGCAGGCTGTAGCTGTTTCCTTGGGAACAGCCTATGATGAATGGTGCCTGTCACGTATCGCAGATTATTTGGCGAAAAACACCAAGAAAAAGAAAGATGCACGCCTGTTCAGACAAGAAGCGCAGCAATATGCCAAGAACGGACTCAACTATCGCATTCTGTTCAACAAGGCAACGGGTTTTTTCCATCCCAAGGATTCGTCCGGTGCGTTCATTGAACCTTTCGACTACAGATTCTCCGGGGGACAGGGAGCTCGCGACTATTATGATGAGAACAATGGCTGGACCTACCGCTGGGATGTACAACATAACGTGGCAGATTTAATCAGTCTCATGGGTGGTAGAGATCAGTTTGTCGCTAATCTGGAAGCAACATTCAGCGAACCTTTGGGGAAAAGTAAGTTTGCATTCTATGCTCAGTTGCCCGATCATACAGGTAACATCGGCCAATTCTCTATGGCCAATGAGCCCTCCCTCCATATTCCTTATTTGTTCAACTATGCAGGAGCACCATGGAAGACGCAGAAGTTTTTGCGAATAGTTCTCCAGACTTGGTTTCGCAATGACTTGATGGGCGTTCCGGGTGATGAGGATGGAGGTGGAATGACTTCGTTCACAGTCTTCTCTATGTTAGGATTTTATCCGGTGACACCAGGCATACCTGCCTATAATATAGGTAGTCCTGTATTCCCGTATGCAAGAGTCAGGCTTAGCAACGGCAAGTTTTTTGAGATCGTGGCACGTAATGCCAGCGATGATTGCAAATACATTCAGAAAGCCTATCTGAATGGAGTGGAATGGAACAAACCTTGGTTCGCGCATAGCGACCTTGCCAACGGTGGACGTTTGGAATTGGAAATGGGCAGTGAACCAAATAAAGCTTGGGGAAGCGCAGAAGGTGCAGCGCCACCCTCGGCAAGTGATATGGAATAACTGACAACGACATGAATTATAGACTTCTGATATTCGAGGCACTGGTGATGTGCGCAATGGTGACACGGTCACAGCCCCTTTTGACAAACGACTTTTCTGATGAAAGTCAGCAACTGACGATTACAGATCGAGGTGAATGCCGTATTTCTCAGGGAGTGCTGAAAACAACCTCTTCCTATGCAAGCTTTGGCAACCCGACCATGAAGGATTATTCCTTTTCTTTCCGGGCACGGAATCCCAAGGATGCAGAGCAGGTGCAGATATGGGCTGGCTTTCGGGCAGCCAATCGTTTTGATCGCTATGTAGTGGGCATTAAAGGAGGGCTTATCGACGAAATCTATCTGCTGCGGCTTGGATACATGGGAACCGATGAGTTCCTTGGTACTCGCCCCCTGCGTTTCCATCCGCAGCCAGGAGTCTGGTATCGGGTGAAGGTGGAGACCGTAGGCAATCGCATCCGTGTCTTCCTTAATGATGAGAATGTGCCCAGGATTGACGTTGTCGACAAGAATAACGGACAGACTGCTCAAGGTAAGGTCACCTTGGGAGGGGGGTGGATCCCAACGGAATACGATGATCTTGAAATTAACCAGATGATTTCAAGCAGCTTGGATGGCATCACACGCCAGGAATTTGTCAGACAGATGACTCCCGCAGAAAAGGAAAACAAGCGGCGAATTGAGCGGTCTGAATATATGCCTGTTAAAGTAACATCACTTCATGCCGGCAGAAGTGTCATTTCGCTTGATGGGAGATGGCTTTTCAAGCCACAATATGATAGCTTTGGAGACGCGGGAGATATGCTCTGCGAAACCGATGATGAAAGCTGGCATGTGATGACCGTTCCTAACTTCTGGAATCCCATTCGCATTTGGCTTCATGGAGAGACGATGCCGGCCGCAAACGGACAAGAACACAAGGGCATTTCTGATGTTTATTACAGACAGGAAACAGACAGATGTGAAAACTACACCTTCGATTATCAGCGCACGAAGGCCGCTTGGTATCGCCAGTGGATAGAATTGCCTGATGACGTCAAGGGCAAGAACATGACGCTGACTTTTGATGCTGTCTCCAAAGTTTCTGAGATTTATGTCAATGGAACCAAGGTTGGCGCCCATGTTGGAATGTTCGGAGAGATTGCCATTGACGTCTCGCGCTATCTCCATCCGGGAAAAAACCTTGTTGCAGTGAAAGTGATCAGAGATTTTGTTGGCGATATTGCTGAAGCCGACAAGGTAGTTGGCGTAGCTGTAACTGTGCCTGTGACCAACAAAATGCTTAAGGATATCGCTCACGGATTCTACGGCGGGGATCCGGCAGGAATATGGCAGCCTGTGAAATTGACGATCACGGATCCTGTCAAAGTTGAAGATGTCTTCATCAGACCGGAGCTGACAGGCGTAACATTCGATTTGGAAGTAGCCAATCATTCGGACAGCAAGTCGACCGTCCAGATTTCAACGGACATCATTGAAAAAAAGACTGGAAAGGTTCTATATCATGGCATTTCATTCAAGGAGATCAAACTCAATGAAGGAGAGCGCAAGACGCTGACCTATGCAGTGAATGATCTCAAGCCGCTGCTGTGGTCACCAGAGCACCCCAACCTCTATGATTTCCGCTTCACACTTTCCAACAGGAAGCACTCCGACGCACTGACAGTGACCTCAGGCTTCAGAACTTTCGAAGTCAAAGATGGACTTTTCTATTTGAACGGACACAAATACTGGCTACGTGGTGGCAATCAGACGCCCTCTCAGATCAAGCCTTACGACCGTAAACTGGCCGATACCTTCTTTCGATTGATGCGGGAAGGAAACATGGATGTAACCCGTACCCATACCGCACCCTTTAATCAGCTGTGGATGGACGCTGCTGATGAAAACGGAATCGCCGTCAGCTATGAGGGAACTTGGCCATGGCTTATGCTCGAAAGTTCACCGATCCCTAATCAGAAGCTTATTCAACTTTGGAAAGATGAGTTCCTGAGTCTGATCAAGAAATATCGCAATCATCCGTCATTGATTATATGGACGATCAATAATGAGATGAAATTCTACAATGGAGACAATGACTTGGAAAGGGCCAAGCTGAAGTTCTGCATCATTTCAGACGTTGTTAAAGAGATGCGCAAGATAGATCCTACGCGTCCCATTGTATTTGATTCCAATTATGCACGTAAAGGTCTGGACAAGAAATTTGGAAAGGACTTCATGACCTCCGTTGATGATGGAGACATTGATGATCCTCATGGCTATTACAACTGGTATGACTACTCGCTCTTCAGGTTCTTCCAAGGTGAGTTTCAGGATCGATACAAGTTGCCTGGACGTCCTCTCATTAGTCAGGAGATGTCAACCGGATATCCTAATAACGAAACCGGGCATCCTACGAGATCCTATCAGATCATTCACCAGAATCCTATGTCTCTGATCGGATACAAGTGCTATGATTTCTGCAATCCGGCCTATTTCCTCAACGTGCAGTCGTTCATAACGGGTGAACTGGCAGAAGCTCTGCGGCGTAGTAATCCGGACGCTTCTGGCATTTTGCACTTTTCACTGCTCTCATGGTTCCGGCAAGCCTATGATGCGGATCATATCAAGCCTTGGCCTACTTATTATGCGCTCAAGCGTGCGCTGCAGCCCGTGCTCGTCAGTGCTGAAATCTGGGGGCGGCATCTTTATGCAGGCGAGAAACTGCCAGCGCGCATCTGTATTGTCAATGACAAAGAGGATGGTACTGTGTTGCAGCCTTCCCTGCTCACATGGACGATCGTAGACCGGGATGGAAGGGAACTGACACGAGGTACAGAAACCATTCCGGCTATCCGGCATTATGTTCACCATTGGATAGAACCAGCCATCCTGCTCCCAGCTTCGTTGCCGGAAGATAAGACAGATGTGCGGCTGCTCCTGTCGTTGAGTGAAAACGGACGGGTGGTCTCTAAGAATCAATATGATCTTCTTTTAGTTAACAGGCGATCTTTGGTCGGTCTATGCAAATCTCAGAAAATTCAACTCTTGGATAATGAGCTGACTTCCCAAGTTTTCGATGAATTAGGTATTCAATACCGGAAGGCAGCTACAATTGCTCAGTTGGTCAAAGGCAGACCGTCCGTAGCTGTCATCTCTGACAACAGGTCGCTTTCCGAGGGTGATCTGAAGTTACTCAAAACCTTCGTGAAACGCGGCGGAAAAATGCTCTTGCTCAATGCGAACGAGGTTGCCAAACAGCTGTTTCCGGATTATATCCGCGGTTGGATTGAGCCGACAGAAGGTGACATCACTTATATGGAACGTGAAGACGATGCTGTATTTGATGGAATTGAGCCTTTGGAACTGAGATATTTCAACAACAATAAGCGTGAAATACCCAAGGCGTGCAATACGACTCTCCAGATTAACCGTAACGAGCAGGTTACCGAATTGGGTGGCCAGATGAAAATTCATGCCTATATTGATGGTGGAAAACCTGAACTGCGTATCAAGCGTATTGATTCCATGAGAGGTTTTACTTTGGTGAGAGTGAAGGATGGAG
Organism: uncultured Prevotella sp.; assembly: GCA_900317545.1. Classification (GTDB taxonomy): domain Bacteria; phylum Bacteroidota; class Bacteroidia; order Bacteroidales; family Bacteroidaceae; genus Prevotella. The sequence continues at coordinate 24,718 of ONHE01000116.1, read as the reverse complement.
CAGGTTCTGCATTAATATCGACCATGTGTACAGAGAAGGCTGGGACCGATCCCGTAGCGGCCCGGCTGCTGATCAACCTGCTGAACGGCTAAGCCCTTTCCGGCCATTCACGGAATTCCGGGAATGGCCGGATGGAGGTCTGTGCGATGATGCTGTATGATAATATAACCTCTTAGTAAAACATATCATGAGAGAGAAATGCAAAATCAGAAAACTGATGCTTTTATTGCTGACTGTCAGTATGACAGTGTGTGCACAGCAAGTTCAACAAGTGCCATTGAGAGCAGTCTATCATACACCCGCTACAAGTTGGGAAAATGAGGCCCTGCCGATAGGTAATGGCTATATGGGTGCCATGGTCTATGGCGGAGTATATAGTGATTTGATACAGACTAACGAAAAAACGCTATGGTCTGGAGGGCCTGGGCAGGATGCCGCTTATAACGGTGGCCATAAGCGGACACCTGCAGAGAATCACCGGATTTATCACAAGGCTCAGGTCGATCTGCAAGAAGCTGCAGTCAAGTTCTCACAAACGAAGGCTGCTTACAAGAACTCAGATGGAAAGGTAGTAACCAACGACTATGATGAAGGTATTGCTACGGCTGACATTGTCAATAATTTCGGTGGAGACAAAGCCTATTTCGGTTCTTTCCAGACCATGAGTAACATAACGGTTGATGACTTGAACCACGCAACGATCGATGGTTCGAGTATCTATGCCAACTATGATAACCGCAAGAATGCAGGTGAGCGTGCCATTAATTTGTTTGATGGCAACAAAGGAAATAAGTGGTTTGCTGATGACGATGCTTGTACGGTCGACAAGAAGTTTCCGATCTTTATCACATGGAGTTATTACGGTGCTCCGACCGTGACCGGCTACAGTGTCACCTCCGCAAACGACATGCCGGGACGCGACCCCAAGCATTGGATCCTGTATGGATCAAAAGATGGACTGCAATACAACAAGATAGATGAGCAGAACGGGCTGTTTTGGAATGAGCAACGGAATACAACCGTCACTTTCAAAGCTAATTTCAGCGGCTATCGTTTTTTCAAGTTTGAGATTCTTGAATTGGTCGACAATAGCCAGAAACCTCAATTGGCGGAAATCGGCTTCCTGACAGCTTCCACCTATGCAAACTATACGAGAATGCTCGATATTGACCATTCGCTTTTGACAATCAATTATGATGATTCGGGCATCAGCTATTCACGTGAGTATTTCATGAGCTATCCGGACCGTGTCATGGTGATCCGTTTGAAGGCCAACAGACCGTTCTCAAAGAGAATCTCGATAGATTGTCCTCATGCAGACAAAACCTTGGAGGCCTCTGATCATACGATCACGTTGACCGGTTATCCTACCGGAAGACGCAATAACCCTAACTGGAAGCAGGGTTTGAGATTCGCACAGATCGTGCGGATTGCCAGTACGGACGGAACGGTTGCTGTTGACGGCAACGCCATTGTCGTGACGAGTGCACGTGAGATCGTACTGCTCATGTCGGCTGCGACCAACTATCAGCAATGCATGGATGACAGCTACGATTACTTCTCTGATGAGGATCCTCTGGCCAAAGTGCAGATGATAGTCTCTGAAGCGGCCTCCAAATCTTATGAGACCTTGTTGGCTCGCCATCAGGAGGACTATCAGTCGCTTTATGATCGGATGAAGTTGAATCTCAATGTATCTGCTGCACCAGCAGCTTCCACGGATCAACTGCTGGCCGCAATGAGCAACAGCACGGCCACCTTGGATCAATGCAACTATCTGGAGACGTTGTATTACCAGTTTGGGCGTTACCTGCTGATCTCGTCTTCCCGTCAAGGCTCCCTGCCGGCCAACCTGCAAGGGGTTTGGGGACAAAGCCTGAACAATCCCTGGAATGCTGACTACCATACGAATATCAATGTCGAAATGAACTACTGGCCTGCCGAACAGACCAACCTCGCGGAATGTCACATGCCTATGATAGAGTTTGTTCAGAGTCTCGTACCACGTGGGAAATATACTGCCACCTATTATTATTGTAAGCCTGACGGTGTCTCGCCGGTTCGGGGATGGGCCTGCAATCACGAGGTGAACATCTGGGGAAATACGGCGCCGGGGGAGTCTTCGGCCCACTTCTTCCCCCAGGGTGCAATCTGGATGTGTCAGGATATCTGGGAGCATTACCTGTTTACGATGGACAAGGTCTTCTTGGAGAAATACTACGACACGATGCTTCAGGCTGCATTGTTCTGGGTTGACAATCTTTGGACAGATTCACGGGATGGGAAACTCGTATGTAATCCATCTTATTCACCTGAACATGGAGCTTTCTCTCTTGGTTGTTCCACCAGTCAGGCTATGGTTCAGGAGATGTTTGATATGATGATCAAGGCCAGCAAAGCGCTTGGCCGGGAAAGCGATTCCGAGATCGTAGAGATTAAGAATGCCATGGCGCGTCTGTCAGGACCGCAGATTGGTCTTGGCGGGCAATTCATGGAGTGGAAAGATGAAGTGACTAAAGACATTACAGGAGACGGGCATCATCGCCACACGAACCATCTTTTCTGGCTTCATCCCGGATCTCAGATCGTTGCGGGAAGATCTGCTCAGGATGATCTGTATGCCAAAGCTATGAAGGTAACCCTGAACACCCGGGGAGATGAAGGCACTGGATGGAGCCGTGCATGGAAACTTAACTTCTGGGCTCGTCTGCATGATGGCGAACGCGCACATAAACTGTTGCAAAGTGCAATGCACCTGACGACGCCAAGTTCAGGCGTAGGAGGTGTTTATCCGAATCTCTTCGATGCGCATCCCCCTTTCCAGATTGATGGTAATTTTGGCGTTACTTCGGGAGTTGCAGAGATGCTGTTGCAAAGCCAGGGCGGATATATCGAACTCCTGCCGGCCCTTCCATTTAGTTGGATGAGTGGTTCATTCTCTGGCCTGAAGGCTCGTGGCAACTTTGAAGTCAGTGCTTCCTGGTCTGACGGAAAACTGATGACGGCTTCGATCAAATCTCGGGCAGGAGAGACTTGCGTGATCAAATACCCGGGTGCAAAAGACTTTTCTGTCAGCGGTACTGCCATTACCGTGATCTCAGATAATATGATTTCATTCCCCACCCAAAAAGGGATGACTTACGATCTGCGCACTACAACCGGCATACAGACAATGGCTGTAGCAGAGGAACATGGAAAAGTCTACAATCTAAGTGGTATGCTTATGCAGGATAAGGCTGACAATATAGCAGACCTGCACCGCGGCATCTACGTACTGAAGGGTAAAAAGGTCGTCGTAAAGTAGCTCTTTGGAGGTTCAATAGCTGTGCTTCGCACAGTCAAGAAGCATGCTCTTGGGCTTCAAGGGCTATCTTCCGGGGGAAGTGTATATGATATTGATGACAACAAATACATGATAACTATGACTATTTTGAATCGCTTGAAACCACGTGAATATGTGGAATTTAGAAATCTGGCCGGGCTTCTTTTGCTGGTGATGGCACTAAGTGGGTCTGCTCAAGACAAGACTAAGTTCGTGGATGTTTTTATCGGCACGGGAGGTCATGGGCATACTTTCCCTGGAGCCGTGCTGCCCCACGGAATGGTCCAGCTCAGCCCGGATACCCGGCTTGACGGGTGGGATGCCTGTGGAGGATACCACTATTCTGACCATACCCTTATGGGATTCAGTCATACTCATCTGAATGGAACCGGTATCGGAGATCTCGGTGACGTGGTTTTCATGCCGATGACGCGAGAGGAGAAGCTGAACTCCTTGGCAAGATCGACCTTTTCACATGATCAGGAGACGGCTCGTCCAGGTTATTACCAAGTGATGTTGCTGGACGATCAAATCAATGCGGAACTGACAGCCACAAAGCGTACAGGGATGCATCGTTACACTTATCCGGACCGGCAGAATGCCCGCTTGCTCATAGATCTGTCCACTACGATTCACAGCCGGTGTCATCCTGTGGAACAGATATGGATTGTCAATGATCATACGGTAGCCGGAATGAAATATTCCGAAGGTTGGGCGCCGCAGCGGGTTATCTATTTCTATGCAGAATTCTCCCAGCCTTTCACGGCTTCTCTATATAATCGTAAAGGTCTTCTGAATGGGCAGCGGCGTGTGACGGATGAGACCGTGAAAGCACTGTTGCACTTCCGCCGTCTAAGCACGGAGCGTCAGGTCATTGCGAAAGTCGGTTTGTCTGCTGTCGATATAGAAGGGGCAAAGCGCAATCTGCATGCAGAGAATCCCGGATGGGATTTTGATCATGTTGCCGGACTTGCACAGGCCGAATGGAACAGGCAACTCGGGAAGATAGAGGTGGAGACTGCCGATATAGATCAGAAGAAGATATTTTATACAGCTTTCTATCATGCCATGGTCCAACCCTGCATCTTTTCGGATGTCGACGGCAGATACCGCACGATGAATATGTCCGTTGCCCGGGATAAGGACTATACCAATTATACAATCTTCTCCCTGTGGGACACCTTCCGGGCCGTTCATCCATTTTACACAATCATAGCTCCAACCTTCGATGAGGCTTTGATCCGCTCTTTGCTCCGCAAATATGACGAACAGGGTATATTGCCGAGATGGGAGCTCCATTCAGCCGAGACGGGTTGCATGATCGGCTATCATGCCGTTTCTGTCATTGCTGACGCCATGATGAAAGGACTGCAGGGCTTTGATCAGGCAAAGGCGTTGGAAGCCTGTATCCGGTCTTCAGTCTTCGATACAGTCAATGTCTCTATGTTCATGGATCCTGACGTGCTTCATTCCCGGATGTCTTCCCGGTCGCTCCAATTCAAGAACGTGCAAGGCTTTATCCCTTGTGACCAGTTCACAGGATCCGTATCTAAAGGCTTGGAAGAGGCCTATAACGACTGGCTCATCGCTCAGATGGCCAAGAAATTAGGGCGTATGGACGTTTATCAGCAATATATCCGTTGGGGGCAGAACTATAAAAACTATTTTGATGCAAAGACAAAATTCATGCGTCCACGTCTTTCAAACGGAGCGTGGAAAGTGCCTTACAGACCAACTGATGTAAACCGTCGGAATGACTATGTAGAGGGTAATGGCTGGCAATGGACTTGGTTTGTCCCTCATGACATCGAGGGACTGATCCGATTGATGGGTGGAAAGAAAGCGTTCGAAAAGAAACTTGATGCGCTGTTCCATGTTTCCAGCCAAATCACCGGTGACGGAACTGCTGCCGACGTGACTGGCATGATCGGACAATATGCCCATGGCAATGAACCAAGCCAGCATATTCCCTATATCTATAACCTCATCGGGAAGCCACGGAAGACACAGGAGATTGTCGACTCGTTGCTATACGGGCAATACCGGGTGTCGCCGGATGGGCTCTGTGGAAATGAAGATGTCGGTCAGATGTCGGCATGGTACCTGCTCAGTTCGATGGGGTTCTATTCGTTCTGTCCGGGTGTCCCGGCCTACGAGACCGGACGTCCGGTCTTTGATCGGGTAACGATTCATCTGGAAAACGGCAGGCAGTTTGTCATCAAGGCAATCAATAACAGCCGGAAAAACAAATATGTCAGCAAGCTGACATTGAACGGAAAGGTGCTGGATCATTATCGTTTCACGCATCAAGATCTGATGGATGGGGGAGAATTGGTGTTCTACATGCAGGGGAAATAGGGATGTTCCATGTCGACCGGACTGCCTTTCCCGCTTGCAGCATCTGCCTTCCCAATCCTTTGTAAGAGATCGAGAGAGTGGGTCAATGTGTTGAAGCGCCGTCGAAGTCTGCAGTTCTCTGCTGATCAGACAACAGCCCTCCTTTTACTGGAAGTCATAAGATCAATCTATTCAAAATACAATGAAAATCTCTAAAAACATTCTGTTATCTCTGGCTATTCTGTTTCCTGTTGTTGCTCGGGCAACGATCAAGCTGCCTTCCATGCTGGCGGACAACATGGTCTTACAGCAGCAGTCTCGGATAAGGTTATGGGGAACAGCCAAGGCCGGTACCAGGGTCACATTGTTCACATCATGGGACAAACGGACTTATTCAACAAAATCCGATCCTGAAGGGCGATGGGAAGTGGTGGTCCGTACTTCTGCGGCCGGTGGTCCCTATACCATTCGGATCAGCGATGGGACACCCTTGATACTGCAGAATATCATGTTAGGGGAAGTGTGGTTCTGCTCCGGACAGTCTAATATGGAGATGCCGATGCGGGGATTTGACCGTCAACCGTTAAAGGGTGGCAATGATCTGATCATCCGTGCCAAGGCTTCAACGCCGATTCGGATGTTTGTCTCCGACTCTATGGATGGGAAGTGGATCCGTCAGTGGAGCCGAACACCACAGGAGACCTGCGAGGGCCAATGGTTGACGAATACTTCCGGGAACGTGGCCGTTACCAGTGCGGTCGCCTATTACTTTGCCCGGTATATCCAAGATGTCCTTGAGGTTCCGGTAGGTATCATCATTTCCACATTGGGTGGATCCAAGATTGAGGCCTGGATGAGTAGGGAAGCTTTGGCTCCCTTCCACAAAGACCTGTCTGTCCTTGACGGAACGGGAGACGTCAACATCCATAGCGCCCCTTGCGGACTGTTCAATGCCAAGGTCAACCCGTTCACGGGAATGACAGTTCGTGGCTTCCTCTGGTATCAGGGCGAATCCAATATCGGCAATGCAGCAGAATATGCTGATCTGCAGACGGCAATGGTTCGCGACTGGAGGAAACGGTGGGGAGATGACAACTTGCCTTTCTATTTTGTGGAGATTGCCCCTTATCGTTATGAAGGTGTTGACAAGACGAGTTCAGCATACCTGCGGGAGGCCCAGCAGAAAGCCTATCATCAGATTCCCAACAGCGGTATCGTCACGACGCTCGACATCGGTTCGCCCGTGTTCATTCATCCTGTCGAAAAGGCCCAGGTCGGCCGGCGCCTTGCCTGGTGGGCATTAGGGCAGACCTATGGGCGTAAGGGCTTCGAATACAAACCACCGATGTACCAGTCTATGGAGATCAAAGATGGAAAAATCTATATCAATGCCGAGAACATGGGCAATGGCCTCTGTCCCATGTGGACCTCATTAAAGGGGTTTGAAATAGCGGGTGAAGACCGTCACTTTTATCCGGCTTTCGCAGAGATTGAGGAACGTACCTGCCGTCTTGCCGTGTCCAATGTGAAGGTTCCTCATCCCGTTGCGGTCAGGTATGCGTGGCGAAACTGTCCGGAAGCCAGCGTGTTCAACATTCAGGGACTCCCGCTCATGCCTTTCAGGACTGATCAATGGTAAGTATCTAAAATATCAAATCAATCATCAAAATGAGAAACAAACATCTAATTCTTCTGATGTTGATAGGTTGCCTGTCCATGGCATTATCATCGCGTGCGCAACGTGTCACCTATCACCATGTGTTTGCCCCAAGTGAGGGACTGGTCAACCGTACTGAAAAGCCTTATCGGAGCGAGGTCTGTCTTAATGGCTACTGGGATTTCCAGGCAGTCGACCTGCCTTCTGACTATGTATATGGCAAGGGACAGGCCCCTGAATTGCCAAAGCCCGCGGACGATGGCTGGGATCCGGTGAAGATAAAGATTCCATCGCCATGGAATATCAATGACTTTGCCAATCGTGGCGTTATGGGACCCGACCATCGCAACTATCCTTCTTATCCGAAGAAATGGGAGCAGGTGGGAATGGCCTGGATGCGCAAGAAGGTCATCGTGCCGAAGGAATGGACGAATCAGGAGGTCCGGCTGTATTTCGAAGCTGTTGCTGGCAATACGGAGGTCTATGTCAATGGGAACAAAGTTGGCGAGAACTTTGATCTGTTCTTACCTTTCAGCTTTGATGTCACCCGCTACGTGCAGCCGGGTGAAACCGCTGAGATCCTTGTGGGCGTTAGGAGCCAGAAGCTGTTTGAAGACCGCTCGACAATCGGGCGGCGCATCGTTCCGGCAGGTTCCATGTGGGGTTATCACATCAATGGTATCTGGCAGGATGTCTATTTAGTGGCACTGCCAACAGTGAATATCCGGAATGTATATGTCAAGCCACTTGTCTCACAAAAGACATTGGAGATTGAAGTCACCGTGCAAAACTCATCCCAACGGGATGCAACGCTGCAGCTCGGTGGTACCGTCCGTGAGTGGATCAACCGTGCAGGTCTGGAGATCAATTCTGCACCTGTTCCCAACTGGCGGTTGGGCAATGTGGCGCTGAAAGTGGCTCCCTTGACGGTCAAGGTGAAAGCGGGAGCCACGGAGAAGGCGATTCTACGTGCCGCTGTCAAGGACGGAAGCCTTGACTTCTGGACACCGGAGAGCCCCAATCTTTATGCCTTACTCGTCAATGCTTCGGTAGGGAAGAAGACTTTTGACCTGAAATATGAGCGATTTGGATGGCGTGAGTGGACGTTCAACGGCACTCAGATGAGTCTGAACGGTAAGCCTTATACACTGCGGAGTGATTCCTGGCACTTCATGGGAATTCCTCAGATGACCCGCCGTTATGCATGGGCTTGGTTCACGGCCATCAAGCATATGAACGGCAATGCCGTCAGGCTCCATGCCCAGGTCTATCCAAGGCTTTATCAGGATGTGGCCGACGAGATGGGTATCTGTATTCTTGACGAGACAGCCAACTGGGCCAGCGATGGTGGCCCGAAGCTTGACTCGCCGACCTTCTGGGCACATTCGCGTGATCATCTGCGCCGGTTTGTCGAGCGTGACCGCAATCATGCCTCTGTCTTCGGATGGAGCATCAGTAACGAAAACCAGCCAGTGATCCTCTATGTCTTCCAGCGCCCAGACCTCATGCCGCAGCAGAAGAAAGCCTGGGAGGAGTGGCGTGACATCGTCAGGGCGACAGACTCCACCCGCCCTTGGATATCTTCAGACGGCGAAGATGACGGTGACGGCATCCTGCCTGTGACAGTCGGTCACTACGGTGACCTCAACTCGATGAAGAAATGGCGTGATATCGGAAAGCCTTGGGGTATCGGTGAGACCGGGATGTGCTATTATGGTACGCCCGAGCAGGTGGCCAAGGTGAACGGCGAACGTGCCTATGAGTCGCAGGAAGCACGTATGGAGGGTTTAGCCACCGAATGCTATCAGCTTGTCAAGAGTATGCGTGAGATGGGGGCCGCTTATTCCACCGTGTTCAATATGGCATGGTATGGACTGAAGCCGCTGCCGTTGGGCAAGAAGAATCTGACGACTGCGCCAACCCTTGACGATGGTATCTTTTTTGATGAATACAAGGAAGGGATTCCGGGTGTGCAGCCCGAGCGCGTGGGTCCCTATTGCTCTACTTTCAATCCAGGTTACGATCCTCAATTGCCACTCTATGAGACCTGGCCGCTCTATGATGCTTTACGCGCGGCCTATGCAGATGAGCCGGCATGGAGCAAATGGGCTGAGGCTGACAAGGAAAAATATGCCGTAGCCAAGGAACCGGAGCCGACAGAGCATTACCGGAACGTGGTCTTTGTAGGCGATGACAAGGGTAAGGTCAAGGCACTGTTTGATGCGCAGGGCGTCGAATTCTCCAAGAAGGTTTCTGATGCCGCTAATAGCCTTTACATCGTTGATGCCACGCAGCCTTTGGGCACTGAAGTGGTGCAGGCTATGCAGAAGAATATTGACAAGGGAACAGATGTCTGGATCTGGGGACTGAATCCGGAGACCGCCTCTTCGCTTGCGCCTATCCTTCCGGCTCCCGTTTCCTTTGACAAGCTGAATCGGTCCACTTTCATCCCCGAACAGCGCTCATGGATCCGCGGACTCAACAACTCCGATTTCTATTTCTGTGAACTTCAGAATACGGATGTCTGCAACTATACGCTCAAAGGTGCTCTTGTCGATGAGGGCGAAGTGCTCCTGAACGCCTGCCGGACTGACTGGCGCAAATGGAATAAGCAAGCCGAGGAGATCAAGACGGCATCGACTCTACGCAGCGAGTATGAATGCACTGCTGCCACACCGGTCTTCGTCAAGTACCAGAAGAAATGTTCGGCCACCTATGTGAGCACCCTGACTGAGTTCGCAAACTCAGAGCGCGGCTACAACACGCTCAACTATATCATCCGTCATGCCGGTGTCCGGTGTCATGCAGTGGCCGAAGACCCCTCATCCATCTTCTTCCTCCGGGACAATCGTCTCAACTTCCCCCGTCAGACTGCCGGTGTCATGCAGAAGCAGGAAAACGGCAGCCAGCTGACATGCTATGTCTACAGCAACCGGCCGTTGGACGATCTGCTTATCGAACCGAACGTTCCCAAGCTGACACTCCATGTGCATGTCGCCAAGTCTGCGCTGACAATCAATGGTCAGCCATTCTCCAAAACGCGCAATGACCGTAACTTCACCGAGTTCTATGAACTGCCGCTGAAGCAGGGGTGGAATCGTCTGACAATCACGCTGCCAGGCAATCCGCGCAACTTACAGGAATCCTATTTCCGCTGTGACAATCGTCAGGAATACATGCCTACACTGAAAGCCTCGCTCAAGGAGATGCAATGATCCCGGTGGATGATACCTTCGGGCTCTCCGAAGCATAGGTTTGGGCAGCCCGAAGGATTGCACCGTAGCCGCCGGAGGATAGCTCTGTGCCAAATTCATGCGTAATGAGGTCTGGCGGGAAAGCTCCTCCGGTCGGAAGATACCATGATCGTATAAGGTTCAAAGAATCAAAAAACAACAGACATGAAAAGACTTTCTGCTTTGTTATTATTGTGCGCAGCTTTGTCCGTATCGGCCAAGCAGGTGATACGTATCTCGTGTGTCGGAGCCAGCATTACTGAAGGCTATGGCACGGAAAACAAGTCCACAGATGCCTATCCGCAACAGTTGGGGCGCATGTTGGGCAGCAATTTCCTCGTGTCCAACTATGGAAACTCCGGATCCACCATGCTTGCCAAGGGAGATCATCCCTATGTCAAGACCGACACTTACGCACGGTCGATAGAATCTATGCCTGACATCGTTTTCATAGACCTTGGCGGCAATGATGCCAAATGGCGTAACCGCGTCCACAAGGCCGAGTTCGTGGCCGATGCATCCCGTCTGATCGGGACCTACCGCTCATTGCCCACTGCGCCACGCATCATTCTGATGACGGCCGTTCCGGGCTTTACGGCAGATACGACCGAGATCTGGGATCCCGCCATCGTGAAGGAGATCAATCCGCTCATCATTGCTGCGGCGCGGCTGATGAAGGTGGAAGTGCTCGACATGCACCCTGTCCTCGAAGTGCGCCATGATCTTGTCAAGGACGACATCCATCCCAATCGTGAAGGCTCAAGACTGATGGCAGAGAAGATGGCCGGGTATCTGCGTCGCTTTCCCAAGAAACCTTCCGAGGACATGACTATCGACGGCATGGCCGACAATCCGTTTTTCACTGCGCATTACACGGCAGATCCTTCTGCCCACGTGTGGAAAGACGGCCGTCTCTACGTATATGCATCCCATGATATCGACCCGCCTCGCGGCTGCGACTTGATGGACCAGTATCATGTCTATTCAACGGACGACATGATTCATTGGAAAGATCATGGTGAGATCCTGCGGCAGTCGCAGGTGCCTTGGGGACGAAAGGAAGGCGGATTCATGTGGGCACCCGACTGCGCTTATCGCAACGGTAAATACTACTTCTATTTTCCACATCCCAGTGAGACCAAGACTGAGACTTCGTGGAAGGTGGGCGTGGCTGTCAGCAAGCATCCCGACAGGGGCTTCAAGGTGACTGGCTATGTCAAAGGCGTACCCTCCGCGATAGATCCGTGCGTGTTCGTTGATGATGACGGACAGGCTTACATCTACAATGGTGGTGGAACCGGGCCAAACTGCTACGGCGGGAAGCTGAAGAAGAACATGACCGAGTTGGAGGGTGAGATGAAACCTATGCAGGGATTGGTCGACTTCCATGAAGCCGCTTGGGTACATAAATATAATGGAAAGTATTATCTCAGTTACGCTGACAATCACGTCGAGAAGGGCAAGCAGCACAACAGACTCGTCTATGCGATGAGTGATCATCCGCTCGGACCATGGACCTACCAGGGCGTCTATCTGCCCGTGACCGATTGTGACACCTCGCATGGCAGCATCGTCAAGTACAAGGGCCAGTGGTATGCCTTCTATCACAACTGTGCACTCTCTCACCGCGGCAATCTCAGAAGCATCTGCGTCGATCCCCTCTATTATTGTCCGGACGGCACCATAGAGACGGTTCACCTGCGCAATCCAAGATTTGCGCCCCGGAAATGAATACTGCCGACCGACCGGACACCTGCTGCGGCCTCCCCGTGACTTTCAATTGTAACAGCCGAAGCAGCTCCGGGACAGAGCGGCGTGTGCCCCCTCAACTTTCACCATCATCATTCTAATACGACCAAAGACAATGAAAATCCGAATCATCTTGATCTGCTGCCTGATGGGAAGCTGTTTTCCCGCTATGGCGCAATATCCTTATCAGAACCCCTCTTTGTCCGCTCAGCAGCGGGCGGAAGACCTCTGCTCGCGGTTGACCCTCGAGGAGAAGGCTTCCCTGATGTGCAATGACTCACCGGCAATACCAAGGTTAGGCATTCCTGCATTCAACTGGTGGAGCGAGGCTTTGCATGGGGTGGGGCGCAATGGCTTTGCCACTGTCTTCCCGAATCCGACTTCCATGGCAGCCTCATGGGATGACCAGCTGCTCCAGGAGGTATTTACGGCTGTCAGTGATGAAGCTCGGGCGAAGAATAACATCGCCCGTAAGCGGGGCAGAGCCATGATCAATCAGGGGCTTTCCTTCTGGACGCCTAACATAAACATCTTCCGAGATCCGCGGTGGGGGCGTGGGCAGGAGACCTATGGTGAAGATCCGTACCTGACGGGCAGGATGGGTGATGCCGTCGTTCGTGGCCTTCAGGGGCCGGAGGGAAGCAAGTATTACAAGCTGCTGGCATGTGCCAAGCACTTCGCAGTTCACTCCGGACCCGAGTGGAATCGCCATTCATTCAATGTGGAGAATCTTCCGCCCCGCGATCTGTGGGAAACTTATCTGCCCGCATTCAAGAGCCTTGTGCAGGATGCCAATGTGCGGGAGGTCATGTGTGCATATCAGCGCTTTGACGGATCACCCTGTTGCGGCAGCAACCGGTTGCTTCAGCAGATTCTCCGCGACGAGTGGGGATATACGGGACTTGTCGTTTCGGATTGCGGTGCGATCAGCGATTTCTGGCAAAAGGGACACCATGAGATCGTCGGGACACGTGAGGAAGCGTCGGCAAAAGGTGTGGTGACAGGCACGGACGTTGAGTGCGGTGGTGATTACCATAGCCTTCCTGACGCCGTCAGCAAAGGTCTGATCACGGAAGCCCAGATCAACAAGAGTGTCATCCGGTTGCTCAAGGCTCGCTTCGAGGTCGGTGACTTCGACGCAGATGACCTTGTGCCCTGGCGGAAGATCGGCCCTGAAGTCGTCGCTTCTGACCGGCACCGTCAGTTGGCCTTGAAGATGGCGCAGGAAGGTGTCACCTTGCTGCAGAACAAAGGCCAACTCCTGCCGCTCAATCCACAGTCCAGGATTGTCGTGATGGGGCCGAATGCGGATGACGCCATCATGCAATGGGCCAACTATAATGGTTTCCCAATCAAGACGGTCACCCTCTTGGAAGGCATCAGCGCATACTGTCCCGATGTGCGTTTCGTGCAGGGCTGCGGGCTGACGCGCAACGAAGTGACCGAGAGCAGGTTCTCCCGGTTGGTCAATCCCGATGGCGGCAAGGGGATGAAGGCTGTCTACTGGAACAATGAGAACCTGCAGGGGACGCCGGTGGCAGAAGGTCTGGTGCTGGGACCGTTGAAATTCAGCAATGGCGAAGGACACGGGTTTGCCCCGGGCGTTGGTACGGAAGGCTTCTCTGCACGTTATTCCGCAACTTTCACACCGGATCAGACCGAAGAACTGAGATTGAGTCTGTCGTTCAATGACCGGGCAAGAGTCATCATCAACGGCGACACGATCATCAACCAGTGGAAAGACCGGGCGTACACGGAGCTCCACTTCCGTGAACGGTCTTATCGCTTTGAGGCGAACAAGACCTACCGGCTCGTGGTCGAATATGCACAGTATATCGAAATGGCCGTGCTTGATTTCGACATTTATGCAACGGTCAGGACCAATCCGGAGCGCGTGCTGCGGCAGGTGGGCGATGCGGATGTCGTGGTCTTTGCCGGTGGGATCTCCCCGCGTTTGGAGGCTGAGGAGCGTGATGTGCAGGAACCTGGATTCAAGGGAGGTGACCGCACGTCGATCGAGATGCCGCAAGTGCAGCGCGAACTGATCGCTGCGCTGCATCAGGCTGGCAAGAAAGTGGTGCTGCTCAACGCCTCGGGCGGAGCCGTGGCCTTGGCTCCTGAAGCCCGAAATGCAGATGCCATCGTCCAGATATGGTATCCTGGCGAGGCGGGCGGCAAGGCAGTGGCCGACGTGCTCTTCGGCCGTCACAATCCTTCGGGCAAGCTCCCGCTGACGTTCTATGCCAATGATGCGGACCTTCCTGACTTCCTTGACTACACCATGCACAACAGGACCTACCGCTATTTCAAGGGTCAGGCACTGTTTCCCTTCGGTTATGGACTGAGCTATACCACGTTCCGGTTTGGCAAGCCCCGTTATCGGAACGGTAAGGTGACGGTCTCCGTGAAGAACACCGGTGCGGTGGACGGGGAGGAGGTCGTACAGATCTATCTCAGGCGGAATGCAGACACAGCAGGTCCGATCAAGACCTTGCGCGGCTTCAAGCGTGTCGCGGTCAAGGCTGGGGAGACCAAAACGGTCACCGTGGACTTTCCGCGCAGCCGGTTCGAGACCTGGGATGCCGGGACGAACACGATGCGCGTCGTGCCCGGAGCCTATACGCTCATGGTCGGCAATTCCAGCAGGGACCAGGATCTGACGCGGTTTGCGGTGACGATCAGATAAACAAGAGCCGATAGGATATGTATGGATGACTGGCGCGGGTTCTTCGGACTCGCGCCTTTTGTCGTTGTATGCCGATGGTATCAACGCTGTCTTTCTCTCATTGTTCGGGCTTCTGTATGCCTATGTTGTCAACAGATGAACGGTCTGGAATCTGTCCCGGCAGCCTCTTACGGAGTGCTTTCTCCCGTGATCACGCCCCCGAGACAGCCAAGCTTTTCATGAGTCGGCGGGGGCTTGCATAGCTATGCTTTTGGGGGATGATTTCAGGGCCGCGCGCAGAGGATAGCTCCGGGCGCCCGAAAGCATAGCTCCGGGCCGCCCGGAGCATAGCTTTCGAGGGCCCGGAGCATAGCTCTTGCCGGCGGTCAGCTATGAGGCGTGTCTGAGGCCTTTGCGAAACGGTCTGCAAAGGGTCTGTCTGCGGGGATCCGGGAGTTGCCGGGATGCCCGCTGGCAGGCCTTTTCCCGTCTGTGCCCCCATGTGTGCCGATGGGCGGCGGAGGGTGAAATAAAAGTGGGAATAATGACTGGTGCATTAAGTAAGCAGCCTTTCCCGAACGTAATATTCTTGAACGGCAACGCATGGAGATCCGGTCCGGGGCTCGAAGCGCTCACGCGCAGGGGGCACGGGACGCGGTGACGGTCCGGTCGGACCGCGTCAGGCGGACTGCCCCGAGCGGCAGACGCCGCGCGCAAGGTGTGGCCGTTCCGTGGCTTGGCCGCCACGCTGAAACTGACAAAAAACTTATCCGAACATGAAGAAGAATATGCTATCCCTCGGGATCATCCTGCTGACGATGACGGCCTGTCATTCGTCCGGCATCAGTGACGGGCTGGACGCAGACAAGGAATTGGACTATTGCGTCAGTCAAAGTCAACGCACACTCGCCCAGCTGAAGGACTCCGCCGGCAACATCGACTATACCATGGTGCCGCGCAACATTCCGGCCGGCCGCGCCGAATGGGATTGCCGCAAGACCACCAAGGAAGAATGGTGCCAGGGTTTCTGGCCCGGCGTGCTCTGGTATGACTATGAATACAGCCATGACGAGCAGTTCCTCGAGGCGGCCACGCGGTTCACGGAACCGCTGCTGTTCCTCTCCGAGACGCCCGCCTACGACCACGACCTGGGTTTCCTGGTCTTTCTGAGTTACGGCAATGCCTATCGGCTGACCCACAGGGACGCCTACCGGAAGGTCATCCTGGCCACGGCCGACACGCTCGCAACGCTCTTCAACCCCCGCGTGGGGACACTGCTGTCATGGCCGCGTGAGGTCAGCCACTTCGGCGGACACTGCACGATCATGGACAATATGATCAATCTCGAGATGCTCTTCTGGGCTTCCAAGAACGGCGGTGACAGCAGACTCTATGACATCGCGAAGCGTCACGCGGAGATGACGATGCAACATGCCTTCCGCAAGGACTACACCTCCTGCCACGTCTGCGTGTATGACAGCCTCTCGGGACGGTTTCTCAAGGGTGTCACCCACCAGGGCTACGCCGACTCCTCGATGTGGGCGCGCGGCCAGGCGTGGGCTGTCTACGGCTTTACGATGGCCTATCGGGAGACCAAAGACCCGAAGTTCCTCGACTTCGTGCAGAAGGTGGCCGATGTCTACCTGCAGCGCCTCCCGGCCGACGGCGTGCCCTACTGGGACTTCAGCGCGCCTGACATCCCCCGGGCTTATCGTGATGCCAGTTCGGCGGCCATCGTGGCCTCGGCGCTCTTGGAGCTGAGCACCTACGTGAAGGGTGATCAGCAGCGCCGGTATCGCGATGCCGCGGTCAAGATGCTGAAGACCTTGAGTAGCAAGGCCTATCGGGGCGGACCGCAGAAAGCGTCGTTCCTGCTTCATTCCGTGGGCAACCTCCCGGCCGGAAGCGAGATTGACGTGCCGATCATCTATGCGGATTATTATTACATCGAAGCCCTCATCCGCCTCAAACGGTTGTCTGAGGGACGCGATGTGCTGGGCTGAGCAGCCCGGTGTTCGGTGGCCCGGCGTTGACAGGGCCCTGTAGCGGACAGCTCGCCTTTTCCGGATGGAGAGGGCGGGCTGTCCGTTTGGTGTCTTCAAGGACGCCCGACGGCGCTGCTGAACCGGTCGGCCAGCGGTCCTCGGCATGCCGGTCGGTCGACCAAAGGCCTTCCTGCGGCGTCAGCTTCGGTGACAGGTTGCGGACCGTCCGGACATGGTCGCGGAGCGGAAAGAAAAAGTCCGGCCAGCCACCTCGCGGTGTCCGGCCGGACCGACTGAATGTTAAAAAATATAGATTTACTAATAACTAATCTTGGTTTCCTGTGCAGACTGCTGCTGTGGAATGGCAGTCTGCGGCGCAGGCGTCGGGCCTATTGGGCGGTGGGGGTCTTGCCGAACGAGATCTGCTCGGTGTGTTCGCCTATGTAAATGTTGGCCATGTCGCCCGTCTTATACCATTTGGGCTTGGTCGGCATGTCATCGGTGATCAGTTCGCCGTTGATCCGCAGGTTCTCAAAACGTATGTTCTTCACCCGCCGCTGTTCGTTGTAGCCGGTGATGATGCTCAAGTTCGGCGCACCGCCGTTGTAGCTGACGTTGCGGAAGGTGATGTCCTCGATGCCCCGTCCCGGCGCGTGACAGTACTTCCGGTTGAAGCAGACGCGCAGGTTGAAGAGCATTCCCCGGCGCAGATTTTCGATGCGTATGTCGCTGAAAAGGATGTTGCGGACGAGGATGTTGTCGCCGTTGTTGATGCCGAAGCAGCCCTGATAGTCGACCTGATTCTCAGCCTGTTCGAGGATGTCTATGTCTTTGTAGGTCACGTCCTCGATCACTTCGTTCGCCTCAATGTTGCCATGGAGCCCGATCATGATCGGATGGGCCACGTCGGCCCAGTATACGGCATCGTCGATCGTGATGTCCCGACAGCCGCCACGATAGCCGAGGCGGGTGCAGTAGATCGTGGAGCAGTCGTCAGACGTGCGGCAGAAGACGTGCTGATAGTGCACATGGTTGCTCGCGAAGACATTCATGCCGTCGCCCCAGCCATACCAGCTGATGACCTTCGCATTGCGGACCGCAACGTGTTCCGACTCTCCGCAGGGCAGCTGGGTGGTGATGGGACCGTTGACCTCAATGTTGCGGCTGTAGCGGATCATGATGCCCGCCTGCTGACGCTCAGGGTTCACGATGCCGTGGCCGATCACCTTCGCCCCGTCGGCCTGCCACACGGAGAGGTAACCCTTGACGTAGGCACCTCCGGCAAGATAGACGAGCTGGCCCGAACCGACCTTCACGGAGTCGGCGGGCACATGCCGTCCCGGACCGAAATAAATCACGTCGCGCAGCGGCATCTTGTAAGCCTTGGCCACTTGACGGGCTGATCTGAAGACGGGAATGTCGGCGGCGTTGGCAAAGAGCTGCAGGTTGTGGTAGATATCCCCGTTGACTTCGACCGACAGATCAGCAGGGCGGTTGAGGCGGAAGCGTAGTGTGTTGCCTTTGCGTTGCGCCTGTATGTTTTCCGAAAGCGGTCGGATGCGATAGCTCTGGATATCCTTGGCGCTCGTGACGGCCACTTCCACTTCGCCCTCAAAGTCGAAATAGGCCACCGAACTGGTCTCGGCGTTGTGGCGGGTGTCGGCTACCCGGTCCACATTCCATGCATATGCGTCGACCTCCTGCCACTCGCCGCCGGGTATGCGGACGCGTATGCTGAAGTCGTTGTTGCGTGGCGCTCCCGCCGGAGCCGGATAAGTGAGGAGCCGGCTGGCCGCTGTGGCACCGATGGAGAAGGCCCATAGGAGGAACATCTGTAAGATTTGTTTCATCATGATAGGATCGATTGCTTTATGAATGGATACGTTTCAGCCTTGGAAAGTACGCAATGGTGCGTGCTCTTTTCCTGCGTTCCGCCTGCCTCTGCCTGCCATTGGGGCGGCGGGAAGGACGGGATGGGCGCGGTGGGGCATCCGTTCGGGCCGATGGCATACGGAAAAGGCCGGGGCCAGCTTATCGGCGCCCGGCCTTCTCATGCTGTCAGCCAGTCGTGCTTACCATTGCGGGTTCTGCTTCAGCTGTGTGTTCAGCGAGAGCTGGCCGGTCGGAATCGGCTGCAGGTAGTTCTTTTTCGTGAAGACGCGGTTATTGATCGTCTCGGTGATCAGTGCACCGGCCTTCACTTTAGGCATGCCGGCCGTGTAGGTCGACTGGTCCATATCGGTCGTCGTGACGTATCCTTTGCCGGCCCAGACTGCCTCGTTATAGATCTTCTGACTGCCGTTGTTCGGGTCGTTCTCTGTAGCCAACTTCGTGGGGATGTTGTCATATGAGACGTAATAAGAGCAGGTGGGGCGGGCGAGTTCCTTCTCTGCGATGCCCCAGCGGCATAAGTCCGTGCGTCGGAAACCTTCGCCGAAAAGTTCGATCGCACGTTCCCGGCGGATCTCTTCCTTCATGTCCAGACCGTTGTCGTTGACCAACTTGTTGGTCAGATTGGCAATATGGGCACGTTTGCGGATCACGTTGATCGTCTTGTCCAGGTCATTGTCAGAAATGTTCCCGTCAAGTTCTATTGTTGCTTCAGCATAGGTGAGCAGCATCTCCGGCAAACGGATGTGGATGTAATCAGCGCTCTCCTGATTGGTTGCACGTTCAGCCTCCTCGGTATATTTACGGCCTCCGTAGCCTGTTGCGCCATAGGTGCGGAGATTGGGAATCGAGATCGGGTTGCGGCTGTCTGCTTCTGGCGAGATGGCATAGTTGGCCGGCGTTCCATATTCATGATCCGATCTCCAATACCGTCTGCCTAAAACGCTGAACAGAGATGTCATGCGCGCATCGCGGTTTTCAAACTCGGAGGCGAACTCATGGTAACCTTTGAAGAGCGGAGAGATGTTGATGGGAAGTCCGTCTGTACAGAGGAACATGTCCATCAGTTTGCGGGTGCCGCTGCAAGGAGCCGTGTGCGTGAGGTTCATATTGCCATATTTCTTCTGTGCAAAGTCATAACATTTGCGGAAGATCGCTTCATTGTTGGAAGTCTTGTCCAATCCACTCGGGTTGGAAACCGTTCCCTCTAAGCAGTAGAGGTAGAATGCCGACTGATGCTGGTAGGCAGGTATCTTGCTGTCTTCTACGCCCATCCAGAGCGAATACTCACTGGCATACTGGCCTCCGGCGACAAATTTGGCAGCCTCACTTTTAGCCATTTGCAATAGTTGCTGCACCGTGGGATAGTTGCTGGGCATAGCTGTCCCCGCTCCGCTGTTTGTTCCGTCACCGTTGGTCGTATCTTCCGCACCGCGCCCGTTATACTTCTCCCAAGTGCCTTCGAAGAGTGCAACGCGTGCTTTGAATGCGCAGACGGCTTCAATCGTAAGACTTCCGTTGTTGCCTGTCGAGCTCTTGGTGGCGCTGACCAACTTTTCGGCCTCGTCAAGGTCAGCAAGTATAGAGGCTACAACTTCATAGCGTGACTTGCGCGGTCCCCATACGATGTCGGATTTCGTGTCGGGAACTGAAGTCATCAGTGCGACTCCGCCGAAGCGTTTGAGCAGGAAGAAGTGCCACCAGGCACGGAAAAAGTAGGCCGTACCTACCGAGTTGTTGATATTCTCTGTACCCTTGTAATTCTCTGCCTGTTGCAACAGATTGTTGACATGACGCAGGCATTGGTAGGGTTTGGTGTAGTAGACGTCTGAAGTTCCTACACCTGCCGTTCCGGAAAGTTCCTCATTCTGGGCGATATTCAGGTCAGTGCCGATGTCGAAATTAAATCCAAACATCTCGTTGCTGCTGAATGTCGTCGCGAAACCGTATAACTGGTCATACAAGCGATTGGCTGCAGATTCGAAATCCGCTGCTTTCGTGAAATACGAACCCGTCGTCACGTTGGAGATCGGCTTCTGTTCCAGCCAGTCGGTGCAACCTGTCAGAGACAGCATCATGGCCGTTGCTGCTGCGAAGATATATTTTCTGTTCTTCATATTGTCTGTTTTTTAGCTTTATTCATTTATCGTTTATCGTTCATGCTGCATGATGACCGGCCTGTCAGAAAGTCACGTCCAAGCCGAAAGAGACCGAACTTGCGAAGACGTCAACGCCGTCGAACGTTCCCATCTTAGCCTGTACTTCGGGATCATAGCCATCTTTTACATTTGAGATGTCGAAGAGGTTCTCGCCCGAGATCCATACCCGGATGTTCTGGAATGGTGTTGTCCGAAGCAGTGTCTTAGGCAGGGTGTAGCCGAGCTGTATCTGTTTGCAGCGCGCATACCATGAATTGATCACATTGATGTCATTGTAGTTTTTGTAGTTCCAGTTGTTGCGGGAACCGTTGCGGGAGATGAGTGGGAAGAGCGCGCCTGTGTTCTCGGCATGGTAGCCCTTGCTGTCACCGGTGTACCAGGTATGATCCATGAAGTAGCCATTGGTATTTGTCCAGCCGCTCCAGAATGCACATCCCATCTGTCCGTTGCGCACATTGTACTGCTGGCCGACACCTTGGAAGAAGACGGAGAAGTCGAATCCCTTATACTCTGCACCCAAAGTGATGCCGAAGTTGAAGTGCGGATCCGTGTCACCATAATAATATAAGTCATCTTTCGTGATATCCTTGTCACCATTGAGGTCGACGCGCCGCACGCAACCTGGCGTCAGTTCGTTGGCAGTTGCTTTCTTGACGCCTCCGAGGAGGGATCCTGAAACGTTGCCGTTCATCGCTGCATAATAGTCGTCCACTTCGGTCTGGTTTTGGAATAAGCCATCTGACTTGAACACATAGAGTGCATTCAGCGGCTTGCCTTCGATGATTGAGTTGACGCCCCAGTTGATTGCGGTCTTTCCTGCGTATGATGTCACCTCTGTCTTTGCATTAGACAGCGTGAATCCGGCATGATAGTTGAAGTCCGATCCGATATGGTCGTTCCAGTTGATGGTGAACTCGAAGCCGTGGGTTTTATAAATACCCGAGTTGGTCGAAGGCGCAGTACCACCGTAAGTGTCAGGATATGAGATGTTGATCAGCATGCCGTTGTTCTTGCGCCAGAAGTAATCGAACGTTCCATAAAGCCTGTTATTGAACAGTCCGTAGTCAAAACCGATGTTCGTAGAGTTTACTCTCTCCCATTTGCGGGTAGGATCTGTGATGCCGCTGATCCATGAAGTGGGGTAGAGTTTGCCATTGTAGACAGTTGTTCCGGTTGCGATAGCGGCATAGGCTTCATAGTTGCCGATAGACGCCACATTACCTGACTGACCCCAGCTTGCACGAAGCTTGAGGTTGCTGAGCCAGTTGAGTCCCTTCATAAAGCTTTCTTCGGAGATTCTCCATCCGGCACTTGCGCCGAAGAAATCATCCCATCGGTTTTCCTTCACCAATCGTGAGCTTCCGTCATGTCGCCATGTTCCTTCCAAAAGATATTTGCCGGCGAAGTCGTAGTTCAATCGGCTGATGATTGAGATATATGACCATTTGTAAGCCTCACTCTTCTTGATCCGGTCCGTGGTGGTGTCATAGAGATTCAGATCGGCTTCTCCAACGTAGCTTTTACCATTGCTGCGATAGGCTTCCGTTATGTAGTTGTCACGCAGTTCGTTGGTATTTCCAAGCATCGCACTGACATGATGGTCGCCGAATTTGCGGTCATAGTTCAGGAAGAACTCATACAATTGATAGAGCGCACGTGTGTTAGTTTCTGTCAATTGTTCTATTTTTGAGCGTGAACCGACCTGTGCATTGTTCGTCACTTCATCCGTATAGTAATCGTAGAGCTGGATTGCGTGAGATTGAGCTTTCTTATTACTGTTGAACTGACGGATGCTTCCTTTGGTGTAGAAGCTCAGTCCATTCAATACTGGATTGATGAAACTGAGATCAACCGTCAGCTTTCCGCTCAACCGGAACATGTAATCGTGGGTGACAGTCTTGCCTCCATCATGGAGGTGAGCGAGCACATTGTTACCTCCGAAGTTGTCATAATACTTCTCTCCACTTGCCGTTTTCAATGGGAAGACGTAAAAATCCTGCAAGCCGAAGCCTATACCATAAGTCGGCACATCGGTCTTCTTGGCTTCGTAGCTCACACCTGTCTCTATCGTGACGAACTTGCCTAACCGGAAGTCGGTATTGTTTCGGAAGTTGTATTTGCGTTGTCCGTCAAACACTTCCGTTATCAGAGACCGGTCGCTGGCATATCCTAATGATGTGATACTCTTGATGTTTTCATTTCCTGTCTGTAGACTGATGTTGTGATTCGTGCCCCATGTGGTGCCGTAGACGGCCTCCACTTGATCGGCGTTAAGCGGATCGATGCGATACTTATAGGCACCATTTGTCCAGTCGAATGCTTCGTTATTCATCACCTTTTCATATTCGGTGGCTGAGAATCCCATGATTGCCCAAAGAGAAGAGGCACCGGCCGGATGGTTTAAATCATTCTGATCGGCCATCAACATCATGCGTGCCCACTCTGAACCACTGGCTGCAGGATACTTCCTTCCGACGAAATTGGCGGTTGCGGAACCATTGTAGGTCACGGTTGCCCGGCCTGCCTTGGCACGCTTGGTGGTCACCAAGACCACACCTCCTGCGGCCCGTGCGCCGTAGATAGATGCAGCAGCGTCCTTCAAGACGGAGATGCTCTCGATGTCAGAGGGATTGAGTGAGTTCAGTTCCCACGCGTAGGCATCTACGCCATCGATCAATATCAGCGGGTCGTTGCTATTGGCAGAGATGCCTCCGCGAATGCTGATCTTCGGGTTTTCCGTAGGTCTGCTGCTGCCTCGTGTGACGGTCATGCCAGGGATAGCTCCTTGCAAGGCTGTCCCCACATTACTCGTTGCGCGCCCTTTCAGCACCTCGTCGCCTTGCACCATGCTCACGGCACCGGTCAAGGTTGCTTTTTTCTGTGTGCCATATCCTACGACCACCACCTGCTCCAGTACGTTATTGTCTTCCTGAAGCGTGATTTTGATGCCGTTTGTTGCTGTCACCTCGACTGTCTTATAGCCTACATAGGTGATGACGAGCGTCTTTCCTGCCGCGTTCGGGAGGGTGAAGCGTCCGTCCAAGTCGGTTGCTGCACGGTTATTGGTGCCTTTCTGCGTGACGGTCGCACCGATGACCGGTTCGCCGTTGACGTCCGTTACGGTGCCTCTTACCACGCCATTTTGCTGGATCGTCTGAATGCTGTTGTCTGCCTGCAGGGCATGTGGAAAGGCAAAGCAGGCTGCCAGTCCGATTGTCATCGATAGCAAATTGCGCCTCGAAGAGAATCTTAGATCTTCATATTTCATAAGCTTAAAGATGATAAATGATTAATTGTAACTTGATTATTCGTTTAAGATAGTGTAGAGAGTGTGATGGGCAGGAGCAGTGAAATTGTCTTTCATTGTCCGCCATCCAATGTGTTATTTGCTGGTATTTGATATGTCATTTGCAGTCATTTGATGGTTTATTTACAGGCCGCCATCATTTTCCGGACTTCCTTGCGTGCCAGAAAAAGGTGGTTCTCTACCGTTCTGATCTCCAGGTTCATGATCTGCGCGATCTCGGCACTGGTCTTGTCCTCATAGCGGGTCATGACATAGACCTTCCGGCGTTGCTCGGGCAGGTGTGCGACGTGCAGCTGCTCGTGTCTCCCGAGGTCGTCTGCGATGATCTGGTTGGTGGGGTCCGTGAAGGTGCGTGATGCCCTGTCGTATATATAAGAGGTATAGGTCTGCTTCATGGCGTGGTGGCGCAGATGG
>ONHE01000058.1 GCA_900317545.1 uncultured Prevotella sp. | reverse complement strand
CCAAACCGGCGTGGGCGACCGAGAAAGTAGTACACACCGTTGTTGGCCATTTCCCAGACGTACCGCGTCTTGTCCACGTAGACATACCCTTTCAGGCGTATCTTCTCAAACGATTGTATTCCTATCGGATATTTCATTGCGCTGTTCTGCTCTTATTTTGGATATTCTTTACTTCGCCAGATTCACGATCGTGGCAATCATCGTCGCGATGCTGGCAACGCTGGTGCCGATGCCTAACCATTGGCTGATGGCATTGTTGTCGCGTTTGGGTTTGCCCGGCACAACGATCTCGCAGCCGGGGCGGATCTTGGCATTGTGGCCTACGCGGGCCACCGTGCCGTTCATGTAGATGATGATCGTATGGCTCTTCTTGGCCCTGTTGCCCCAGCCGCCTGCCTGATCGATGTACCATGAGGCACTCTTTCCTTTCTCGTAGGCAACGGTGTTGGGATACATCACCTCTCCACTGATCTTCACGGTGCCATTGTATTCGGGGATGATAATGCGGTCTCCTTCGCGCAATACGAGGTCGGCGTCGCCCCCGGGGGTCTTTAATGCCTTGTCGAGTTCAATTCCTACGTAGTAGGTGTCGCCGAGATTCAGCTTGTCTATGTCCAGCGTGTCTTTCTCTCCCCGCTGTCCCTGAAGCAGCTTCAGGACGGTCTGCATGCGCAAGCGCTCGTCGTGGGTGATGCGGCGTTCCAGCCGCGCTCCTTGTACATAGGCCTTGTCCTTCAGTCCGCCGGCCTTGCTGATGATGCTCGAGAGCCGTTCATCTTTGCTCGTCAGCGTGTAAGTGCCTTCAAACATGATCTGTCCCTCGACGGAAACGTTTTTCTGTGTGGAGTACCCCGGGCTCTTGCGGACATACACCTCATCATAAGGCATCAGTTTGAAGCCGGGCTCTCCATCGATGACGAATCCGTCTTTCAAGGCGAAACTGTAAGTCTTGGCGATGACGCTGTCGGTCACCACGGCCTTCGGATTCTCAATGCGCCGGGCCACGTCCACCTTGACGGTCGACGCTGTCTCTTTCAGTCCGCCAGCCTGAAGAATGAAGTCTTCGATGGTCTGGTTGTCTGCATATTGATAGATGCCGGGATAATGGACTTCACCGTGGATGGTGATGGTCTGCTGTTGCATCATGGCCTGCTTGGTCGGGACGAACAGTACGTCATTTTCCCGCAAAGGGATGTCTGCCACTTGGCCGCTCATGATGCCGTCGATGTCTACCGGAATCACCTCCAACGTGCGGTCGGCTTTCATGCGGTGCATCACGGCGTGGGCCGTGAAAGCATCTTCCGTGACACCTTCTGCCTGGGTGAGGAGCGTACGCACGCTGTTGATGTTGCTGCCAATCTGATAGAGGCCGGGCCGGAAGACGGCTCCTTTCAGTTCGACGGTGTTCTCATAGCGTGGTATGATCGAGTCGACATTGACCGAGTCTCCGTCGGCAATGTGGAAGGAGCTCATGTCAAACTCATCGACGTTGAACACCGCGTATTTCCGTCCGGTCTTGCGGATGATCCTCACTGATTTGGTATATGCGTCATTGGCAAATCCGCCGGCGTATTTGATCAGCGACCCTACGCTCTCGTTCTTCCGCATTTCGTAGTACATCGGCCGTTTCACCTTTCCGGTCATGTTGACCAAGCAGTCGTAGGGTCCGACGGCGATCACGTCCTCGTCGGCCAAGTGGATGTTGCTCGCCTTGCCGTTGAGGATGTAGTCATAGACGTCGACCACGGCGATGAGACGATTGCGGCGGAAGACCTTGATGTTTCGCAACGTACCGATGTCATTGGGTCCTCCGGCCATGTACAACGCCCGGAAGACGGATGAAAACGCGGAGAGGGTATAGGTTCCCGGCACTTTGACCTCGCCCATGATGTTCACGGTGATGGTCTTGGTCTGTCCTACCGTCAGCCTCACTTTGCTGCTGCTGTAGCGGGCTCCCAATGTTGCGCGCAACCGGGCATTGGCCTGCCTGACGGTCAATCCGCTCACTTGGACGGGGCCGAAGCCCGGAATCGTCACGTCGCCGTCAGGTGAGACGGTGGCATTGATCGTCTTCTGCGAAGCGCCATAGATGTCGATGAACACGGCGTCTCCTGGTCCGAGTTGGTAGTTCTGGGGCGTCGCGATGTTCATATTGGGTTCAAACGACAGTTTTTTCTGATTGAAGATGTCGCGGCCGAACACGCGTTTGCCCTTCCACAGCTGTCCTTCGTCCATGTCAGACTGCTGCAAGGTCGAGTCGGGGATCACCCCATATAGCTCGGCGAGCATTCTGTTCCGTTCGTCGTTCTTTTCTAAATCGGCGAATCCGTTTGTCGTGTCATTCGTTTTCAGCTGATAGTTGCTGCGCTTGTCCTGGTTCTTTTTCTTTTCGCCATTGGCCTTGCGCATGCGGTCCTCTGCTGTCGAAACGCTCTCGTCAGCCACCACGCCCAAGCCCCGGTTGTTGATCTGCCGGTCATATTTCTTTCTGACGCGTCTGATCTGCGTGATGTCCACGCCGTTCTGCATGAGCTTGGTCACGATCTGTGCCTGCGAAGTTCCTGCGGCATGTTCCTTGATGACAAATTGCATGACCTGATCGTCAGTCATGGATGATTGGGCCATGACGCCTGCAGGGAAGAACAGCATCAACAGCGTATAGAGTATCAGTCTTTTCATGTTTCTTGCGTGGAGTTTCCGATCTTTATTCATTTTCAGTTGCTAATAGTCAGTCGATCTCATATATATAAACTGCATTTTCCTTATTTTGTTGCATCAGGATCGTTTTTTTTAAGTTGTAAGACGGGGGCGGCAGGGGCTTTTCAGGGATGCATACTGCATTTGGCTGCAAGACGTGTCTTGTCCGTCTGCCATTCATGGATGATGTGGAGTCAGACGCCTGGACCGTTGACCTTCTTCGTAGTGACTGGCTCTGAAGTCCTCCCGTCAATGCCGATTACCGTCCAGTCTGGTCACCCGCCGCTTATCTTGATGCAAAAGTCGACATTCTTTTCCTATCATGCAAATTTATCCTCTATAAAAAACTTCCGTGCCGTTTTTTTTCTTCCGAAATAATTTGACATGATCGTTCGCATACATCGCCTGCTGACAAGCAAACGGGGCGGTGGCCGCAAATATGTGCGTATGCTGAGAAATGGTATCGTGTTGATAATCAGGCAGGTACGGGGAATGTGAAAAACAAAGGCACGGATAGCATCCTTCCTGACCGAGAAATTAATGGTTTTTCATGACAATTGGATGATTCCGGCGGGGAAAATGGCTCAAACAGCTTGGGCGAGAGGATCTCTCTGGAAGCCCCGGACCTATCCTTTCGGCTTGCAAGAGGATAGCTGTTGACAGTCCGAAGGCCATCTCCGGAGCGGCAACCCTATGTTCCGGTCGCGTTTGGATTTGT
>ONHE01000164.1 GCA_900317545.1 uncultured Prevotella sp. | reverse complement strand
TCGCTTTGTCCGGGCGGCAGCTCACAGGCTACACCCTCCGTCTGATCCCTCCGCCGTGACCGGAGAATCCCTCTTGGTCGGCCGGAGCTATCCTTTCGGTCGACCGGATGACAACTCTGTCCCGGCATCGGAAATCCCCCGTGCCGGTCGGTTGACATTCGGTTTTGGGTCAGGCCCGTTCATGTTCTGCCCGGTGCCCTTAGCTTGTCACGTCAGAGACACGGTCCATGCCGCCCGACGGATGAACCTTTTGGACGGTCGGTTCAAAGATTCATGGTTGGCATGTGCTATCTCTTGTCGTATGCATGCACCGGATAGTCAACCGTATAGTGCAGTCCGCGGCTCTCCTTGCGCTCGATGGCCATGCGGGTGATGAGGTATCCGGTGTTGATCATGTTGCGCAGTTCGCAGAGGTCGCGCGAGACCTTCACGCGCTTGAAGAGCGCTTCCGTCTCCTCGTAGAGCAGGTCCAGGCGGTCCCAAGCGCGCTTGAGGCGCAGGTCGCTGCGCACAATGCCGACGTAATTGGACATCACCTGCCCGACTTCCTTGGCCGCCTGCGTGATCAGCACGTGCTCCTCGTTGGTCAGTGTGCCCTCGTCATTCCACTCCGGAACCTGCTCGTTGAAGTCGTATTCGTCCACATGGGCGAGGCTGTGCGTAGCTGCGGTGTCGGCATAGACCACCGCTTCGATCAGCGAATTGCTCGCCAGGCGGTTGCCCCCGTGCAGTCCGGTGCACGAACATTCGCCGATCGCGTAGAGCCGGTCAATGCTTGAGCAGCCGTTGAGGTCGACCTTGATGCCGCCGCACATGTAGTGCGCGGCCGGACGGACGGGTATCATGTCCTTGGTGATGTCAATGCCGATCGAGAGACATTTGCGGTAGATGTTGGGAAAATGGCGTTTCGTCTCCTCCGGATCCTTGTGCGTGACATCCAGGCAGACATGCTCGATGCCATGGGTCTTCATCTCTTTGTCGATCGCGCGGGCCACGATGTCGCGCGGCGCAAGCGACAGGCGCGGGTCATATCGCTCCATGAACGTCTCGCCGTCGGGCAGCTTCAGCACGCCTCCATAGCCGCGCATGGCCTCCGTGATGAGGTATGCGGGATGCGTTTCCGTGGGATGGAAGAGCGAGGTAGGATGAAACTGGACAAACTCCATGTCCTTTACGGTGCCCTTGGCACGATAGACCATCGCCTCCCCGTCGCCCGTTGCGATGACCGGGTTGGTCGTTGTCTGATAGACGGCGCCGCATCCGCCCGTACACATCACGGTGACCTTGCTCAGGTAAGTGTCCACGTGCTGTTCCGGATTGAGCACATACGCGCCGTAGCAATTGATGTAGGGCGTGCGCCGCGTGACGCGTGCGCCGAGGTGATGTTGCGTGATAATCTCGACCGCAAAGTGATTCTCCCGGATCTCGATCGATGGATCGGCGCGCACGGCCGCCATCAGCGCCCGCTGGATTTCTGCCCCCGTGTCGTCGGCATGGTGCAGGATGCGGAACTCGGAGTGCCCGCCTTCGCGGTGCAGGTCATAGTGGCCGTCGTCCTTCCGGTCGAACTGCGTGCCCCAGTCCACCAACTCCCGGATCTGCCCGGGTGCCTTGCGCACCACCAAGCTGACCGCTTCGGGATCGGAGATGTAGTCGCCCGCGATCATCGTGTCTTGAATATGCTTTTCGAAATTGTCCAATTCGAGGTCGGTGACTGATGCCACTCCGCCCTGGGCAAACTTGGTGTTGGCCTCATTGAGCGTTGTCTTGCAGATGATGCAGACCTTGCCTTTACGTGCTTTGGCCACCTTCAGCGCATAGCTCAAACCGGCTATGCCTGCTCCGATGACTAAAAAATCAAACTTGTAAACCATTCTCTATAGTTTATTTGTGGCAAATTTAGCAATTAATCTTTAAAAATTCACCGATTGCTGATAATATTTCGTAATTTTGCAGTGCAAACGTCCGGCGTTCGCTAAAATCATCCGCCCATGAGCATGCAGCGTGTTTTCCATCATCGATTTCCGTTGGCCGCCAAGTGCGCCATCACCATCTTCCTGATGCTGGCTTTCTATCTGTTCTGGATAAAGATGGCCATCGTGGGCGTCGTCGTAGTCGCTTTCGTGCTGCTCATCATCGAGCGCGTGCTCCATACCAAGTATGTCTTCTCGACGGATGATAAAGGCGAATGGCTGACCATCCACAAGGGGCGGTTCGCCCGCAGCCAAGTGATAGCCGTGAACGAGATCATCCGGTGGACCAGCATGAAGACCTCGTTTGGCCTGTCGCGTTATCTGTTGCTTGAATATGGGGCAGGAAAGCTCGCCGCTGTGCAGCCTGAGAGCGACGAAGCATTCATCCTCGAGATCCGGAAGCGGCAGGGGCAAGTGGAAAAGCAAATCGGCCGCGAAGCCGAATGAATGCTGCGGATCATCTGAAATTGAATTGAACATGAGATATTTGAGAGTTTTGTGGCTTCTGCTGACGGTGTCCCTGATGCCTATACAGCTGAATGCACAGACAGATAACGAGATCATTGAAGACGATGAGAACAGCAATGTGGCCGACTCGTCCATGGTCGACTCCATCGCCAAGGACAGTTTGGCCCTGCCATGGCCCGAGTCCGTGCGCCACCATTTGGATCTCTTGCTGAAGAGCAACATGTTTCAGACATCGCAAGTGGGTCTCATGGTCTACGATTTGGATGCCGATTCGGCGATCTACAAGCACAACGAGCGGCAGCTGATGCGCCCGGCTTCAACGATGAAACTCATCACAGCGATCACTGCCATCGATAAGTTGGGCGGTTCATACCGCTTCAAGACCGACCTCTGTTACACAGGGCAGATAGACAGTTGCACGCTCAAGGGCGACGTATATTGCGTCGGCGGATTCGACCCACGCTTCAACAGTGACGACATGACCGCCTTTGTGGAAGGTCTGAAGAAGATGGGCGTCGACACCATACGGGGTCACTTGTACGCCGACAAGACCATGAAGGACGCCAAAACGTTAGGTGAGGGCTGGTGTTGGGATGATGACAACCCGGTCTTGACGCCCCTCCCGTTCGGCCGGAAGGATCAGTTCATGGACCGGTTTGTGAAAGATCTGCGCGAGGCAGGCGTGTTCGTCGATGCCTTTGTGGCTGCCGGGCGGAAGCCGGAAGATGCCTATTGCATCGTCAGCAGATTCCACAGCCTCGACCAGATACTGATGCGGATGCTCAAACAGAGCGACAATCTCTACGCCGAATCCATGTTCTATCAGATCGCCTCGTCAACCGGGAACCGTCCGGCGACGGCAAAAAGCGCGCGCGCGGTGATCAACCGGCTGATCCAGAAGATTGGTCTCGATCCGGCGCGTTATCGCATTGCCGACGGCTCAGGCCTCTCGCTGTATAACTATGTGACAGCGGAGTTGGAAGTGATGATGCTCCGTTACGCTTTCAGAAACGAGAACATCTATCTCCACTTGCAGCCTGCGCTGCCCATTGCCGGCAAGGACGGTACCCTCGAACGCCGCATGACGGGCGCTTTCACGCGCGGAAACGTCCGGGCAAAGACGGGCACCGTGCTGGGCATACAGTCGCTCGCGGGCTACTGCACGGCTTCCAACGGACATCGGTTGGCTTTCTGCATCATCAACCAAGGCGTCATGCACGGACGCAACGGACGAGCTTTTCAAGACCGGGTGTGTGAAGTTCTCTGTGCCCCACATTAGATCATGGAAACAATCAGAATATTTGTCGAGCAGCTTGTCGCGCTTTGCGGCGTCCACGGGGCAGCCGTTCCGGTGCTCCGCCACGTGCTGCTGGTCCTCGTGGCCGTATTCCTCGCATGGCTGAGCTATTTCCTTTGCGGGCGTATCCTGATACCGGTCGTCGACCGGATCACCAAGCGCACGAGTGCCAAATGGGATGACGTGCTCCTCAACAGGCGTGTGCTCAAGGCGGCATGTCAGATTGTTCCGGCCGTCGTCATATGGCAGTTGCTTCCCTTGGTGTTCTATCAGATCCCCGTGGTGCGTGAACTTCTGACCCGCGCAACAGCCATCTATATCACCCTGAGCACGCTTCACCTGATGCTGGTGTTCCTCAATAGCATGCGCGGACTGGACATTCGCCGTTCCTCCTTGCAGCAATATCTTCTGTCATTCATCGATGTTCTGAAGATCATCTGTATCTTCCTGGCTCTCATTGTGGTCATATCCATCCTCATCAACCGTTCTCCGATGCGGCTGTTTGCCGGCTTAGGCGCCACGAGTGCGATCCTCATGTTGGTGTTCAAGGACACGATCGAGGGGCTGGTGGCCGGTGTCAGACTGACAAGCAATGACATGCTCCACCGCGGCGACTGGATTACGGTGCCGTCGGCCAATGCAGACGGCACCGTCGAAGAGATGACGCTGACAACCGTCAAGATACGCAACTTCGACAATACCATCATCACCGTATCGCCCATTTCGCTGGTCAACGGGTCCTTCCAGAACTGGGAGGGGATGCAGGAGAGTCCCGGCCGGCGCGTCAGCCGCAAGATCCTGCTCGACCTCCACACCGTTCACTTCGATGAGGACGGTGTGACCAACCTCACTAAATTCCGTCAGGCGGTGGAGGACTACTTGCAGGCGCACGAGGCAATTAACCACGATATGACGATGATGGCACGCCTTCTTGAGGCCTCGCAATATGGTCAGCCGCTGCAGTTGTATTTCTTTCTGAAGAACAAAGAGTGGGTCCGCTACGAGCATGAACTGGCTGCGATCATGGAACATGTCATGGCCATGGTGCCCGAATTCGGTCTGCAGATCTACGAGCTTTGCCCTACGGCCGGTCCGGGCGGCAAATGCTAACGACTATTTATATATATTACAAAAGCCTAAAATAATCATCTGAAGCTTTGACATGTCCATTCTTTTCGTACATTTGCATTCAGATAAGTTTTATTAAATACACATTACTATGATTTCTACTACATTGCAGGATGCCCTGAACGGGCAGATCGTAAACGAGATTTACTCTGCCAACATGTATCTTTCCATGTCTTTCTACTTCGAGAAAGAAGGTTTCGACGGTTTCTCAACATGGATGAAGAAACAGTCGGCAGAAGAAATGGACCATGCATATCAGATGGCCAGCTATATCATCAAGCGTGGCGGCGAAGCTGTTGTCAATCAGATCGCAGCCGTAAAGCAGACATGGACCAGTCCGTTGGATGCCTTCGAGGATGCCTATAAGCACGAATGTCACGTCAGCCGACTGATCGACAAGCTGCTCGATCAGGCCGTTGCCGAGGGTGATAAGGCCACACAGGACTTCCTCTGGCAGTTTGTCCGTGAGCAGGTCGAGGAAGAAGCGACAGCCAGTGGCATCGTAGATCGGCTGAAGAGAATGGGCGACAAGGCCATCTTCAACCTTGATGAGCAGTACGGTCGTCGTGCCTGAGCGCGCATCGGTTGATGAATAAGACAAGCAGGCGGCTCTTGCGATCCGCCTGCTTTTTTTATATGATAATCATTGAATGAAACACCTCTCGCCATGAAAAAGATCACATTGTCTGTCTGCATTTTATCCCTTTCGCTCTGCGTGTCGGCACAAGTGACCGTCGCGGTGTCACCGTCTGTCGAACTCACTGCAATCCTTGCGCGCACCGCCGGCTATCAGGAATATTGCATGGACGATGGCGGACAGTACACCAAAGACACTGAGCAGTGGTTCGGAACATACCGCGCACACCCCTCGGTGCTCTATTTCAACCGGCTTAGGCGGCAGTTCGGCGTGGCCTATGATGCCGTAATGAATCTCGCGGTCAATATCTCCGTCGATGCCGAAGGCGTGAGATGGATGGATACAGACCTGCAGTCCATGGATCGCAGATGGAGCAAGGTGGACAAGGACACGTTGCTCATGCGCCTCAATGACTTCTGCCGCGACACGCGCTTTCATGCGTTTTTCACGGGCCACTATCCATTCTACGACCGTGCGGTCGAAGCCTATAAGGCCAACGTGATGGGCCTTTTGCGGCAGGAATGGTATCCTGCGTTCTACGGAACAGCACCTGAAGAGACCTTCAGAGTGATCATCGGCTGCACCAACGGCGGTGGTAACTACGGGGCAAACCGTGCCTGCCGGGGACGCGCAAAGGAGTTGTTCGCCATCGTGGGATATGTAGAGAATCCTGCTGCTCGCACACCTTATGCCGACGGAGCGGCCTATGCAGCCACGCTGATCCATGAGTTCAACCATTCATTTGTCAATCCACTGCTGGCGAAGGGGGATCATTGGGATCAGCTGAAGGAGTCGGCCGACTATCTCTATCGCTGTTCCTCCCTGGCGATGCAGCGTCAGGCCTACGGCAATGAGCAGACTGTGATCAACGAATCCGTGGTCCGCGCGGCCGTCATCTGCTATATGATGGATAACGGCTGCAAACGGGAAGACGTGCAGCATGAACTCTACAATCAGGTTGCACGCGACTTCAAGTGGATGCCGGAGCTTGTGACGGCCCTTCGACGATATGCCCGCGAGCGCCGGAAATACCCCACGCTCGAAAGCTACTATCCTGAAATAGCGAAGGTGCTCGCCAAATATGCCGACCGTGAACGCAAGCGTATCGAAGGCTGTTTGTAAGTTATATAATCTGCGAACAACCTGTTTGTCGCCCTCTAAATAACCTTCTCGCGCCTGTATATTCGCCATCTTGTCTTCCCGTTCATCGGCTATGGCAGTTGTATGTATGTCATCCGAAAAGACCATTTTTATCCTTCGTTTTTGTCACTTTTTACCTATTCGGAAAGGAGCCTTATGCGAAGCCCGGCGCGGAGCTATCATATGGGCTGTCCAAAGCTATCATATGGGCAGCCCGGAGCATAGCTCTTGACGGCCCGGAGCTATGCTCTGCGAAAGGCATATGAAAAGTGCCTGTTTTAGAGAGTTTTCAGATGCTTCTTGATGATGGGTGTGACCGTCAGAGGGAAGGGGGCAAACGGGACGCCTTAGTGAGATTTCCAATGTATGGAAAGGCTGAATTCCTGATGCCAAATGACGGCTCCGAGGAATGGGAAAGGACGATTGTCGAATGCCAAATGATGGTTTGAGGGGCTGTGGAATGAAGGTTTTGGAGGAATGGGACCGGTCGTCAAGAAACAGCACCCTGCACGAACGGGCACCAGGCCCGCCCCTGCAGGGGCAATGGGATTTGTTGTATGTAGCTGTGATTGACTCGTGAAGTGGATCTCATTGCATTCAATCAGGGGCAATGGGATTTATTGTGTGTAGCCGTGATTGACGCGTGCAGTGGGTCTTATGGCATCCTATCAGGGGCATGGAAGGGTGGCTGCTCAGCGCTCGACGGGCATGAGCCGGAACTTAGGCAGATAGTCGGCGTTGCCGTACATCGTGTGTGTGCGGGAGAGATTCCAGAACCCATTCTTGCTCGTAGGATTGCTGTCCCAGTCGATCACGGCCCAGCAGAGCCCCACGTCGTTGCCCTCCCGGAGCACCGTAGGCACCGACTTCTCCGGGCTGTCAGCCAAAGCGCGGTCGTAAGGTGTGATGTAAAACTCGAGCACCAATTTGCCCCGCTCGCCCTCCTTGAATGCGTATCGATAGGCATGATCGGCATATGGCTTCTGCTTCAGCCAGATCTGCGGGCCCCAATACATGCACCAGTCGTCGCCATGTGGCGGTGTAAAGATGTGGTAATTCTGTGCCTGCACGCCCTGGAAGTTGAACCAGGCGGTCTGAACGTCATTCGCAGCCGTCGGGTGAAAGCGCTGGATGAACGGCCCCCCGGAGCAATCGCCGTCGACTACCACCTCAAGTATGTCTGTCGAAAGCGTGTTCTCGCTGAACCGCCAGTAGTCATCTTCCGCCTCATAGAGGAAGTAGAGGCGTTGCGTAGCGGCGCTCCAGCCCACGCGCATGGTGAATTTGAGTGTTGCGGTGTCTGGTTTCGCGTGTTTCTTCTCATCCTCTTTCATGAACTGTTCGGTCACCTCGTAGGCCCGTCCCACGCATCTCCAGTCGTCCGTGTTGCCGTCTATCTTCGGTTCCTTGCCCTTGGGGAACTGATAGATCATGTATCGGTGGTTGCTGACCACCGCATTCGTGTCCTGCGCCGATGCCATGTTGATGGCCATCAGCGTCATGGCGGCCGTTGCGAAAAGATGGAATAAGTGTTTCATTGTCTTTTTTCGTCGTTTTGATATTTCGTTTGTTTCTGATCCAGATGATGCGCGCGAATGGCGCAAATGCCGTCCGCATAGTGCAAAGATACGACAAAAAAGCTATCGGGGCAATCTTTTCGGGAATTAAAAAAGGATCCTTCGCCCGATCGGGAAGGATCCTTTGGTCTGTTCGGAAGGCTTCTTCGGCGAAGCCGTTCTGCTGTTTCTTACAGGTCAGCGAGCGCCACCACCTTGTCGACAGCTGCCGAGAGCCCGTCGGGGTTTTTGCCTCCGGCCTGGGCATAGTGCGGTTGTCCGCCTCCGCCACCTTGTATGAGTTTGGCCGCTTCGCGTATGATCTTGCCGGCATTCAGCCCGTGATCGCTGACCATATCTTCGCTGAGCATGACCGAGAGCATCGGTTTGCCGTCGGCAACAGAGCCCAGTACGCACACGAGATGTTCCGTGATCTGCTGACGGACCTTAAATACGATATCCTTGGCAGATGCCGGATCGACCGGCAATACGGCCTTTACGACCTTTACGCCGTTGATCTCCACGGCCTTTGCAACGAGTTGGCCGACGGCCCGTTCCACTGCCTGGGCGCGGAAACTCTCAATGTCTTTCTTCATTGCATCGTGCTCCTCGATATACTTCCCGATGACTGCTTTCAGGTCTTTTGCATTGTTGAAGAGCGTCCGGATATCCTTCAGTATGTCCTCCAGGTGGTACATGGCTTCCTCGCAGTTTTTTCCCGTCATCGCCTCTATGCGCCTGACGCCGGCAGCCACTGAGCTTTCGCTGACGATCTTGAACATCCCTATGTGGCCCGTAGACGCCACATGGATGCCGCCGCAGAATTCACAGGAAGGGCCGAAGCGCACCACCCGGACCTTGTCGCCATACTTCTCGCCGAACAAGGCGATCGCGCCGAGCTTCCGGGCTTCGTCTATCGGCGTGTCACGATGCTCATCTAAGGGCAGGTCTTCACGTATCATGCTGTTCACCAAGCGCTCTACCTCGCGCAGTTGTTCGTCACTTACCTTCTGGAAGTGGGCAAAGTCAAACCGCAAGGTGTCCGCACTGACGTATGAACCTTTCTGCTCCACGTGCTCTCCGAGCACCTTCTTGAGGGCGTAGTCGAGCAAGTGGGTCGCCGTATGGTTGGCTGCACTGGCTGCCCGCTTGTCCGTATCGACGCAGGCCATGAAGTCTGCCTCCGGGTTGACGGGCAGTTTTCTGACGATGTGAATGCTCTGGTTGTTCTCCCGTTTGGTGTCTATGATCTCCACGGTCTCATCCTCACTGACGAGCACACCCGTGTCGCCGACCTGGCCGCCCATCTCTCCGTAGAACGGTGTGTGGTCGAGTATCAGTTCAAAGAACGTGTTCTTCTTCTGTGTCACCTTGCGGTAGCGGAGGATATGGCATTCATATTCCGTATAGTCATAGCCCACGAACTCCTGCTCCCCGTCGCTGATGACGGTCCAATCGCCGTTCTCCACGACGGCTGCATTGCGTGCCCGCTCCTTCTGCTTCTGCATTTCGGCGTCGAAGCCTTTCTCGTCTACGGTGAATCCATGCTCACGGCAGATGAGCTCCGTGAGGTCTACGGGGAATCCGTAAGTATCAAACAGCCGGAACGCACTTTGTCCGTCGAGCTCCGTCAGGCCGTGTGCCTTCAGTTCGTCCATGCTTCCATTGAGCAGGTTAATGCCCTTGTCGAGCGTGCGGAGGAATGAATCCTCCTCCTCTTTCATCACTCTTCCGATCAGCTCATGCTGCGCAGGTAGTTCGGGGAAGGCTTCGCCCATCTCCCGGATGAGCACTGGCAGGAGCTTGAACATGAAGGCTTCTTTCTGGTCGAGGAAGGTATAGGCATAGCGGACGGCGCGGCGGAGGATGCGGCGGATGACATATCCGGCCTTCGCGTTAGAGGGCAGCTGGCCGTCGGCGATCGAGAAGGCGACGGCGCGCAGATGGTCTGCCACGACGCGCATGGCGATGTCGACCTTCTCCTGATCCGATGCGGCTTCTCCGTTGGTGCCCGACGGCGTGGTGAAACCATATTTCTTGCCTGACAAAAGTTCTATTTCGCGGATGAAGGGCTGGAATATGTCGGTGTCATAGTTGCTGTGTTTGCCCTGCATCATGCGCACGAGGCGCTCGAATCCCATACCGGTGTCGATGACGTGCATGGGCAGTGGCTCGAGCGAACCGTCGGCCTTGCGGTTGAACTGCATGAATACAATGTTCCAGATCTCTATGACTTGTGGGTCGTCCTGATTGACTAAGAGGCGGCCCGGCGTCTTTTCCTTCTGCTCGGGGGTGCGAGAGTCGACGTGAATCTCCGAACACGGGCCGCACGGACCTGTGTCGCCCATCTCCCAGAAGTTGTCATGCTTGTTGCCATTGATGATATGGTCGGCCGGCAGATGCTTGGCCCAGTAGCCTGCGGCCTCGTCATCGCGGGGTATATTCTCATCGGGTGAGCCTTCGAAGACTGTCACATAGAGATCCTTGGGATCCAGATGCAGCACGTCGACGAGATACTCCCAGGCGTAGTCAATGGCCCCTTCCTTGAAGTAGTCGCCGAAACTCCAGTTGCCGAGCATCTCAAACATGGTGTGATGATACGTGTCATGGCCGACTTCCTCCAAGTCATTGTGCTTGCCGCTGACGCGAAGACACTTCTGCGTGTCAGCCCTGCGGCGCGGTTCGGGCTGCTTGGTGCCGAGGATAATATCCTTCCATTGGTTCATTCCGGCATTGGTAAACATCAGCGTAGGGTCGTCTTTGATCACCATAGGTGCCGACGGTACAATGACGTGACCTTTCGACTCGAAGAACTTCTTGAATGAGTCGCGGATTTCATTTGCTGTCATCATTGCTGTAAAATGTTATGTTTGAATTTCTCTCAAAATTGATGCAAAGATACGAAAAAGTTGAGACAAGGCGGAGGCAAGATACGAGATTTTTAGTATCTTTGCATATAAATCAACCAAAAAGATAGAAAATATGGCGTTGAATACGAACAAGAACGTGAAGCTCTACTTTTCGATCAAGG
Organism: uncultured Prevotella sp.; assembly: GCA_900317545.1. Lineage (GTDB taxonomy): Bacteria > Bacteroidota > Bacteroidia > Bacteroidales > Bacteroidaceae > Prevotella. The sequence goes on along the minus strand of ONHE01000164.1, from coordinate 520 downwards.
AAGTGGCTGATATCATCGGCGTGCAGGAGAGCACGCTACGCTATTGGGAAAAAGAGATTCCGCAGCTTCGTCCGAAGACGCAAGAAATGACCAAAGTGAGGCAGTACAGCCAGAAGGACATTGATCTCTGCAAGACGATCTACAATCTTGTCAAGGTGAGAGGATTCAAGCTGGCCTCGGCCCGCAAGATGATTCACGAGAATCGTGATGGTGCCGACAAGAGCGCCGACGTGCTCCAGACCCTGACCTCGGTGCGTGACCAGCTGACGGAACTCAAGCACGTCATCGACGGACTCGTCTGACCGGCCCGGCGCGCGAGCCGTCCGGCAGGTAGTCAGACTGCCCCTGCAGTTCCTTGTCCGCCCCTTCGCGACCGACGGATCCCATGTCCGGAATCCGGATTTGTAGCCTTCTGATTTTCAAGAGGTTTTGTTTTGTATTGTACTGAATAAGTTGACACTTCATTAAAAAGAAGTAAAAGGAAAAAAAGTAATGAATCAGTACACTGAAGAAGAAAAAC
>ONHE01000203.1 GCA_900317545.1 uncultured Prevotella sp. | reverse complement strand
TCAGCCCTTGCTGTCCTTGTGTTAAAAAATGATTTTTTTGCATCAAAAATTTGTTTTTATAAAACATATAATCTATATTTGTCAATAGTTTTAGATTTAGATCTTTGCTAAATCGTCCCTCGAGGTTGGTAGCATCCTGCACCAACCTCTTTTTTAATAAAAAAGTTTGGCAGATTAAAAAAAAATATCTATTTTTGCAACGAAATTAACACATTTAATACAATAAATCAAGAGACGGACAGCCTATAGAATAGATATTTACTTCTGATAAAAGACTTTAAGAATGAAATATCTCTGCAATTTGTCAGATGAAGAACTGGCAATGTCCTATATGAGAGGCAACAATAAGGCGTTTGATTTGTTGCTGACAAGAAATCAATCAAAATTGTTTGCATACATATTGTTTGTGGTTCGTGACCGCGACTTGGCCAATGATATTTTTCAAGAGACGTTCGTCAAGGTGATCACAAAACTGCAACAAGGCAAATATGCCACTACTGGAAAGTTCGGCGCTTGGATCATGCGCATCGCCCACAATGTGATCATGGATGCTTACCGGGAACAGAAGTCGGAAAGGATCATCGAGCCAACGGATGATAATGATCTCTCGAATATCAGTTCGGCACGAGTGTTGGATGGTAACATAGAGAACAGATTTGTCAACGAGCAGGTGTTGTGTGATGTCAAAAAAATGATGGGCTTGCTGCCGGCCCCTCAGCGGGAGATCGTTTATATGCGTTTCTATCAGGAATTGACATTCAAAGAGATTGCAGAAATGACAAATATCAGTATTAATACTGCACTCGGCCGCATGCGTTATGCCATACTGAATATGAGACGCATGGCCAAGGCCCACGGCGTCACCCTTCAGCTAGATTGAGATACTGGCTGGTGGGAATTCGAGTTATTTTCTCCGAATTCCCCCTCTGTCTTCAGCTAGATTGAGATACTGGGCTGGCGGGACGAACAGATTATTGTGCAATTTTGTACATTCTGCTCGGTCGGCTGATTGTTAGGACCTGCGCATTTGGCCCTAATCCCTTATCTTGAAATGATGGCTGGAGATTCCGGCTCTTATGTTCTCATTTTTATAAAAAGAAACTGACGTGCTGATCGGAGGTCATTTGTTGTCCCTGGCTGATGCCTATGGAACATCTGAGGCAAATCTTTTGACTGCCCTAAAACTTACTCCGTAGGAGCCTCAAAAATCACATGGTTGAGCAACAGTGAACCAGTGTGGATTGCTGTTGCTGGCACTCGTTGTCTGGCCCGTTATCTCCCGAGCATTTTTAAGGCATGGATGGTTGACAGCGGATCGGTGGACTGGAAGATGTAACTGCCGCTCACGAGCACGTCAACGCCTGCTTTGACCAGTCGCGGGGCGGTGTCTGCTTTTACGCCACCGTCTATTTCGATCAGTGCCTTGCTGCCAGTAGATCGGATCAATTGTCTCAACCGCTCCACTTTCTTGATCGTGTTCTCGATAAAAGTCTGTCCGCCAAATCCCGGATTGACGCTCATCAGCAGCACCATTTCAACGTCCTCTATCACATCTTCTAACAATCCGACAGGGGTTGAAGGGTTCAAGGTAACACCAGCTTTCATCCCGGCCGCGTGGATCTCCTGAATGGTGCGATTGAGATGGGTACAAGCTTCAAAGTGAACATTCATCATCATCGCTCCGAGCTTGGCTGTTTGCGCAATATATCTTTCCGGATGTACGATCATGAAATGTACGTCAAGTGGTTTCCTACATGCTTTGCTGACAGCTTCCATGACAGGGAACCCGAAGGAGATGTTGGGCACAAACGAACCGTCCATGATATCCATGTGAAGCCAGTCGGCCTCGCTACGGTTGATCATGTCAATCTCTTGATCAAGGTGGAGAAAATCTGCGGCGAGCAGTGAAGGTGAAACGATTGTTTCCATATCAGAATAGTATTAGTTCAAGCAAAGGCTTTCTTGTTCGTTGTTGACATTGATTACGCGATAGGTATGGGCAAGTTGACGTATCAAGTTGAGTGTTTGTTCTGAGGGCTGTAATTCTTCCCAGGTAAAGATCTTCATAGGCAGAAATATATATTTAATTTATATTATTGAAACGCCCATTATAGATGTTTATTATATAAAAATGAAGAAGAATTTCTGAACCCTGTTTTTTTATCCATTGAGCCGATCCCTTCTTCTATGCTGACAAGAATAATCCGCAGGGGCTAAAGCCATTTGGCGTTCTCGGGGGACTGGTTATGCAAGCATACTCGGGAGTTGTCTCGGGCTATTGTCTATTTGGCCGGTTGCTTTTTCAGTTTTAATTTGGGTATCTTGATTTTTTGGCCTTCTTTCACTTCTGTTGTCCCATTGATGGCCTCGACATAGCATTCCATACCGGGACCGAGATACGCTTTGCTGATGGAAGACAGAGTCTGTGACTTTTTCACCGTGACAATCTGGTCTATCCCCACGATACGGTATGCACCTGTTCTGACGCGTGGGTCCTTGTCATATCGTGTGCTTGCGGATGTCAGTTCTGCTTCTGTCTGTGGTTTGGGTTCTATCGTTTTGGCATTTGTCCGCACTGTATGCTGTGACTTGATGTGGTTTCCTGCAACGGTTGAGGCAGCTGGCATTCGTTCGATATCGTTCGTCGGTTTGAGCGCTACAGCATCCCTTGCCGATTCTGCTTGATGAGACTGTTTGGAAGCCTCAACGTCTGAAGCCTTGGTGGTCTGTGCTGTCGGTAACTGCTGCGACTTTTCAGGAGTTCCATTCGTTGGTTGAAGTATCGGTTCAGCCGTGCTCGATGGCAGTGGCGCAACGATCTGTTGGTCGTCACTGAGCGCAAGATGTCTACCTAAATAAAAGGCGCCGGCGCAGCACAGAATAGCCAACAGGGCTGTGCTGACGGTCAATATGCGGACCATGGAGCGGGCCTGCTTCAGTTGCGCCTGCAACAGTGAGTTGGTTGGGTCGGTGTTCTCGACGTGAGTGTTTTCCTTCACTTGGTCTTCCGCTTCATCCTGATCTTTGGGGTGAATGTTGTTTGGAGTCTCTTTGGGAGTGGGTATTTCTGCGGCCAGAGCTGACAGCGGTGAGATCTGCTGTGTCTTTGCCGGTTCTTCATTTTCTTGATCGGCTTGTTTCGGCACACTCGTTTCTGCCTCCGGAAGGGGAGGGGCTGAGGGTAAATCCGCTTCCTCTGCAATCATCTCCTGCTTGGACTGCTCTTCTTCCATCGGTACTTTTGCAACTTCTGCTACAGGCTCTTCAGTCTGCACTTCAAGCTCCTCTTGTTCCGTCTGGTCTTCTATCGCATCTTCGGATACGACGTTATCAGGTGGGAGAGCAACTGAGTCTGATTCTGTGTCTTCCAGTTCCACACCGTCATTAAGCATCACCGTCTCAAACTGAGAAAATGGTCGGTTGATGATATCCTTTACCGCTGTTTCCGGGATAAAAGTGATCTTGTTGCGCCCTTCGATGACAATTGGTTTTCCGGTGTTGACATCTATGCTTTTGCGGGCACTCACTTTCATCACCTTGAAAGATCCCAAGCCCTTCACTTTCACCAACTTCTCATAGTGAAGCCCATCGTTGACTACATCAAACATCAACTTGACGAAGTGCTCAGCGTCCTCCTTCGATAGTTGGTGACGTCGCTGCAACTTGGCTGCCAATTCCGATATGCCAATCTTACTCATTGTCTTCGCCTCCGTTCTTTAGTTTCTCTTTGAGAGATGCAATGGGTCTGAAGTTGAGGATCAGCTTTGGTGGGACGAGCATGCGCTGATGGGTTGTGGGATTGACAAGAATGCGTTCTAACCTTTTTTTGACTTCTATCACTCCGAAATTAGGGATTGAAATGGCTTCTGCCTCTGTCAGATTGCGGATCATCTCATCTAATACGGTTTTGACAAGTTTCTGCGTATCAGCCTGCGTATAGCCGCTTCGGGAAGACAATTCGGCAATGTATTCTTTATTGTTCATGGCGTACAGGGTGTTTATTGGTTGGTGATGACTTCGCCATAGAGGTCAAACTCTTCGCTCGCAGTGATCCGCACTTGATAGAATGAACCGATCTTAAGCCGTCGATCTGCAGGGATCAGGACTTCCGGATCTACCTCGGGCGAACTGAATTCGGTGCGTCCCACGTAGTATTTCCCTTCTTTTCGGTCGATGATCGTCTTGAAGACCTTGCCAATCTGGGCTGCTTCCGTCTCCTCGGAGATGTGCTGTTGGACGAGCATCAGCTTGTCCAATCGCTGCTGTTTGACGGCTTCCGGCACGTCATCGTGATCGTGCAGTGCACTCTCTGTGCCTTCTTCTTCCGAATATGTGAATGCCCCCATGCGTTCGAACCGTGCCCATTTCACAAACTCAAGCAGTTCTTGGAAGTCTTCTTCGGTCTCTCCGCAGAAACCGACCATCAGTGTCGTGCGGATATAAATGCCCGGAATGCGTGCTCGGATGGCTTGAAGCAGGTTGATAGTCTCTTGTTTGGTGACATGCCGATGCATACGTGAGAGCATGTGATCCGAAATGTGTTGCAAGGCTATATCGAGGTATTTGCAGATATTGTCGTGGCGTGCCATCACATCAAGCAGTTCCATCGGGAACTGGTTAGGGTAGGCATAGTGAAGGCGGATCCACTCGACACCGGGCACGTTTGAAATGTCTTCGATAAGCTCGGCAATGAGCCCCTTGCCGTACAGGTCTCTTCCGTAATAAGTTAATTCCTGCTCGATGATCTGAAACTCTTTCACTCCATCAGCGACAAGATGCCTGATCTCGTCCAAGATGTCTTCTTTCGGACGGGAAACATGCTTTCCTGTCATGAGCGGAATGGCACAATAGGCGCAATGACGGTCACATCCTTCGGCGATTTTCACATAGGCATAATGCCTCGGAGTCAGTCGGCTCCAGCGCTTCATTCTGCTTGAAGGCGATCCGTCCGTATGTTCCGCCGGTCCGAGATCATCAAGAAGCTGATTATAGTTGAATTTTCCGTAGAATCGGTCGACCTCTGGAATTTCCTGCTCCAATTCTTGCTGATAGCGCTGTGAGAGACATCCCATCACGAATAGCTTACCAAGTTGCCCGTTCTGCTTGCGCTGGACAAAGTCTAAGATCATGTTGATGCTTTCCTCCTTGGCAGCTTCTATGAAACCGCACGTATTGATAACGGCAATTTCACCGGCAGGTCTGGTCGGATTGGAGACGCATTGGTAGCCTTGCTCCTGAAACTTTCTGACGAGGCGTTCTGAATCTACAAGATTCTTGGAACATCCCATTGTGACGATGTCTATCTGATTCTTCTTCATGTTGATGAGGTTGCAGAGTGCGGAAAAGACTACTGCGCAAACAGGCTGTCAACAAATTCTTTGCGGTTAAACAACTGCAGATCTTCCGGCTTTTCACCCAGACCGATATACTTGACCGGGACTTTTAGCTGGTCACTGATGCCGATGACGACGCCTCCTTTGGCCGTTCCATCCAACTTCGTGATCGCAAGAGAGGTGATTTGTGTTATTGCGGAGAACTGTTTTGCTTGTTCAAAGGCGTTCTGACCTGTGGAGCCGTCAAGCACGAGCATAACTTCGTCGGGCGCATCCGGCAACACTTTCTTCATCACCTCCTTGATCTTCTTTAGCTCGTTCATCAGTCCGACCTTGTTATGCAGTCGTCCTGCCGTGTCGATCAAGACCACGTCAGCCCCGTTGGCTTTTGCGCTCTGCAGGGTATCAAAGGCAACCGAAGCGGGGTCGGCCCCCATTTGCTGTTTGATGACAGGGACTCCGATGCGGTCGCCCCATATCTGTATCTGCTCCACTGCTGCTGCACGAAAAGTGTCAGCGGCACCAAGGTAGACCTTTTTACCAGCTTGTTTGAACTGATAGGCAAGTTTTCCGATGGTCGTGGTCTTGCCAACGCCATTCACGCCTACCACCAATATGACATACGGCTTGTGTGTGCTGGGAATGTCCCAGTTGTCACCGTCGACGGCATTGTTGTCTGCCAACAGAGAAACAATCTCGTCGCGCAGGATGCTGTTCAACTCTGACGTCGATATATATTTATCCCGAGCCACCCGCTCTTCAATGCTATGGATAATCTTGATGGTCGTATCAACGCCCACATCCGAGGATATGAGCACTTCCTCCAAATTATCCAAGACATCGTCATCCACTTTTGATTTGCCTGCTACGGCTCTGGTCAGCTTGCTGAAAACGCTTTGTTTCGTTTTCTCAAGTCCCTGATCCAGCACTTCCTTCTTTTGCTTATTGAACAACCCGAATATACCCATAGATCTCTATTTTTTGCAAAGATATAATTTTTTTTTGATATTCTTCCGATGAAATGGGTAAAAAGTGACGGGAATGGAAGATGTTACCGGCTTTGATACACAGAAAGGCAGGTGTAGTCTTCCGTCCTTTACACCTGCCTTTCATGATGAAAATGACTTGCTCTTATACTTCTTTCTTAGTTGGAACAGTTTCTTTGAGATAGTCCAAGAAGAGTTTCAGAGCCCTGTTGGTTGCAATGGCCAAGTTGATGTCACGCCCAAAGTCCTCGGTCAACTTCATGGTGCGCACATCCTCCTTCGTGCCATAGGCAATCCAGATGGTGCCAACCGGTATTTCTGAGGTGCCTCCGCCGGGTCCTGCGACGCCCGTCGCGGAGATGGCAAAGTCACATTTCAAGGTGTCACAGGCTCCTTTGACCATTTCAACGGCAACTTCCTCGCAGACGGCTGTCTGTGTTTCAAGCACGTCATGGCTGACATGAAGAAGCTGCTCCTTGACTTCATTGGCATAGGCGATGATGCCTCCCTTGAAGTAATTGGATGCTCCTGGTGCAGCGATGATGCCCTCGGCGATCCGCCCGCCGGTGCAACTCTCGGCCGTGCCTAATGTCTTTCCTGAATCGTACAGATATTGCTGTAGTTCTTTACTGATGATTCTTGATTCTAATTCCATTCTTTCTTCGCTTGATGGGTTATTGAAAAGTCACTTTTGAAAATGCCGGCAAGTCAATGGACGCGAAGTCTTTGTCGCGATACTTGAATGTCCCTACGCAAGCGATCATGGCCGCATTGTCTGTCGTATAGCTGAATTTCGGGATGTAAATGGTCCATCCATACTTCGCCGCATGTTCATGGAAGGCATTGCGCAAACCGTTGTTGGCAGACACGCCGCCAGCGACAGCTACGTGCTTGATGCCTGTCTGCTTGACAGCCAAACGCAGTTTCTTCATAAGAATATCAACTATCGTGTGTTCCAGACTTGCAGCGATGTCTGTCTTGTGATGTTCGATGAAATCAGGATCTTCGGCAACCCACTTTCTCAAAGAATAGAGGAACGATGTCTTCAGACCTGAAAAACTATAGTCCAAACCTGGAACGTGCGGTTCTGAAAAGTGATATGCAAGCGGATTGCCCTGTCTGGCCAACCGGTCGATAATCGGTCCGCCGGGATAACCTAAGTTCATTACCTTGGAGCATTTGTCGATGGCTTCGCCTGCCGCATCATCAATGGTCTGTCCCAAGACCTCCATGTCGTTGTAGGCATTGACCTTGACAATCTGTGAATTACCACCCGAAACGAGAAGGCAGATGAAAGGCAGCGGCGGCGTAGGATCATCCTCCTTTTCCTTGATAAAATGCGCCATGACATGGCCCTGCAGATGGTTGACATCGATGAGGGGGATCTCCAAGGATCGTGCAAAACCTTTGGCAAAACTCACACCGACCAACAAGGAGCCCATCAACCCCGGGCCTCGCGTGAAGGCTATGGCCGAGAGTTGTTCCTTTGTGATGCCGGCGCGCTTGATGGCTTGATCCACTACCGGTACGATGTTTTGCTGATGGGCTCTGGATGCCAATTCCGGAACCACGCCACCGTATGCTTTATGCACCTCCTGTGAAGCCGTCACGTTGCTCAAGATGATCCCGTTTTTCAGCACGGCAGCCGAAGTGTCATCGCATGAAGACTCTATACCTAATATATATATATCGTTCATCATGTTTGTTGGTTTTTGATTTCCGATGTTAATATGAAAGAATCTCGACGCCCGTCTCGGTCATCAGGAAGGTGTGCTCCCATTGTGCGGATGGTAATTCATCTCCACTTATGACTTCCCAGCCATAAGGATCGTTGGCATCGATAAAAACTTTCCAGGTCCCCATGTTAATCATCGGTTCGATCGTAAAGACCATTCCCGGTACGAGCAGCATGCCTGTGCCCCTATGTCCATAATGCACGATCTCAGGCTCCTCATGCATAGCGAGGCCGACGCCATGACCGCAGAGATCACGGACCACTCCATAATGATATTTCTCTGCATGTTTCTGGATGGCGTGTCCGATATCTCCGACGAAGCAATATGGCTTTGCCGCTTCGGCGCCTATCTCCAGACATTCTTTCGTGACACGCACCAACTGCTCTTTCTCCGGCGTTGTCTTGCCTCCGATGATAAACATTCGGGACGCGTCACCATAATATCCGTCCACGCTCAACGTCATGTCGACATTGACGATGTCGCCTTCCTGGAGCACGTCTTCAACCTTGGGGATGCCGTGGCACACCACTTCGTTGATGCTGGTGCACACACTTTTGGGGAAGCCCTCATAGTTGAGGCACGCCGGAATGGCATCATGATCCTTGCAATATTGCATGCAGATATCATCAATCTCTTGCGTGTTCATGCCTGGGTGGATTGCTTCAGCCACCGCATCGAGACAGCCTGTGTTGACAGCGCCTGCCACGCGGATGCCATCTATCTGTTCCGGGGTCTTGACCAAGTCCCTTGTTGGAACTAACTTACCTTTATTTTCCCAATACATCACCTGCTTGTCGAGCTCCGTGATCGGCTGACCTGACAGGCAATGCCATCTTTTTTTCTTGCTTAGTTTCATTCTTGTTATTCTATCGTAATGCAAAGATAGTAAATTCTGTTGTAGGATTTGAAAAAGGAAAGGGATTTTTCACTTCCGTCCATTGGGCTACCGGGTCGACCGGGTTACTGTCAGCGGCGGATCCGTGAAATAATAAGTCCACGTGTATGGTGCCGCTGTATCCATGACCATCACCTGATAACGCATCAGCTCCACCTTGTTTTTCGGCTCATGAACGAACTTTATTACAAACTCTTTACCTTTGCTGTCCTGGGCTGTATATTGGATGGCAAAGTGTAAGTCTGTCTCTGATTGCCGGTCCACACGAATCACCTTGTAAAGAGTCTCGTCGATCATTACAGCCGCATTGCCTTCACGGACAATCTGGATATTTACAGGCTGTGCCCTGCCAAAGCGTTCGGTCTGCATATCACGGATGCTGGTTGCAAGCGTTTTATAGACTGTCCGCTGGGCGAAAGTGCCCATGACTGTCATGACGATGAGGCAACATAGAAGTATGGTTCGTTTCATCACGCTGTCGGTTTGTCCAAATATTGCCGAATCTCCTGTGTCCAGTCGGATCCGTTGATGGGGCAAAAGGCCTTGATGCCGAGCATAGAGGCAGCTGCACAGTTGCGTGGTCCGTCATCCACGAACAGCGTTTCTTCGGGCCGGATGTGCTCGTTGTCCAAAACGTATTGGAAAAACGCCTTGTCCGGCTTCATCATTTTGACCTCGTAACTGCGGTAAAGGGCATCGAAATAGAATGACAATGGATGTCCGTCAGCATAATTTCCGCTTTCAACCCAACTCTGCATGAAAGGGGTTGTGTTAGATAACAGGAGTAAGCGGTAGCCTTCTGCCCGAAGTTGTTGCAGCATCTTGATATTTCTCGTGGGCAGTTCTTTGTGGTAGCCGAGCCAGGCATGCGTACAGTCTTCGACCGTTAGCGGATGTCCCACGAGTTCACTCAGACTGCTGCGGAATTGCTCTGCCGAAATCTTGCCAATCTCCAGATCGCCGAAGATGCCGCTTTGGGTATATGGATTCAGGCGTTCTTCGGCATCTGCCAGTCCCAGTTCTCTGAACCTGCGGACTGCTTCCTGCTGGTCGATCGTGATGAGCACGCCGCCCAGATCAAAAATAATGTTCTTTATCATTTGTCAGATGTTTGGTCCGGACCGTCAGTAATGCTTCATGGCACGGTCCATTTCCCTGCGGTCTTCCTTCTCTTTGAGAGTCTGCCGCTTGTCGTATTCTTTCTTTCCCCGAGCGAGGGCGATGTCCACTTTGGCCCTGCCGTGGTTGTCTATGAACAGCATGATAGGCACGATCGTGAAACCTGGAGCTTTCGTAGCTTCCTCCAACTTGTGAATTTCGCGCTTTGTGAGGAGAAGTTTGCGGTTGCGACGTGCTTCATGATTGGCGTAGGAGCCATAGAAGTAGGGAGAAATATTCATGCCGTTCACCCACATCTCGCCTTTGTCAATATAACAGTAGGCATCTACCAATGATGCTTTCCCGGCTCTGATCGATTTGATTTCGGTGCCGGTAAGCACGATCCCCGCTGTGTAAGTGTCTACAAAGTAATATTCGAACGAGGCTTTTTTGTTTCTTATCTGTACGGGACTCTTCTTCCGAAGATCTTGTTCTGCTTTGTTCATCTTGTCTTTTCCGTTTTGAGGAGTCATTCAACAGTGGCGAAATCGCCTATATGTTCGTCGACATAATGTGCTATCTGCTCGGTGAAATCGGCTTCTTCCTCCACGAAAGCATCATCAAATTGGTCAAACTCGGGGAATTTCTCGAACATGGCCATGAATTCTTCGTCGGTGCAATCCTGCTCGATCTGCTCGTGATATTGCTTATACAGGCCGTGGCATTTTTGGATGATCCGGTAGAGATCCTGCAGTCCCCAGGCACGGACGGCCTTGCCGAAAGGATTGTGGAAGATGAAGCCACCGAGCCCGTTGTGGATCAGCTGGACGAATCCGCCATCCATCACCTCATCACGGAGTGCAACATATGCCAGCAGCGTGATTTGGTCAGCGTTCAGTTCCCCCATGTTGTCGGCCGAGAGCTGACCGCCTATTGCTTCATGAATGGCATCCACAAATACTTGGATAAACTCGTCCATGCCTTGACGAGCTGCCGCTTCCAAATCGGTGCCCTTTACTTTTACTTCTACCATAATGCATGCAAAGGTAGGGAATATTTTTCAGATAGCCAAACACCTTGTTTATTTTTAAGAGATCCTTGGATTCCTCTCCGACCGACGGTTGATATAGTTCTGTCATATGACTTCGAATCGGCTGTTATCCGACTACTGTCATGCCCGTTCCGCAGAGCTATCCTTTCGGCGCTCCATATGATAGCTTTTGGCCGCCCGGAGCATAGCTTTTGGCCGCCCGGAGCATAGCTCTGTGCGAGGCCCGGAAAACAGGCGTCAGAGAGGGTGAATGCTTCGGCCTCCATGTTGCTGTCACGGGCCTTCTGAAGGAGTCTGATACGCCGGTTGCATCATGGCATGACAACGATGGAAGCTCGATCGTCTCCGAGGATTGGAAAAAACGGCCTGATTGTTGATTTTTAACGCCTTCATGCTCTGCATCTCAGAGTTTTTAATTAAATTTGCATCATGAAATATCGTTTGGATTGGAAGAAAGCCCTCATCTTTGCTGCGGTTTCGGCCGGCTTGATTTTCATTACGGAGTCATTCCTGATGTCTCTCGGTATTATCTTGCTGCTTTTTGTCGTCGACTATTGGTTGGCAGAGTGGGAGAGAATGAGAAAAATCAAGAAGGAAAGAGAATCTGGCGAGGAATAGGCAACGATGGAAAAACTGACAGACCTCTATAGACAGCTGAAAGGCGAACCGCCGGTCGCAGTAGACAAACTGCCCGTAGCCGGTAGCAACCGCTCCTATTTCCGGATGACGGGAAGTGACGGTCAGACGGTGATCGGTGTCATCGGCACGAGTCGGGATGAAGATCAAGCTTTCATCTACTTGGCCCAACACTTCACCAAAAGACAGCTTCCCGTGCCCCGCATCCTTGCCGTCAGTGATGACAAATTGCGTTACATCCAGAGCGATTTGGGCAATTTGTCGCTATATGATGCTATCAAGGGTGGCCGTGAAGCAGGTGGCCGATACAACAAGAAAGAGCGTGAACTGCTTATCAATACGATCCGCGAACTCCCGAACATCCAGATACGGGGAGCCCGAGGACTGGATTGGACGAACTGTTATCCGCAACCTGAGTTCAACACGGAGAGTGTACTCTTCGACCTAAACTATTTTAAGTATTGCTTTCTCAAACCTTCCGAGTTGGATTTCCATGAACTCAAGTTGGAAGCCAACTTCCATCTGTTCGCCAAAGATCTGACCGCCGAGGAGAGCGACAGTTTTCTCTATCGTGACTTTCAGGCACGCAACGTGATGCTTGACGCGAGCGGAAATCCCTATTTCATTGATTTCCAGGGTGGACGCAAGGGGCCGTATTACTATGATCTTGCATCTTTCCTCTGGCAGGCATCGGCACAATACTCCTACAAACTGCGGCGTGACCTGATTGCGGAATATTACAATTCGTTGAAGAATTATGGTGAAGTGCCCTCCGTGAGGCATTTTGCCAATCGGTTGAGTCTCTTCGTTCTGTTCCGTACGCTGCAGGTCTTGGGTGCCTATGGCTTCCGTGGCTACTTCGAACGCAAACAATATTTTGTCGACAGCATACCCCGGGCGATGGACAATCTGCGCGATCTGCTGCAATTGGACAGCAACATATTTCCTTATCCATATATGATGGACATGTTGCGCCGACTGACCGAGCTGCCTCAGTTTGCCCATATCGACCAGCCGGTATCCATGCGGGCTGACGGCTATAAGGTCACAGACCGGCCGATCTATCAGGCACATCCGCAGGACGGACCGGCCACCTTTTCAAAGTATGACGGCAAAGGACCGTTGGTGGTGCGCGTATATAGCTTTTCTTATCGAAAGGGAATACCAGAGGATCCGTCAGGGAATGGGGGCGGATACGTGTTTGATTGCCGCTCGACTCACAATCCCGGCCGTTATGAGCCCTATAAGCAGTTGACCGGATTAGACGAACCTGTGATCCGTTTTTTAGAAGATGATGGCGAGATCCTGACTTTTCTTGACAGCGTGTACCGGTTGGCAGACCATCACGTGAACCGCTATATCCAACGCGGCTTTACAAGTCTGGTCTTTGCGTTCGGATGCACGGGCGGTCAGCATCGGAGCGTCTATTGTGCCCAGCACTTAGGCGAGCATCTCCATGAGAAGTTTGGCATCGAGGTCCATATCACCCATCGTGAGCAGCGGATCGAGCAAGTGCTGCCACCGAAAGAATCTGCACTCGGTCCAGCCGACGGGCAAAGCGGGGGCTTGACGATCTGAGAATGAATAACTGAATTTGCAAAACAAACATTAAGACTGACAATGAGTAATCCCCAAATGCAGGCTATGATCTTTGCAGCAGGCATCGGAAGCAGGTTGAAACCATTAACCGACACCATGCCGAAAGCATTGGTCAGTGTGGGTGGAGAACCGCTGCTCAAGCGTGTTTTGGATAAGCTGATTGCTGCAGGATTCAGACATGTGGTGGTCAATGTGCATCATTTTGGGGAGCAGATCATCGACTTTCTCCATGAAAATGATGATTTCGGGATCTCCATTTCCATCAGCGACGAGCGAGGGCGACTGTTAGACACTGGTGGAGGATTGAAGAAAGCCGCATCGCTCTTTGATCCTTCGGTGCCGATTCTGATCCACAATGTGGATATTCTGAGCAATGTCAACCTGAAACAGATGTATTTTCAGGTACCGTTGATACAGTGCCCTTCCTGTGGTGCTTATCACCTGCGGGCTGACGCTACCTTGCTTGTCAGCCGTAGAAAGACGAAGCGTTATCTCATCTTCGACCGTGCTATGCGCTTGGTGGGATGGACCAATATCGAGACCGGAGAGATCAAGAGTCCCTTTGAGCAAATCCGCATAATGGGTCAGGATGCCTATAGGGCACTGTGCATGACAGCTGACCGACCGGATGAAAAAAGCTTTCCGGCTGCAGCTAAGACACAATCGGTCTATAGGGAATTGATACCGTCTACGGACATCACAGTCTGCGCGCCAGCTCCACTGTCGATGGAAGGGTTGGCCTTATATGCCTTCTCCGGCATTCACATTTTCACCTCCGGATTGTTCAGAGAGATGGACCGGATGCCCGATCGGTTCAGTATCATCGACTTTTATTTGCAAGTTTGCGACCGTTATCTCATTCAGGGATATCTGAAAAACGATCTGCAGCTGATGGATGTCGGCAAGATTGACACCATCAGAGCGGCTGAGTCGTTCCTTCAAAATAATCTTTAGACTGGAATATCAATCATCTATAATATCAGCAACATGCAACAGAAGATCATTATTTTGGATTTCGGCTCTCAGACAACCCAGCTCATTGGACGCCGGGTCAGAGAGTTGGACACCTTCTGCGAAATTCTTCCTTACAACAAGTTTCCAAAGGATGACCCTTCAGTCATAGGTGTGATCCTGTCTGGTTCGCCCTATTCGGTTCATGACAAAGAGGCCTTCAAATGCAACTTGGACAACTTTGTAGGACGCTATCCGGTTTTAGGCATCTGCTATGGTGCACAGTTCATCTCCTACGCCAATGGTGGAAAGGTGGAGCAGACGGGCACACGCGAATATGGACGCGCACGCTTGACTTCGATCGACTTAGACGATCCAATCTTTAAGGGTTTCGATCAGGATTCGCAGGTGTGGATGAGTCACGGAGACACAATCACGGCAATCCCTGACGACTGTCAGGTCATTGCTTCAACGGCAGATGTCCATTTCGCCGCCTACGCATCCAAAAGCAATCCGCTCTGGGCGGTGCAGTTCCATCCGGAAGTATTCCATACCACCCAAGGAACTCTCCTTTTGAAGAACTTCGTCGTTGACATCTGTGGTTCAAAACAGGAATGGAGTCCGGCATCATTCGTGGAGACGACGGTGCGCGAGCTCAAGGAGCAGCTCGGCAATGACCGTGTGATCCTCGGACTTTCGGGTGGAGTGGACTCGAGTGTATGTGCCACGCTCCTCAATAGGGCCATCGGGAAGAATCTGACCTGTATCTTCGTCGATCACGGCATGCTCCGGAAGAATGAGTTCCAGAAAGTGATGGACGCTTATCAGGGCCTCGGATTGAATGTCATCGGTGTTGATGCGAGCGATCAGTTCTTCAAGGATCTCGAAGGTGTTGATGATCCTGAGCAGAAAAGAAAGATCATCGGACGCGACTTTGTGGAAGTTTTCAATGCCGAAGCCAAGAAGATTACTGATGCCAAATGGCTGGCGCAGGGCACGATCTATCCTGATCGCATCGAGAGTCTGAGCATCACCGGAATGACGATCAAGAGTCATCACAATGTCGGCGGACTTCCGGAGGACATGAAACTGCAGCTTTGCGAACCGCTGAAATGGCTTTTCAAGGATGAAGTCCGTCGTGTGGGACGGCAGTTGGAAATGCCCGAACGATTGATCAAGCGTCATCCTTTCCCCGGTCCGGGATTGGCTGTGCGCATCTTAGGGGATATTACAAGAGAGAAAGTACGTATCCTGCAGGATGCAGACGATATCTACATCGAGGCAATGCATGACTATACCATGCCGGACGGGACTAGTCTGTATGACAACGTCTGGCAAGCCGGGGCCGTGCTACTCTCAACCATCCGCTCAGTCGGAGTGATGGGTGATGAGCGGACCTATGAGCATCCGGTGGCTCTGCGGGCTGTCACTTCCAAGGACGCAATGACTGCCGACTGGGCGCACTTGCCTTATGATTTCATGGCTAAAGTATCCAATGAGATCATCAATAAGGTGAAGGGCGTGAACCGTGTCTGCTATGACATTTCTTCGAAACCACCCTCAACGATCGAGTGGGAATAGAACCAAGAAGACCGTATCGATATTTTGCCAGAGGCGTAGGACTACCGATACGGTCTTTTTTTGCTCCGAACCATAATCGCCAGCAGGTTGTCAGCTCCGCCTGCGCGATCTGTGTGCGGACGGTTTGGAGCTTTCGCCTTGAGGGCGGACATTCCTTTGGCCTTGCCTGTTTGCTTTGTTGCCTGCGAAGTTGGGATTGAAGGACTTTACCTTCTTCGGCTTTTGGCCTCCGGTTTCATTCTCAAAAGGGGTGCTGCCGATAGCTTTAGGATCATAATGGACCTTCGGCGTACGGAATCTACCTTGCGGGACGTTGCCCGGAAAGAGGCGTGCGATCAGATCACTGCGCCCGATTCGCCGCAATTCCCGTTGTAGGTTGTTTCTCTCTTCAGGCTTATACCAGAAGAAGAACTGTCGCTGAGTGAGTTTCTCCCGTGGGGTCTTGGCGCTATATACCGGCTCTAAGGTATAGGGATCAAAGCCCGTATACCAGGTCTCCGTGCTGACAGTCATCGGTGTTGGAGTGAAGTCTTGCACCTGTTCCAAATGGAAATTGAGATCCTTTGTGATCGCTGCCAGTTCTGCCATGTCTTCTTCTTTGCAGCCTGGGTGACTGCTTATAAAATAAGGTATGATCTGTTCGCGCAGGTTTTCTTCCTGATTAATCCGGTCGAAAATACGCTTGAACTCATAGAATTGTTTGAAGGAAGGCTTGCGCATGAGCGACAATACCTGGTCAGAAGTATGTTCCGGAGCCACTTTGAGACGACCGCTGACATGCTTGCATATCAGTTCTCTCGTATATTCCATGGCTGCTTTGTTGCTCGCTTCATCTTTACTTCTGTGGAGCAGAAGGTCATATCGCACCCCACTGCCGATAAAACTCCTCTTGATACCCGGTAGGGCATCGACCGCGTGATAGATGTCCAGCAACGGGCGGTGATCAGTTATTAGGTTCGGACAGATATCCGGATGAATACAGGAAGGACGTTTGCAGTGCTCGCAAGCTTTCAGGTTTCGGCCATGCATGCCATACATGTTGGCCGAAGGGCCGCCAAGGTCAGAGAGGTAACCCTTGAAGTCAGGCATATCAAGAACCTGCCTGACCTCTTTCAGGATGCTCGCTTTGGAGCGGCAAGAGATAAACTTTCCCTGATGTGCTGATATCGTACAGAAAGCGCATCCGCCAAAACAGCCTCTGTGAATGTTGACGGAAAACTTGATCATCTCATAAGCCGGGATCTTCTTGCCCTTGTATTTGGGATGTGGCAAGCGCGTATATGGAAGGTCGAAAGCGGCATCCAACTCCTGGGTAGTCAGCGGAGGGTAGGGGGGATTGACAACAGTATATTTCCCATCGACAGCCTGAAGGAGTCGCTGGGCGTGCATCTTGTTAGACTCTTCTTCAATGTGTCTGAAGTTCTCAGCCTCCGCCTTCTTGTTCCGCAGACATTCTTCATGACTGTGAAGCACGATGTCTTCAGGTTGGATCCCATTTAAAATCTCGCTCTCCTTACACAGATAGACGGTCTGCGGAATGTGTTTCACGGCTCGGATAGGAATTCCCTTTTCCATCTCCTCGCATAAAGCGAGAGTTGGTTTTTCTCCCATTCCGTAGATGATTAGATCCGCTCCGGAGTCACAGAGGATGCACTTCATGAGCTTGTCTTTCCAATAATCATAGTGGGTAAGGCGCCTGAGCGAAGCCTCAATGCCACCCAAGACAACCGGAACTTCAGGATACAACTTTTTCAGAATTTGCGAATAGACGATCGTTGGATATTCGGGACGGCAGTCGTGGCGGCCGTCAGGACTATAGGCATCCTCGCTCCGTAACCTCCTGTTTGCCGTATATTTGTTGACCATGGAGTCCATGCATCCGGGTGCGATGCCAAAGAAGAGTCTTGGACGACCTAATTTCTTGAAATCTCGAAAGTCACCATGCCAATCCGGCTGCGGCACGATGGCAACCTTATATCCTGCAGCTTCCAGCACCCTACCTATGACGGCGACTCCGAAGGATGGATGGTCGACATAGGCATCACCCGAAAACAGGATGACGTCCAATTGATCCCATCCTCTCAGCTCGCATTCTTTTTTGGTAGTTGGGAGGAAGTCTGTTAACTGATAAGTTCTCAAGTCCGTAATATGCTTTGAAATTCTTGAAAGAGCATGATTAATCGGAGACGTCCAGATCTGACGTCTCTTCGGTTTCTTCCCGTTTCGACTTCCAGTCGATATACAATAATACGAGCTGGTGAAGTCCGAAAGCTTTCATGTTGTTATTATAGATCACATCGAGACAGAGTGCCAGTAGGTCTTTGTCATTACCGACCTCAGACTCCAAGATCGCTCGTAGATTAAATTTCAACTTGTCGAGTACGGTCTCGTCAATGATGCCGTTGCTGTCGATGAGATTTCTGAACAGTTGGTATTTTTCAATCGTGATGAGGTGCTGTTCGGTAATTTCTATACTTCTCGTACCGGAAGGATTAGATTGAATTTTATACATAATTATATGTGTGTTTGATTATTTCGTGAAAAATTGAAGGAATGCCTGCATAAGCGATTGACGGACTGTTTGCGACTTGATACATTCAAATGGAAATCCCATAGTCACGCAACGGTAATCCTGACCTTCGTAGGCAACGGCAGCTTCGGACCCGTCCGCATATTGCAGAATCTGATAGCCCGCCTCCGTGGGTTGCAGGATTTCAGGGTGAGTGACAGCATAATGGGAGGGGTTGAGTGCTCGTTGAATATCGAACTGCAATCCCATTCCGTTGATATCAGATGAAGAAGTGAGCGTATCAGAATGAAGATAGCTGACTTTCAAATATTGACTTAGAAAGGCCTTTTCTTCGTCTTGCGAATGATCCGAACCTATATATGACCCACTGATCAGCAGTCTGCCGTGTTGGTCCAAATAACTTTTGATTAGCTGCCGCATCTTCGATGACAGCGTCTTGTACCTAATCAGTGAATAACCGTCATCCTTTTGCAGTCCCAAAATATAGTCAACACAGGTGAAATGATGTAAATCTACCTTGCCGTTTTCAATGGCTTGGCCTGAGCAACTGACGACATTGAAATCTGGATTCACACTGATCGATTTGGCGTGGATAACAACATCACTGAAGTCATTGCCTGCGATGAACTTCCCCATCAGTTCATTGCCACTGAGTCCCAATCCGTTTTCAGAACCCATACGCGACTTGGCGAAAACGGTCTGATAGCCGCACCATCCGACATTCAATCCATAAGAAACGCCGATGTCTTTTTTCAGGTCGAAGCCTTGTTGGTCTTTGGTGTCGATAACTGCAGGGGATGACAGTCGGGTAAATCCATTGACGATCAGGATGGTCTTGGTTGCATTTGGTTGTGAGATGGCAGATAAAGTCAGAGAGGGGAAGCTTTCGCCACCACTGTTGACCGCTGTAACCTTGAAATTGTAAAGATGTCCAGGTTTCAGTTGGACCTCACAGGATGTAGTCGGCATGTTGGTTCCGTTGTCAAAGCCGCCGTCATCCATCGCAATATATAAGTTATACGATGCCGGAAGTGCTGTTGGCTCGGCTTTGTCAGTCTGCGGCGCCCAGTTCAGACGGATCTTATCCTTGCCGATAAACTGGACATTAAAGTCGATTGGCGCAAGTGGCGATACCACATAAGTGGTTCCATGTTGCTTCGCAATGTATTTCAAGATCGTCTTGTAGATTGATCTTGCATAAGTGAATTTGAAGTACGGATCCTGCCCCAGCTTCATATCGGGGAAGTTCTGATGCGACATGGTCTCAAGGATTGCCGACGGAACTTCCGGCAAACGGGTCTCGGAATAGTTGCGGTCCCATAGATAGCGCTTGTTCCATTGGCCGAATGAGGTCTGCAAATCATTGTAGGTGTTGTTAAGTAGGTCTGCTGCGAATACTTTGGATGCCATCCGAGAAATGCCCGAACTTAGTTTCCCGTCATTGAAGTCGGTCGTACAGATGGTAAGGGAGCCTACCAATCCTTTTCCGTCTGGTGAGAAACCGGCATCGCTGTGGACCGCAAGCGACAATTCGATCGGCACGTTCTTGCCGTCGATTGTCGGCGCATAGACCGAACCGCCACATAACCAGTTGGTCATAGTCGAACGTGTATTGATATCGTCCGCATAGTCGTCCTCACCGTTTCGCCCACTGTAGACGGAATAAGGTGCGCCAGCCCACTGTGCGAAATAGCGAGCGCCCTCCAAGCAACGTGGTAATCCGCTGGTCGTTCCACCTCTTTCTATGTTGCCCATGCCACCTCCGAAGCGAACCGCGTCACTTCCCACGTAGCCTTTATGAGATGAAAGATTGCTCACGATTACTTGATTGCGCTCGTCGCAGCCTTTGTCAAAGTCGAAAGTGCCGAGATAGACCCATGTGCCTGAACCCATCGTCTGGTTGACTTTGAACACAGTTTTCTGTCCCTTGTGACAGACTGTATAAAGCGCGTCCGATACGCTTTTGCGAATTGCAGGGTAGCTTACATAAACGGCGTATCTGCCAGCTTCTGGAATCTCTGGACGATAGGAGATTGTCGAAACGGATTTTGACTTTGCTGTAGCTTTGGCCTTCCGGGCCGTTCCTGCCTCAAAGGGATTCTCCCGATCCCGATAATTGATGCCTCTGTGAATGGCAAAACCTTGTGTTTTGGCATCTTTCCACTTTTTGCCCGTACTGTATTCGGAATAATGGGGAGAAACTTCGACGTCGTCATTATCAACAATGATTTCATGCGGTTGCCAGTCTCTTTCGCGCGGAGAGAATACGTTTGCCCCGGCGTTTTCTAACATCGGGATGAGATAGGGAACGACAATAGTCTGAGTGAACAGATCTTCTGTCGTGGCAAAAAGATTAGGGCGTTGCCACTTCCACATATTTTTATTCTGGTCGTAATAACGTCCATGACTCGCCCAAACAGCAATATGCCGATTTTGAAGACCCTCGGTGATGCGATGAGGGCGTGACGCGTTGCTTACCCAAGGATCTCCCTTGTAGTCAATATCGCCCCAAGCCCTGCCCATGAAAAAATCAGACTCAAAGCCGTTCTGACGTTGTGTTAAAGGCAAGACATTGCTACGCGCCTCCTGTCTATTGGTTGTTCTGGTTAAAGAACTGCCTGCAGCTTCAAACACAAAGATCGATGACAGGAGGATGAGGACAAATGCGTTACAGGTTCTATGATACATCACCGATCGTAAAAAGTTCAGGATGTTTTCCTTTAAAATCCTTATAGTAAAGTTTGATATGCCTCATCTCTGTTTCGATGTCACCGGTCGGAATGAAACTTTCTGTGCATTGGATCAATTTTTTTTGATAGTCGACACCATAAAGCAATACAGGGATATGAGCCTTCTGTGCTATAAAGTAAAAGCCCTTTTTCCATTCTGCATTAAGAGATCTGGTTCCTTCTGGTGTGACACAAAGCTGGAAAGTATCGGCTTTCATGGCTTCTGCAGCCAAATAGTCTGTCATTTTCGTTTTCTTGGATCGCTGGACAGGAATGCCCCCTATGCGTTTGAAAAAGAAACCAAGCGGCCCTACAAACCATTCTTTTTTCATCAAGAAATTGCTTTTCAATCCTGTAGCCCTCATATATAATTGACCTAAGACGAAATCCCAATTGCTTGTGTGGGGAGCCAAGCATATAATAAACTTTTCTGGATGTTCAACCGTGACGTTTTTCTGCCATCCCATTAATCCGTACAAGATCCAATTACACAATCGTTTTATCATTTCAGCTCAAATTATTGATTTGATCAACGATTTCTGCTACTTGCTCATTAAAATCCTTCCTGAAATGTTTGAAATACGTCTTTGGTGACATTCCCGGTTCTGGATGCGATATCCGGCGGATGAAATCGGAGTGAATGCCCAAGATGGAGGTCAGTAATACTTCGACATTAGCACTGTCCGGCTTGCCGCTGTACATCGATGCTGCCACGCATTCTGCAAATAAGTCGCTGCAGATTAAATTGACTGCTCGCTTTAGTTTTCTCTTATTAGTCATAGTGAAGAATTTTGATTTCAACGTCAAAGATAGAAAAAAAATGGGAAAATACATATGATCCTTAAAAAAAACTATCAATTTTCTGATTTCTTAAAATTTATTTCCTCATCTCATGGAATTTGAGTACTTTTGCAGGACGATATTTAACATTCTAATTAGTTTAAGGTAAAATGAGGAAAAGTTTGTTGCAAAAAGAAAGGGCAAAATACCAACCTAAGTTGCCCAAGGCACTTAGAGGAGCGGTAAAGGCACAGGAGGGTGCGGCCACTCAGAGTGTTGGAGATCAGGATGCTATTCAAGCACTGTTCCCGATCACTTATGGCATGCCGCTGGTAGAATTTGTTCCCGGTGAAGCGCGTCAAACTCAGGCGATGAATGTGGGCGTTATTCTGAGCGGCGGACAGGCTCCGGGCGGACATAACGTAATATGTGGCATCTTTGATGAGATCAAAAAACTGAACCCCGAAAACCGCCTTTTTGGATTTCTTATGGGCCCCGGCGGACTCGTTGACCATGAGTACAAAGAACTTACAGCTGATATCATCGACGAGTATCGCAATACAGGCGGCTTCGATATGATCGGGTCTGGAAGAACAAAATTAGAGAACGTCGACCAGTTTGAAAAAGGTATTGAGATTATCCGTGAGTTAGGTATCAAGGCTTTAGTTATCATTGGCGGAGATGACTCCAATACCAACGCTTGCGTACTTGCAGAATATTATGCCGCCAAACATTATGGCGTCCAGGTGATTGGTTGTCCCAAGACCATTGATGGTGACTTGAAAAACGATCAGATTGAAACATCTTTCGGCTTCGATACGGCCACGAAAATCTATTCGGATCTTATCGGCAACATTGAAAGAGATTGCAATTCTGCGCGTAAATATTGGCATTTCATTAAGCTGATGGGTCGTTCCGCTTCCCACATCGCATTGGAATGTGCCTTGCAGGCACAGCCCAACATCTGTATTATTTCAGAGGAAGTGGAGAAGAAGGACATGACCTTGAATCAGATTGTTGAGCAGATCGCAACAGCAGTAGCTGACCGTGCTTCGCGCGGAATGAACTACGGCGTCGTGCTGATTCCAGAAGGACTGATAGAGTTCATTCCCTCCATTGGTCGATTGATTGATGAATTGAATGATCTCCTTGCAACTCACGGATCTGAATATAAGGATCTTGAGCGCAACGCACAACATGCCTACATTCTCGCTCATTTGTCTAAGGAGAATGCGGAGACATTTGAGACCCTTCCCAAAGATGTAGCGCGTCAGTTGTCTTTAGACCGTGATCCGCATGGAAATGTCCCAGTTTCACTGATCGCGACAGAAGAATTGATCTCGGATATGGTGTCTGACAAGCTAGACAAATGGAAGAAGGAAGGCAAATATACTGGAACTTTTGCTGCTATCCATCATTTCTTCGGATATGAGGGAAGATGTGCAGCCCCTTCCAACTTTGATGCTGACTACTGCTATGCATTAGGAGTAAGTGCCACCCAATTAATTGCGAATGGTAAGACCGGCTATATGGCGATCGTCAAAAACACCACCGCTCCGGCTGAAGAATGGAAAGCAGGCGGCGTACCAATCACGATGATGATGAATATGGAGCGTCGCAACGGTGTCATGAAACCGGTGATCCGGAAAGCACTCGTCGACCTTGATGGGAAACCATTCAAGAAGTTTGTCGAGAAGCGTGATACTTGGGCAAAAGAGACCTGCTTTGTTTATCCGGGTCCGATACAGTATTGGGGACCGGCAAACGTCAGTGACAGGACAACGCGCACGTTAGCCCTCGAGAATGAATAATCAGTTTCAATGAGCGTGGCTGGTCATAAACGGCGTCGTAAATCTTCATCTATGACATCACAACGTCGTCGAAAGAGCAGTCACGCTCATTTCCCTTTCTTTATCCTGAATCATCGTCTTCATTGGGGATGGTGGATAGGAGGGATAGGGGTGATCGTCATTTATGTTTCCCTCTTCTATTATTTCTTTGTAGGTCCGACAGGCTTCCGATGGAGAGCTTTGTATGGTGATGCCAACTATCCTGATGGCTATGAAATCCATGGTATTGACATCTCACATTATCAAGGAAACATAGACTGGGACGCTTTGCAGAATGCCATGATCAAAGGATGTCCCCTTCGTTTCATCTTTATCAAGGGAACAGAGGGGGCGTCAAGGTTGGATGAACGCTTCAGGGAGAATTTCTCGAAAGCGCGTGAATATGGGTTCATTCGAGGCGTCTATCATTTCTGGACCAACAAATCATCTCCACGCGACCAGGCCTATTATTTCTTGAACAACGTACATCTGCGCCGTGGAGACCTTCCACCAGTATTAGACATAGAGCATAAGCCCAAAAACAAGTCAACTGAGGATTTCCAAAGGGATGTCTTGACATGGCTGCATATTGTCGAAGATAAATACCATGTCAAACCGATTATTTATACTTACCACAAGTTCAAGCAACAATATCTGAGCGCACCGGTATTTGATGATTATCCCTATTGGATTGCCCACTATTATGTGGATAAGGTGGAGTATAAAGGAAAGTGGAAATTCTGGCAGCACACAGATGCCGGCAAGTTGCCTGGGATCAAAGGTTATGTAGATTTCAATATCTACAATGGCTCTTACTACGACTTGCGGAAGCTTACCATTGGAGGAGTTGAACTCAATGAGTTTGACACTTTCGATTGATCCGGGCACTCGTTGTAGAAACGAGATTTGTGGACAATGATTCCTTAAAGGATAT
>ONHE01000154.1 GCA_900317545.1 uncultured Prevotella sp. | reverse complement strand
TAATATGCGTAGATTAATTTATGAACGGTCCTTATGGATCTTGATGCTCCTCTTTCCGCTTCAGATCTTTGCACGAACGACATCGTCAGCATTGATTGACAAGACTCCTGTTCAGATTGACAGCTTCATCAGGCATGAAGCTGTCAGGTCTGTCGGCTTCCTGACCTACTATAAACAGCAAGGTCGGCATTATCTTGAAATTCCAGACAGCGCACTGAACAGAGACATCCTTGTTACGATCACGATCACGAAGGGGGCCTATAGGCAAGAAAGGAACGGAGAGATGAGATTCGGATATGGTGGAGATTCTATGTTTGACAAGATGATTCGCCTTGTCCGTAAAGATCATAATATTCTGATAGTCCTTCCTATGAACATCAGCAAGGATTCAACTAATATTTACCATTCTTATTATGCTGCTCTGCCTGAGAACATCTTGGAGTCTCTGCCCATTGTTGCACAGCGTACTGATGCCTGGTTGGTGGATTTGACCCAATTGCTGATGTCTGATTCTCAGCTTTTCTCCCTGTCAGGAGGACAGAGCAAGTTGAGATTAGGCTCTTATCAGTCTAACTTTACAAACATTGAATCGGTCAAGTCTTACCCACAGAACATCAATTTCCTTTCCCTGAGAAGCTATACTATTACTGATCCGGCAAAGGATGAGCTGCCCAATGCGCAATATGAAGTTTCGGCCTCATGGATGCTGCTTCCCAAAGAACCCATGACAATAAGACTGGCGGATAATAGGGTCGGTTACTTTACATATGGACAGCAGGCTGCATCCATCGATGCTACAGATGGCTTTTCCATTGCGTCAATGGCTGCCCGATGGCGACTGGAGCCGAAGGAAGAGGATAGGGTCAAGTATTTGAGAGGCGAACTGGTCGACCCCAAAAAGCCTATTGTCTATTATATAAGTCATACGGTTCCCGAATATCTTCGTCCCTTCTTTATAAAAGCTGTCAACAATTGGCAAACCGCGTTTGAGCGTGCAGGGTTCAAGAATGCCATTCATGCAGAGATGACTCCGGAAGATGCTGACTATGACGAAGGCGATATTCGCTATCCTCTGATCTCGTATAAAGCATCTCCGATCCCCAATGCTTACGGCCCGATGGTCGTGGACCCCCGGTCAGGCGAGATCATCACGTCCCACATTGGAATATACCATTCCGTGCTCGATCTGCTTCAACGTTGGTTCTTTGTGATGTGTTCCCCCGTTAATGCCCGTTCACGCGAATATCCTTTATCTAAGGACCTGATCGGGAAACTGGCCGAAACGGTGCTGACGCATGAAGTGGGACACACGCTCGGACTGCGTCATAACTTTATCGGAAGCACGGTTTTTCCGGTCGATTCTTTGCGAAGCGCGTCATTCGTTCGGCAGAACGGGTTGGGATCTTCCATCATGGACTACCAGCGGTTCAATTTCATTCCCCAGCCTACAGACAAGATGAGCTTGGATGACTTGTTGCCTCGCATCGGTGAATATGATAAGTTCGCCATCGAATGGGGCTATCGTTACTATGACAAAGAGAATTTCAAACAAACCTACGAAAGGCTGCATAAGTGGGTGACTGAACAACGCGCCGACAAGCGGCACATGTTCTTGTTTGAGACGGAATTAGGTGATCCGAGAGTGCAGTCGGAGGATTCCGGTGACGATGACATCAAGGCGAACATCTATGGAATGAAAAACCTTCAGTATGTCATGGACCATTTGGAGCAGTGGACAAAGACTGATGACAAGGATTATTATCCTTTACGCCGCAGATATCTTTCTGTGATCAGTCAATATTGGAATTACATAGGCCATGTGCTGAGATATATCGGTGGTCATTACAGTGATCGTCCGGAGCGTGGAGAAACATGCTATAAACATCAGCCAGTTCCCAAAGTACTGCAGGTTCGCGCACTTGAATTCCTCAATGAATATCTCATCAAGGATCAGAAATGGCTCTGGCGGCCTGACTTGATGGAGAAGACCGATGTGGACTGGAGCTATAACTTCCCCAGGGCCAGAAAAGATCTGGGCATAGCCATGTTGAAGCATTCTTCCCTGAGAGGTCTCAAGGGCAATAATGCTCTTACGGCGGAGGAACTGCTGCATTATTTAATTGACAAGGTCTATTTGGGCCAGCCGTTTGACAAGACGCTTTCCATCTATGAGCGCAACCTGCAGAATGGTTTCTTGATGGACCTGACCGTGAACGCGGAAAATCCTTCCAACCTTGGCATAGGGGCTTCGGTAGAGCTCAAGAAATATCTGGAGCAAATCAAGTCCCATGCTGAAGCGGCATCCCGGCAGGCCAAGGATGAGCTTACTATAAGCCATCAGAAGAATATGGCAAGTTTCATTTCCATATGGTTAACGGGCAAAAACAGCAGTCTCCTTGATAACGCATCTTCTGATTTATTCGATAATTAAACAATTATGAAATTAAAATATTCTATCTTGTTTCTTACGCTTGCAAGCTGCTCTTTGCAGGCATTTCCATCCGACAGGCACAAGGAATTGAAGGATTCCCTGCCTTTTACCTATGAGCGGTTTGTCAAGCAGGAAGGCTTGAAGACAACGTCCTCGACAACATTTACCGTCTATCAGCAGAAAGATCGGATTGCTTTGGAAATTCCCAAACAAGCCTTGAACCGCGACATCCTTGTCACTGGACAGGTCGTGAACGGCTTTTCCTCCTTTGTCTCCAAAGCCTCGGGGATCGTCCGCTTCAGGGCCGGAAACGATATCCACACCTTGTTCATGACCCGCAATCGATCTGTCGACGTCCAGAAAGATTCGACGGAGGTCAACATGATGGAAGCCATACGCAGCAGCAACCTGTTGCCGGTGGATATGGCTTTCAAGATTCTGTCTGAAGGAAAGAATGGAAAATCGCTGATCATTGATATCACGAACGAGGTCTACGGCAATGGTCAGCTCTTTGGCATGGGAAGCAATGCGGCGCTCAGCCATCCCGATCCGTCACGCTCTGGACTGATTGCGGTCAGTCTGGTTGCAGATGGCGTCTGCTTCAGTCTTTACCGCTCGCAGACCGATCTGCAGAATGTGACCATGACCGATAAGGCAGAAGTGGCGACCACTTTAGGCATTCAGTTGCTTCTCCAGCTACTGCCCGAGCGTCGGCAGGTCATGAAGACGGATAATCCTTTTTATGGCTTCAACGTCGTCACACGTCAGGAATATGATACACACACCTATGTCTCGCGCAGAACAGATTACGTTTGTCATTGGAACTTGAAAGCCAACAGGCAGATCGTTGTATACATTGATCCCGTGACTCCGAAACCTTTTGTCGAGTCCATACGCAAGGGCTTCGAGATGTGGAATAAAGCCTTTGCCGCTATCGGTTGTAAACAGGCTTTCAGATTCACATCCGATGCGTCCGATGCGTCGCTGATGTATAATCATATCCTTGTCCGCTGGGGAATGTCTGCAAACGGTTTCAACAATCATGTGATTACCGATCCGGTGTTTGGAGAGATTCTTGCAGCCCGCATCAATGTGATGGATGCTGCTTTGAATGACTTGATGTCTCAGTATTATCTGCAATGTCGGCATATCGACCGGCGCATCCGGTACTCGCTCGCCGATCTTGACGTGCGCAAGGACCTGTTTGCCGTTCTGATGGCCGGTGAAGTCGGCAAAGTCTTGGGTGTCAAGGAGAATTCCATCGGCTACGATGTTTATTCGCCTTCTCAGCTGCGTTCTCATGCCTGGCTCAGCGTACATGGGACCACTGGGAGCATCACCGCCCCCCTTACATTCAACTACGTGGCCCAGTCTGGGGATGGACTGACGGCTGCCGACCTGCTGCCTAAGGTCTCTTCCTATGACATGGATGCCATCGCCTACTTGTACGGGAACAACCGGAAGGCACCTTCCGACCGGTCCGCTTTCTACACCTATATTGATCATCTTAAGAATTTCAAGGCCGAAAAACAGCATCTTTCCAACGACTGGATTACGGCAGCCCGGCTCGGCATACAGCAATGCCGCGATTCATATCTGGCATTGGACAAGGATATGGCCAAACTGCCTTCAACCCAGAACAGCTATGAAGATCAACGCAAGTTGTATCTTTCTGCATTGATCCATTATCAATGGTATGTCACCAACGTAGCCCGGCTCGTCGGACACGAGCGCATCCTGCCAGTCGAACGCGGGGTCAACGCTACGCGCTATAATTATTCCTCACGGTCAACCCAGTTGGCTGCCCTTCACTTTTTGGAGAAGGAGATCCTGACCGGCATCCCTCAGTGGCCGATGACAGATGCTGCTGCAAGCGTCAGCAATTCCAGTATCAGTGAGATGATGCGTGGCGTGACGGTCGATGTCTATAAACGCCTGCTGGATGTTGAGGTCATTGATCATCTCGTCTCTGCTGAAGAGCGGTTGGGAAAGGAGACCTTCACTTCAGCCGAACTGTTTGAATTCATCAACCGCGTGCTGTTCGAAGATTTCAGCGAGACGAAGCCCGTGCCTGCTTTCAAGCGCTTGGTGCAGGCAAACGTCGTACCTGATCTGGCGGAACGTGTATTCAGCAGGGACATCTCCCTCAATCTTGGTGAAAACGGTGCCTCAGTGCTTTACGCCTACTTCATCGGCATTGCCAATAAGATCAGCAAACTTGCCAGCTCTCATCCTGACAGTGCAACAAGGGACAACTACCGTTTGATCAAGATGCGCATGGAGCGTTCTTATTTCAACAAACAGCATTAATCACTTATGGGAAAGATATTAGTGACGCGGTGGAGGCTGCTTCCGCTTCTGGCTTTCTGCTGCCTCAGTCATGCGGTCAGCGGCCAAAGAGCTTCCGTCCAGACTGCTCCGCCGGAAGATACGGTCAATGTGGAGCGTTACGATGACCAGAAGCTGAAGCCTTTGGTCGGCACGCTGATGGCAATCCCGTTCTTCAATGCGGAAGGCACAGGGTTCTGGTATGCCTGGAACGAAGCTGGAGAGGATCATCAGTGCCATGATTTCTTGCTCGGGAAAGGGAAAGACACGATCAGCTTTGAGCGAACCAAGGCGTTTGAGCACAAAACTTATCCGCGTATCAAGCCTTACGGCACTTCGCCCGATTCGCTCTTTCGGTTTTCGGAAGACGCCTGTCACAATCTCTTCCTTGAAGATCTGAGAACCCATCAGAAACGTCAGCTGACAACCGACGGCGCCCCGGATTACACCTTTGATCTCTATGACCTGCAGTGGCTTCAGGGCGGAAAGTGTGTCATCATGCGCAAGGATGGGCGTGGCGTGCGAAAACTCGCCGTCCTGAGTTCGCTCCATCTGCCTCCGATGGCCGTCAACTATACCTATGAGCTGCCGGGCGACACGGTCATCGAAAAGCAGGAGATCTATCTGGCTGATCTGAACACGGGCGCTTTCAGGAAGCTCCCCGTCGACCGATGGAAATATCAGACCGTGGCCCTGCAGAAGGCGGAAGGCGTGACGGATGCCTGTTTCTTCTGGCGCAAGAAGCGCACGCGGGATCTGTATGACCTCATCCGGATTGATACCGCAGGAACGGTTCGGAGCATCATTGAACAGAAGAGCGTTCCGCGGATCAATTCCGACATGTTTGCCTGCACCATCGCCAACAAGGGCAATGACATCTTTGTATGGACCGACCGCACCGGTTGGGGACACTATGATCATTATGATCGGAATGGCAAATGGCTCAATGCCGTGACGAAGGGCAACTGGACCTGCGGACGGATTCTGAAGGTTGACGAGCTTCACCGACACCTCTACCTCTTGGCTTACGGACGGGAGGCTGGCGTGAACCCGAACTTCACCATGGCCTACAGGGTCAACTTCAATGGGAAAGACCTCAGGTTGCTCACCCCGGAAAATGCCAATCACAATGTCTTTGTCGGGCCCAATTGCAGGCTTCTTGTCGATACCTACAGCCGGATTGACATGGCTCCGACGGTCGCGGTCAGGAATGGCGGCGGCAAGCTGATCCAGATCATCGAGAAAGTCGATATCTCACGTCTGCTGGACTATGGCTGGAAATATCCCGAAACCTTCAAGATGAAGGCCGCTGACGGGCTGACTGACCTGTACGGAATCATGTGGAAACCTTACGACTTTGACCCTGGGAGGAAGTATCCCATCATTTCCCAGGTCTATCCGGGGCCGTTTACCGAGACCGTATGGAATGACTTCACCGTCTTCGATCGCTATCACAACGCCGCGCTTGCCCAAAGGGGATTCATAGTCGTGGTGTTCGGCCATCGTGGAAGCAGTCCCTACCGGAGCAAGAACTACTATGTCTACGGACATGGAAACCTGCGCGACTATCCGCTGGCCGACGACCGGGCCGGCTTGGAACAGCTCGGCCGTCGCTATCCGTTCATTGATCTCAGCCGAGTCGGCATCGTCGGACATTCCGGAGGAGCCATGATGGCTGCCGCGGCCTTGATGACCTACCCTGATTTCTATAAGGCTGCCGTCGCCTCGTCGGGCAATTATGACAACCGTATCTATAACCGCAACTGGGGAGAACAATACCAGGGAATCGGCGAAGATAACAAGTTCTCGGTCAAGACGGTTCAGGAACTTGCGCCGAGACTGAAAGGACACCTGATGCTTGTGACCGGAGACCGCGACCAGAATGTCCATCCGGCTCAAACGCAACGGTTGGTGGAGGCACTGATCCAGGCCAACAAGGATTTCGAACTCTTGGTCCTGCCGGGGCAGGAGCATCATTACGATTTTAAACATCAAATGTATTTCGAACGTAAAAAACGTGATTTCTTCTCTAAATATCTGAAATGAAAAAAGCAATTCTGTCATTCTTGGGTGCCGTCATCACCCTGACGGCGCAGTCTCAGGTGTCTTACACCATCGAGGGACGAACCAACAGCTATCATAATGGACGCACCGTCTATCTCCTCCGGCCGGACGACCGCTATTCGGACCGGTCACCCGAGATCGTCGACAGTGCCCGGGTGGTCAACGGCATGTTCAGGATGACCGGCCGTGTCGACCGTGAACAACTGCTCGAAGTCAAGGACGGGACGCTCGGCCCGACCATCGTCGTCGAGCCGGGAGTGATCAAGGTCGACATGGATAAGTATGTCAACATGGGCACGACGCCGCAGAACAAAGTCATTGTGGATTATGAAAAGGCGCGCGACCGCATCCAGCGTGACACGGGCCTGAAGTTGGGAGCGCTTGACAAGGATTCCTCCTTGACGAAGGAGGCTTATGCCAAGGCGAAGCGGAAGATACTGGATGACTATTCGGCCGGCTTCTTTGATTTGGCCAAGCGATGTATCTCTGAAAACAAGAATGCTGTGGTGGCCGAATATGTGCTGACCCGTGCCACGGTCAACATTGCCGATGACGCCGACAAGTTCTACGCGCTCTATGCGCTGATGGACAACCGGGAACCTTCCTACGGACTGCTCCGGTCATGTGTCAGCCGGTATACGGCCGTGCGGAATACGGGAAAGGGGCATCGCTTCGTAGACTTCACGGTCGAGAAGGGCAACCTCGATGGATCCACAGCCCGCCTCTCCGACTATGTCGGACGTGGCAAATACGTGCTGCTTGACTTCTGGGCCAGCTGGTGTGTATGGTGCCGGGCGGAGTCACCCAATTTGGCTAAGCTGTATGAGAAGTATAAAGGTGATCATTTTGAAATCGTCAGCATGGCGGTCAATGATAAGTTGGAGGATACCCGAGCTGCCATCAGCAAGGATAAGGTGATGACCTGGAAACATATCGTCAATGGCGGCAACAGGCAGATGCAGCTCTACGGTGTCTACGGCATACCGATGATCATTCTCTTCGCCCCCGACGGGACGGTTGTCGAGCGCAATCTCCGCGGCGATCACATGATTGAGGTTGTCGACTCGGTCATGAAGCAATATCAGCCCTGAGATCAAAAAAGTCAGACAGGAGATCTTCGTCTTCTGCCTGACCTTTTGTCGTATATCCAATGGGGTCGCTCCATCCATCGGACGGATGGGGCATTCGGTCGGTGGCGCCTGGCGGCCCTTATGCCGAGTGTCCGAACTGATCCTTCCAGAGACGGAAGTTTTCCCTTTCGAGGGGATGAACGCTCCCGTCTGCCTCTGTTACCTTGGTGATGAACTCGCGGATGGATGCCAGGATGGCCCGGCGCTCATCCTTGTTGAATCCCTCCAAGACCGCATTGGTGTCGCGGATGATCTCATCGATCTTGTATTGGGTGCTGAGCGCTCCGTATACCTCGCCTTTCAGCTCGGGCGTGATGGATCCGATCTGCTCTATTCCGTTGACAAAATCGCTGATGTACTGGCGTTCGCGTTGCAAGTAGATTCCGTCGGCACTGGCAAAGAAGAGACCTGTCTTTGCCATCAACTTGATAACTTCGGTGATTCTTTCCATACTGGTTCCTCCTTTACTGTGCTTCTTCTGTTTTTTCACTTTCCTCTGTTTCGGCAGCCTCTTCGTTTTCCTCCTTTTTGTCGAAAGCATCGTTGGCAAGTTTGACCACATTGATCACGGCGTTGGCAAGATCGCCGACTTTGCCGCTTCCGATACCCAACTTGTTGAGGAACTCGCTGAGTGAGACGTCCTGCAGTTTCTTCTTGGCAGCCTTTACGAGGTTCCCGGCTGCCTCACTGCGTAAGATGTTTTCTAAAAAGTTGCTCATATCCGTTCCTGTTTAATGTTAAGTTGTGATTCGGGGTTGTCTCTCTGTTGCAAATATAAACGTATTTTTCTGATAACCAAAATTTTATACGTTAATTTTTCTTGGATTGTCCATCGCTCCGCATGGTGGTGCCGCCGTGCGGAAACGTCGGTCGGTCCGCTCCTTCGACACCGGTTCCTGGGCTTCTCCATACGGTTTGTTTCATACATTGAAATATAAAAATATCAAAAAACTTCATGCCATCTTAGCAACTGACTCAAAATAATTTTCTAAATTTGTGACATGTTCCGGTAGTGCTCCGCAGTAGGTCCGCAACGACGGCTGACGAGAGATCCTCACGGGACTGAATGATCAGACAAGACTGAGAGAATGAAGAAAGGATTAGTGCTCGAGGGCGGAGCGATGCGCGGACTGTTCACTGCCGGCGTGATCGACGTGATGATGGAGCGTGGGCTGAGACCCGACGGCATTATCGGTGTGTCGGCAGGTGCAGCGTTCGGATGCAATTACAAGTCGCACCAGCCTGGCCGTTGTATACGCTATAATACACGCTTCGCTAACGACTGGCGTTACTGCTCGCTGCGCTCCTGGATCCGGACTGGCGATCTGTTTGGCGGCCGTTTCTGCTACCATGAGCTGCCGAGGCACCTCGATCGTTTTGATGAAGCGGCCTTTGAGGCTGACCCCATGGCGTTTTATGTGGTATGCACCGACGTGTGGACGGGGCGTGCGGTCTATCAGCAAGTCAGCCGTTGCACAGAGGAGGATTACGAATGGTTCCGCGCCTCGGCATCGATGCCGCTCGTCTCGCGCGTGGTCGACATAGGGGTAAGGCAGCTGCTCGACGGAGGCATCAGTGATTCGATTCCGTTGGCGTATTTCCAGCAACTGGGCTTTGACCGCAACATTGTCGTCGAGACACAGCCTGCCGACTATGTGAAGCGTCGTTCCCGACTGCTTCCTCTGATGCGGATCGGACTGCGCCGCTATCCCGAACTGCTGCGGGCCATGTGCTCAAGGCCTGACATGTACAACGCACAGAAAGCTTACGTGCGGCAGGAGGAGCAGGCGGGACGCGCACTCGTGATACGGCCTGACAAGCCGTTGCCGATCGGACACATCTCCAAGGATCCTGCCGAGATGCGACGTGTATATGAGATAGGACGCCAGATGGGCCTGCGACGGATCGAGGAGATTGAGCAATTCATGAATGACGGTGTAACCAAACAATAGGGATACGAGATGAAAAAGTTTTTGGCAGCCCTTATGGCAGCGCTGGGTGTGACGCTGTTTTCATGCACCCGGCATGAGAGCATCCATTCCGTGATCGCGGAAGAGTTTGAACGGGCCGTGCTGTCAAGCCGCGCACAGTTGCTTGACGTGCGCACGGCAGCCGAATATGCACAGGGACATATCGCCGGTGCAGTGAACATCGACATGCACGCGGGCGATTTCAAGAAGCGGGTGATGGAGGTCTTCGACCGCTCCCGCCCGTTGCTCATCTACTGCCGCAGCGGTCATCGCTCGCGCACGG